>CAUUBQ010000006.1:0-181446 GCA_963543405.1 uncultured Cupriavidus sp.
GTCAGGCTCGTTCAACATCCAGACGCCGAATGGCGTCGTGCAGGGAATCAGCCATAGCCGTTGTTCGCTGGTGCAGCGGGCAGACGGATATGGCTACCACTTCCGTCCCAAAGATAGCCCCTACAGAGGAAAAGCGGGAGAAGGGCGTGCTGCGCACGCCGCGCTATCCATCCCCGGTCTGAAGTCCGAGGTTTCCCGCGCAGCCTGATGAAAACCGATATCGCAGGAACAAGCCAGGCCGGCATGCGACCGTGCCTGGATCTGGAGACCATTGCCAACGCGCGTGACCTGGGTGGACTGACTGGGCGGGAGGGTAGACGTATCAAGCCGGCGAAGCTGTACCGCAGTGCCAATCCCGCACTCGGTTGTGCCGCCGACCTCGACAAGCTCCACGCATTGGAACTCGACATCGTGGTCGACTTCCGCTCGCCGGGCGAGAAGTCACCGGCCGAAGCAGTCTTCGGCGAACGCTTCCAATGGCTGGCCGTACCCGTGCTGGACGGCTCGATGTCCATGGATGCACTGATGCCACGCCTGCGCACCAGCAGCGCGACCCAGATGCATGGCTTCATGCTCGATGTCTATCGCGATTTTCCGGTGCGTTATCGCGACGCGTTTGGCGCGTTCCTGCGCCATGCCGAGGCAGGCAGCACACTGCTGTACCACTGCACTGCAGGCAAGGACCGTACTGGTTTTGCGTCACTGCTGCTGCTGAGCGTACTGGGTGTCGCGCAGGACGATATCGTGGCCAACTATCTTGAGTCGAACCACTGGAATCGTGGCTTCAACGAGAGGATTCTGGCTGGTGTAAGCCAGATCGGGGTATCGCCCGATGTCATGATGCCGCTGCTCGATGTGCGGCCCGAATATCTGGAGGCATCGATGGATGCGATCGGGCAAGCGTATGGGAGTGTCGAGCGATTCGTTGAAGGACTCGATATCGATGTGGATCGATTGCGCGCGCACTATCTCGAGGACTAACACAAACCAATGGTTTGCTCCCCTCTCCCATGAAATGGGAGAAGGGCGGGGGAGAGGGCCGGCACATCAAGACGCGACGATCGAAATTTGAACCGCTGGCCCTCTCCCCCAACCCCTCTCCCGCAAGCGGGAGAGGGGAGCTTAAACTCACTTACAACCCGCCGTTTTCGCGCAGTATCCTTGCCGTCGACAGCGCGATCATGCCTTCCTCGTCGGTTGGCAACACCAGCACCGGTACGCGGCTCGTATCGCGGCTGACGCGTTGGCAGTTCTCGCCATTGGCTGCGGCATCGATGGCCACACCAAACAGGTCGGTCAGGTGCGCGCAGATCCGTGCGCGCACATCGGGGGAGTTGGCGCCGATGCCGGCCGTGAACACCAGCGCATCAAGGCCACCCAACGTGACCGCCAGCTTGCCGATCTCCTGCGCGGCGCGATATGCGTAGAAATCGACTGCCAGCTTTGCGCGCGGACTGTCGCTGTCCAGCAGCGCACGCATGTCGCTGCTGATGCCGGAGATGCCCTTGAGCCCGGACTGTCCATAGAGCATCGACTGGATCGCGTCGGCGTCCATGCCTTGCGCGGCCAGGTACAGCACCGCGCCGGGATCGATCGATCCGCAGCGGGTGCCCATCGGCATGCCATCGAGCGCGGTCAGACCCATGGTCGATTCCACGCTCCGGCCGCCGCGCATTGCGCACAGGCTGGCGCCATTGCCGAGATGGGCCACGATGACGCGGCCTTCCGCCAGGTCGGGCGCCACCTGCTTGAGCCGCCGCGCGATATATGCATACGACAGGCCATGAAAACCATAGCGACGCACGCCTTGCTCGTAGTACTCGTAGGGCAGCGCCATCAACTGCGCCAGCGGATCATGACCCGCATGAAACGCGGTGTCGAAGCAGGCCACCTGCAGCAGGTCGGGTGCGGCGCTACGTACTGCGCGGATCGCCGTCAGGTTGTGCGGCTGGTGCAGCGGTGCCAAAGGCACCAGCGCCTCGAGTTTCGCGATTACGCCGTCGTCGATGCGCACGGCATCGGAGAATTCACTGCCGCCGTGTACCACGCGGTGCCCGATCGCCACGGGCGGCGTGTCGCGCAATCCGATGCTCAGGGTCAGGCGAATCAGGCGGAATGCGGCGTCGTGATCGGCGATCTGCTCCAACGGGAAGCGCTCGTCGGCAACGGTGCGCCCGTCGGCCATGCGTGCGACGAGGCGCGGTGCCACGCCAATGCCTTCGATCTGGCCATGCGCGGCCAGCGTGGGCTGGATATCGACGTTTTCATGCGCGGACTCGGGCACCACATAGACCGATACCTTGACGCTCGATGAGCCGGCATTGACAACCAGGATGACGGGATGCGTTGTGCTCACGCTGTGGGTACTCCTTGCAGGATCAGACGTTGACCGCGGCTTCGGCGGTGCGCCGTGCATGCGCCAGCAGTACCGCGATGGCGCAACTGCCGATGCGCGCGCGCACGCTGTCGGCGCGGCTGGTCAGGATCACCGGCACGCGCGCTCCGAGCACGATGCCCGCGGCTTCCGCGCCTGCCAGGAAGGTCAACTGCTTGGCCAGCATGTTGCCGGCTTCCAGGTCTGGCACGAGCAGGATGTCGGGGTCGCCCGCCACGTCGGACTTGATGCCCTTGGTCTCCGCCGCTGCCTTGCTGATTGCGTTATCGAATGCGAGCGGGCCGTCGAGGATGCCGCCTTCGATCTGGCCGCGCAGGCTCATCATGCAGAGCGCGGCGGCTTCGATGGTCGACGGAATCTTGTCGGTAACGGTTTCCACGGCCGACAGGATGGCAACCTTGGGCCGTTCGATACCAAGTACGCGCACAAGGTCGATGGCGTTGCGCACGATATCGGCCTTTTCATTGAGCGTGGGAAAGATATTGACGGCTGCGTCCGTGATGAACAGTGGCTTGTGATAGTTCGGCACATCCATCGCAAACACATGCGAAAGGCGCCGTTCGGTGCGCAGGCCGCTGGCGCCGCGTGCCACGGCATGCAGCAATTCGTCGCTGTGCAGGCTACCCTTCATCAGCAGTTCGGCCTTGCCGGTGCGCACCACATCCACGGCGCCTTCGGCGGAAGCATGGCTGTGCGGCGCATCGATGATCTCGGTGTCGCCGAGGGCCAGGCCATGTTCGGCCGCCACGGCACGGATTCGCGCCGCGGGCCCGACCAGTATCGGCACGATCAGGCCAAGCCGCGCTGCTTCCAGCGCGCCATCCAGCGACGAGTAGTCGCAGGGATGCGCCACGGCGGTGGGAATCGGCGGCAGGCCCTCGCAGCGGGCGAGCAGCAAGGCGTACTTGTCGGTGGACGAGGGTGTCGGCATGGGCGGTTACCGGTGATTCCGTCAGGCAGCATCCAACGGCAATCACGGATGCTGCATTGCGCAAACGTCTTGCGGCAGTATAGGCGAATGTCCGGCGCCCCGGAATGACTTGCAAGTGTCATATACGGAGCGGTCAGCCAGTAGGTCTTTGGTGCCGGTTGTCATGCGGCGCAGACACTGGTAGATTTTTGCTGTTGCATCGCAGCAAGCGATTTGCTTGCTCGCCCTCTCGCTGCACCTTCCAAGTCCGCCAATCCCCAAGGAGAAACGGAAATGAATGCACGCCAACCTGTTGCGGGACAGAAGCCCGGGCAGGACGCCCCTGTCACCGAATCGCCGAAATCTTCGGCATCCCCGGTTTCCCCGTTCGCCACGTTTCCCCCGGTCCCGATGACCCCGCTGGCACACGCCGCATGGGAGTACGGTATCGATGCGTGGCAACGCTCGATCCTGTTCCTCGATATCCTGCGAACCCGCGGCAATGAAACCGCCGAGCACGAACGCGGCGGCATGCCGCCGGTGCTGGTGTTTGAGCACGAAGTGCTGATCGACGGGCGCGGCCTGCCGCGGCCCGTCAACTACGCATTGCTGCGTATCGTGCCGCCGGCCGAAACGCCTACCGACATGACCCGGCGGCCGTTCGTGGTGATGGATCCCCGTGCGGGTCATGGTCCTGGCATCGGCGGCTTCAAGGCCGACAGCGAGATCGGCAATGCGATTCGCACCGGGCATCCGTGCTACTTCATCACGTTCTTCCGCGACCCCTGTCCGGGGCAGACCATCGAGGACGTGGCGCGTACCGAAGGCAAGTTCCTGCAAGCGGTGGCCGAGCGTCATCCCGAGTCGCCGGGCAAGCCGTTCGTGGTAGGCAACTGCCAGGCGGGGTGGGCGCTGTTGATGCTGGCGGCGGCCGCGCCCGACGTTACCGGCCCAATCCTGCTGGCCGGTGCACCGGTGGCCTACTGGTCGGGCGTGCGCGGCAAGAACCCGATGCGCTATGCGGGCGGGTTGCTGGGTGGCACATGGCTGTCGTCGCTGGCGGCGGACATGGGCAACGGGCGCTTCGATGGCGCCTGGCTGGTGCAGAACTTCGAGAAGCTCAATCCTTCGAACACGCTCTGGGAAAAGCTCTACAACGTCTACGCCAAGGCCGATACCGAAGGCCCGCGTTTCCTGGAGTTCGAGCGCTGGTGGGGCGGCCATTTCCTGATGAACCGCGCCGAGATCGACTGGATCGTGCAGAACCTGTTCGTCGGCAATCACCTGACTGCCGGCGAGGTGCGCAGCAAGGACGGCCAGACCGTGATCGACCTGCGCAATGTACGCTCGCCGGTGATCGTGTTTGCCTCCTGGGGGGACAACATCACGCCGCCGCAGCAGGCGCTGAACTGGATTCCCGATCTTTACGCGAACGTGGACGAGCTCGTGGCCAACGAGCAGACCATTGTCTATTGCCTGCATCCGTCGATCGGGCATCTGGGCATCTTCGTGTCGGGCAGCGTAGCCAACAAGGAACACTCCGAACTGTTCTGCGCGCTGGACCTGATCGATGTGCTGCCGCCGGGCCTGTATGAGGCCAAGATCGAGGATGTCGCGCCTGAGGCACCGCATAGCGACCTGATCGAAGGGCGCTACCTGGTGCGTTTTGAACGGCGTACCATCGACGATATCCTCGCGCTCGACGATGGTCGCGACGACGAGCAACCGTTCGAGGTGGTGCGCCGCGTGGCCGAGATCAACCAGCATCTGTACGACACGTTTGCCTCGCCATTCGTGCGTGCGATGTCCAACGAGACCACGGCGGAGGCCATCCGCGCAGTTCACCCGTCTCGGCTCGAACGCTCGCTGGCCAGCGACACCAATCCGTGGATGCAGTGGATTGCCACCATGGCGCCGGCTGTCCGCGACGCGCGGCAGCCCGTGTCGCCGGACAACCCGTTCCTGCTCATGCAGCAAGCGATGTCCGACCAGATCGTGCGCTCGCTGGACCAGTACCGCGATGCACGCGATGCGTGGCAGGAGCGGATGTTCGAATCGATCTACGGTGGGCCGTGGCTGCCAGCGCTGCTGGGCATGACGGCCACGCCCAAACGCGCCGAGTCGCCGGCCATTACGGCGTTGCGCAAGGAGGTGGCCGACCTGCGGCGGCGCGAGGCCGAGCGCGAGATCGGCACGGGCACTTCGCTCGATGCATTCCTGCGCATCCTGTCGTACGTTACGCAAGGCCGCTCGGCAATCGAGGAGCGACCGTTCAACCTGCTGCGCAAGCTGGCGCGCGAGAATCCACCGGAGAAGCGCATCACGCTGGCCCAGTTCAAGGATGCAGTGCGCCGGCAGAGCTATATCGTCAGTCTCGATCCACAAGGCGCGATCGAGGCTTTGCCGAAGCTGGTGCCCGACATGAAGGAGCGCCGCCGCATCATGGTGCTGGCGCATCGTGTGCTGACCGTTGGCGGTCCACTGGATGAGGAGTGGCTCGCACGCTATCGCGAGGTCGCCGAGCTGTTCGGTACCGACCACGGCAAGGCGACACAGGAAGAAGAGACCTGACCTCGGGTTTTCTCCCCTCTCCCGCGCGCGGGAGAGGGGCGGGGGTGAGGGCAACGCGTTTCAATCGGGAAAGCAGATCGCGACTCCGCAGGAGACTTCACATGGTGCAAGTACCCAACCCGCCGTTGTCTGGCGCCCGCGTTCTGGTGGTGGGCGTGGCCAATGAGGATTCGATTGCGTGGGGCTGCGCGCGCGCGTTCCATGAACTTGGTGCCGAGGTGGCCCTGACCTATCTGAACGACAAGGCGTATCCGCATGTGGCGCCACTGGCCGAACAGATCGGCGCGTCGATCCTGATGCCGCTGAACGTCGAGGACGAGACGCAGATGGATGCGCTGTTCGCGCGTATTGCAGCCGACTGGGGACGGCTCGATTCGGTGGTGCATTCGGTTGCGTTCGCGCCGAAGGCCGACTTGCAGGGTGGCCTGATCAATTCGTCGGCGGAAGGTTTCGCGCGTGCGATGGATGTCTCGTGCCATTCGTTCATCCGCATGGCCCGTCGCGCGGTGCCCTTGATGGGGCAGGGCGGCACGCTGTTCGCAATGAGCTACGACGGCGCCAATCGCGTGGTACCGAACTACGACCTGATGGGCCCGGTCAAGGCGGCACTCGAAGCCTCTTGCCGCTACCTTGCCTATGAGCTCGGACCGCAAGGTATCCGCGTGCATGCGATTTCGCCGGGGCCGCTCAAGACCCGTGCCGCGTCGGGACTCAAGGATTTCGATCTGCTGCTGGCGGAAGCCGCCGGCCGCGCGCCGTTGGGCGAACTGGTCGACATCATGGACGTGGGGTTCACCACGGCCTACCTGGCCACGCCATATGCGCGACGGGTGTCGGGCAATACCGTGTACGTGGATGGTGGCGTGCACATCATGGCATGAAACGTGCGATAGCCGCATCGACCAACTGCCACAATGCGATGCGCGGCCTACAATACACGCATCACCACTTCCTACCGGGAGAGGATGCAATGCAGGTACTGATTCGCGGGCTACATCGTGATGTCACAGAAGAGATGCTGCGCGACAAGCTCAAGGTGTACGCGCCGGTCAACTCCATCGAGATCGTACGCGATGGCGATCCGAATCACCCGTGGGCCTGGGTGGATCTGGCGGTGGACGCCTTCACCGCATGGCGCCTGCTGCGGCAACTCGACAAACAGTACTTTGCCGGCAGTGTGATGCGCTGGTATATCCCTGCGCACCAGAGCTGATTGGCTGATTGCGCCAGTCCGGCGGACTGGCGTTACCATACGGCATCTTCACTTCGCATATATCCACGCATGCTTGAACTCCAGGGTGCCATCTGGTTCCGCGCCGGCAAGCAGGACTGGGGCGGCAAGGAGCGTATCGCGCTGCTGGCCGCCATCGGGGAACACGGTTCGATCACGGCCGCCGCACGCGCAGTGGGCATCAGCTACAAAGGCGCGTGGGATGCCATCGATGCGATGAACAACAGTGCTGGTGAAGCACTGGTGGTGCGCGCGGCGGGGGGCAAGGGCGGGGGCGGCACGCGACTGACCGAACGTGCCGAGCGCCTGATCGCAACCTATCGCGCGATGGAGGCCGAGCATGCGCGCTTCATCGCCCATCTGGAAAAGGCGGGCGCGATGTCCGATGCGAATCCTGATGACCTTCACCTGATCCAACGCATGATGATCCAGACCAGTGCGCGCAACAAGCTGTTCGGCCGCGTCGAAGCCGTGAAAACCGGCGCGGTCAACGATGAGGTCACGCTGGCGTTGCCCGGCGGTCAGCAGATCGTTTCCACCATTACGCACGAAAGCGTCGAGACACTGGGCCTCGCGCCTGGTGCCGAGGCATTTGCACTGGTCAAGGCATCGTCGGTAATGATCGGCCTGCCAGACCCGGCGCTCAGGCTATCGGCCCGCAACCAGTTGCCGGGCGTGGTGGCGCGTGTGGTGCCTGGCGCGGTCAATGCCGAGGTCGTGCTCGATCTCGATGGGGGCGGTACGGTCGCGGCCATCATCACCAATACGGCGCTGCACGAGCTGGCGCTGCAGGAAGGCACGCGCGCGCTGGCCATCTTCAAGGCATCGAGCGTGATCCTGGGCACCATGATCTGACGTAGCGACTACGCATTGCAGCACTGATAAAATGCCGGTTTCCGGGCGCCCTCGCAGGGCGCCCGTTTCCATTTCCGATCCTGTCATGCATGCTGCCATCGCCGGCTTCAGCCTTGGGCTGTCGCTGATTCTCGCCATCGGTTCCCAGAATGCGTTCGTGCTGCGCCAGGGCTTGCGCCGCGAACACGTGTTCTGGGTCTGCCTGGTTTGCGCCGCGTCTGACGCCGCGCTGATCTTCATGGGCGTGTCGGGCTTCTCGGTGATGATCCGCAAGCTGCCGTGGCTTGGCGATGCCATGCGCTATGGCGGCGCGGCTTTCCTGGTCTGGTATGGCGGGCGCAGCCTGTGGACGGCGTGGCGCTCGCACGATGCCCTGGTGCCCAGCGATGCCGAAGCGCGTCCGCTATCGGCCACGCTGATGGTTTGCCTGGCATTCACGTGGCTCAACCCCCATGTCTGGCTCGATACCGTGGTGCTGATCGGGTCGGTGTCGACACAGTTCGCAGGTCACGAACCCGCGTTTGCCACGGGTGCCATGACGGCATCGTTCCTGTTCTTCTTCTCGCTAGGCTATGGCGCGGCTTTGCTGCGGCCGATCTTTGCCAGGCCGCGTGCCTGGCAGGTACTCGAAGTAGTGGTGGGCCTGACCATGTGGGCGATCGCCGCGAAACTGCTGCTCGGCGATCGGTAGGCGATCTGTCGGCAAGCCGGAAAAGCTAGGCGATACGCGCGCTTTCCTGCGCATAGACCGGCGGGTGCCGGTGCGCGCGCCCGCTGGCATGGATATGGCCATCGCGGATCTCGAGCACGTGGTCGCCCAGCACTTCCACATCTTCGGGGTCGTGCGAGATCATCAGCATCGGCACGTCCAGGCTTTCCTGCAACGCGCGCAGTTCCTCGCGCATGCGTACGCGTAGCGCGGGGTCCAGCGCCGAGAACGGTTCGTCGAGCAACAGGATGTCCGGCCGGGCCACCAGTGCACGGGCCAGCGCCACGCGCTGTTTCTGGCCGCCCGAGATCTGGGCGGGATATTGATTGACGATTTCGCGCAGGCCAAATGCGTCGACCCAGCGTGCGGCTTCGGGCGGCAATGCCCGGCGTGCCGGATTGCGCCAGCCTTGCCGGAGTCCGAAGGCAATATTTTGTGCCACCGTCAGGTGCGGAAACAACGCGTAGTCCTGGAACAGGTAAGCCACGCGGCGTTCCTGCGGGCGGACGTCGATGCCGGTCGCGCTGTCGAACAGCGTGCGGCCATTGAGTACGATGCGGCCGCTGTCGGGCGCCATCAGTCCTGCAATGGCGCGCAGCGTCAGGCTCTTGCCGGCGCCGGATGGTCCGAACAAGGCAATGCGGCGGCTATCCGATTCGAAGGCGATATCGAGCGCGAACTGACGATCCTGCGACGCCATGCGTTTGCGGACGGTGATCTGCATGCTCATGGCAATTTCACCTGGTGGCGGCTTCGTGCCGGAATCTGCGTCGTTCGTAGACATCGCCGGTACCGCGTTGCGCGGGCGGTACCAGCCGTGCGGCCACCACCAGCAACACGACGCAGGTCACGGACGTGACCAGCACCAGCAGGTTGGCGGTGTCGTCATTGCCTGCCTGCACTGCCTCGTAGATCGCCACGGAGAGCGTCTGGGTGCGTCCCGGCAGATTGCCGGCCACCATCAGCGTGGCGCCGAACTCGCCCAGCGCACGGGCAAATGCCAGCAGCACGCCCGCGACAATGCCGGGCAAGGCCATCGGCAGCGTCACGCGGAAGAAGATGCCGACCTCGGAAATGCCCAGTACACGGGCGGCATTCTCAAGCTGGTGATCGACACCTTCGAATGCGGCGCGCGCGGACTTCAGCACCAGTGGGAAGGCGACTATCGTGGAGGCCAGCACGGCCCCTTGCCAGGTGAAGACCAGCTCGATGCCGAGCTTTTCGAGCCATGCGCCAAACACACCGCGACGACCCACCAGCACCAGCAGGTAGTAACCCAGTACCGTGGGCGGTAGCACCAGCGGCAAGGTCAGGATCGCATCGACCACGTCGCGCGCCGACGAGCGCCAGCGCGCGATGGCATAGGCAGCCGCCACCCCAAGGATCGTATTGAGCAGCGTGGCCCATCCCGCCACCTTCAGCGACAGCAGTAGCGGAACCCAGACAGCATCCATGGCAGTGACTTCAGACAGTTATTGCAGCGTTGCGGTGTGGCAGGGCATCACGGCTTCTGGAAGCCGTACTTGGCCAGCGTAGCCTGGCCCTCGGCCGACAACACGTACTGCACGAACGCGTTGGCCTGCTGCGCCTGTTTCGTTTGCGCGGTCACCGCGATCGGGTAGGTGACCGGCGTGGTGGTCGGCACACGCGTAGCCACCGTGACCTTGTCGGGCATCACGGTTGCGTCGGTGGCAAACACGAAGCCCGCATCGACTTCACCGCGCGCCACATAGTCCAGCGCCTGCCGTACGTTCTGGGCCGGCACACCCTTGGCGGCCACGGCGTCCCACAGACCCTGCGCTTCGAGCGCGCCCTTGGTGTAGCGGCCGACCGGCACCGACGACGGATTGCCATAGGCGATGCGCTTGACGTCGGCGCGGGTCAGGTCCTTGGGCGAGGCAATGCCGAGCTTGCTGTCATGGGGCACGATCAGCACGATGGCGTTGGCCGCGAAATCCTTGCGCGTGGCCGCCTGCACCACCTTTTCGGTCTCTGCCTTGTTCATTGCATCCTGATCGGCCGAGGCGAACACATCGGCCGGCGCGCCCTTGACGATCTGCTGCATCAGCACGTCGGACGCGCCGAAGTTCAGCACCACCTTGGTATCGGGATGCGCACGCTCGAACTGTTCGCCCAGCTGCTTGAACGCGTTGGTCAGGCTCGCGGCGGCGGATACCACCAGGTCGGCGGCGAAGGCCGACGGTGCGGCCAGGGTCAGGGCGACCAGCGCGGCGCCGGATGCGGCGCGACGCAGAAAGGGCGAAGTACGGAGGTTCATGGCGGATGCGTTGGTAAGGGTTGCTGTGCGGCGTACGGCGTGTGGAGTGCACGATTGTCACCATTCGCAATATAAGCGCCTATATAACGCAGCGTCAATTGCGCGGATGGATAAGGCACTTCACCGGATCGGAATAATGGTCCTGCCCGCACTGCATTTTCATATATGACTTTTTTGTCATATTTTGAACGATTGTCATCGGAATGACGTCGTTTCGCCACTTTCCTGCCATGCCGGATTCCGACAATTGCCGGGTTAGGCCAAAAAAATCAAAAGACAACAGGGAATCCGAGACCATGCAATTCCATCGCATCCGGGCTGCCATGCTGGCGGCCGCGGTAGCCACGGCGCTGGCCGCCTGTGGCTCCGACGACAACAACGCCGGCAACGGCAACAACGGTAATAACGGCGGCACCGTCGCGTCGATCCCGGCGGGAACCAAGACCACGCTGGCCCTGCTGGAAACCACCGACCTGCACACCAACGTGCTCAGCTATGACTACTTCAAGCTGGCCGAAGACAAGTCAATCGGTTTCGAACGGGTTGCCACGCTGATCAAGACTGCGCGCGCGGAATTCCCGAACAGCATGCTGCTGGACAATGGCGACACCATCCAGGGCACCGCGCTGTCCGACTACCAGGCGCTGGTCAAGCCGGTCTCATGCACCGAGGCGCTGGCCATGTACAAGGTCATGAACGCCGCCGGTTTCGACGGCGGCGGCATTGGCAACCACGAGTTCAACTATGGCCTGCAGTACCTGAGCCAGGTCACCGGCAACCGCTTCAATGTCGACGGACTGCCTGACCCGGCTGCGCAAACGGCATGCGCGGGTCCGAAGTTCCCGCAGGTGCTTGCCAACGTGTATAGCGTCAAGACGCGCCAACCGCTGTTCCAGCCGTACGCGATCCTGACGAAGACACTCAGCGCCACCGGCCCCGATGGCAAGACGATCCCGGTACCGGTCAAGGTTGGCATCATCGGCTTTGCACCGCCCGCGATCCTGAGCTGGGACAAGCGCTGGCTCGATGGCAAGGTCTACACCGAAGGTGTGGTTGAAACCGCGCAGAAGTACATCCCCGAAATGCGCGCGAAGGGTGCCGACCTGATCGTCGTGATCTCGCACGGTGGCCTCGACAATTCCACGTATTCGCCGACCATGGAGAACGGCAGCTACCACCTGTCGAAGGTGGCGGGCGTCGACGCGATGCTGATCGGTCACTCGCACCAGGTGTTCCCCGATGCAGCGAGCACGGTGGGCCAGTTCAACCTGCCTGGCGTCGACAAGGTCAAGGGTACCGTCAACGGCGTGCCGACCGTAATGGCCAACTACTGGGGCAAGCATCTCGGTGTGGTGAACCTGGCGCTAACGCATGACGGCAAGGCGTGGAGCGTCGATCGCACCAATACCAAGGTCGAAGCGCGTTCGACCCAGAATGCCGACAAGACCTATGTGGCCGCTGACGCGAGCGTGGCGTCGGCTATCGATACCGAACACCAGGCCACGATCCAGTACGTCAAGACGCCGATTGGCACCACCGACTACCGCATGACCAGCTACTTCGCCGACGTGGGTGATCCGGGTGCGATCGAGATCGTCAACCAGGCCCAGGCCGCATATGTGAAGGACTACATCGCCGCCAATCTGCCGGCACTTGCATCGCTGCCGGTGCTGTCCGTCTCGGCACCGTTCAAGAGCGGCTTCGGCGGAGGCAACGACTACACCGACGTCGCGGCAGGCAATCTTGCCATCAACAACGCAGCCGACCTCTACCTGTATCCGAACACGGTCTATGCCGTGAAGGTCAACGGCGACGAGGTCAAGGCGTGGCTGGAAACGGCGGCAAAGCGCTTCAATCAGATCGACCCGTCGAAGACCACCGAACAGCAGTTGATCAGCACGTTCCCGGGCTACAACTTCGACATGTTCACCGATCCGGACATGCAGTACGAGATCGACGTTACGCAGCCGGTTGGCAGCCGTATCAAGAACCTGACCTACAAGGGTGCAACGGTGACCGCCGCGATGAATTTCATCGTGGCCACCAACAACTATCGCGCCAGCGGTGGCGGAAATTTTCCGGGCCTCGATGGTACGAAGACGGTCTACGCGTCGCCCGACGCCAACCGTGACGTGCTGATCAGCCACGTCAAGACGCTTGGCGCCGTGACGCGTACCGCGAACGGCAACGCGCGCAGCTGGCATTTCACCAAGGTGGTCACCTCGGGCGACGTGGTGTTCAGCTCGGGTGTGGGCATGCTCGCGCAGGCAGCAGCCGGTGGCGTTGCGGGCGTGACGCTGGTCGCCGCCGACGATGGCTCTGGCAAGAACCTGTCGAAGTACAAGATCGATCTCAACCAGTAATCCGATGCAAGCTACCGCTACGACCGTACATGTTGCGCCACGGCGCCTGCCGCGTATTCACCCATCGTTCCTGGCTGCCGTACTGGCCGTGACGGTGGCCACTGCCGGCGTGGCCGGCGCCGCGGTCTGGCGCCATCAGTCCGATACGCGCCAGGCGGAAATTGCGCAATGGCAATTGATGGCCACATCCGCCGGAGACACGGCGGCCCTGCGCCGGCTTCAACGGGCCGCAGCTGCTGGCGAAACGCAGGCCCGCGCAGCGCTGGGTGAAGCGCTGCTGGCACGCCCCGACGCCGAAGCTCGCGCCGACGGTGAGCGCTGGCTTCGACTCGCGGCCGATAGTGGCCATGTGCGCGCCCAGTTCCTGTTAGGCAAGGCGGCAATGCTCGGAGGTCTGGCATCGGGTAACGTCGATCTGCCGTTGGCATGGCAGCAGCTCGAGGCCGCTGCGCGCGCGGGCGATATCGGGGCAGCCCTCTATCTGGGCCTGCTATTGCGCGGTGGCTATGGCCGCACCGCCGATCCGGCACAAGCAGTACGCTGGTTCAAGGTGGCGGCCGATGGTGGCGTGGCACAGGCGATGTTCATGCTGGCCAACGCGTACCGCGAAGGAGAAGGCGTGGCACGCGACGATGCACGCGCGGTGGCCTGGTATGAAGCGGCCGCCGAACGCGAGCATCCGGCGTCGATTCAGGCGCTGGCGATGGCGTACCGCGATGGCGAGCTGGGGTTGTCTCCCGACGAGCGCAACTATCGCCAACACATGGCCGAGGCCGCGCACGCGCTAAAGCACCCGGCCATCAATCCGTAATCGGCCCGCTTGCCAATGGTTTGCTCCCCTCTCCCGCACGCGGGAGAGGGGCGGGGGAGAGGGTCGGCGGTTCAAGCCGAGACTAGTCGCAATTTGAACCTCAATGCCCTCACCCCCAACCCCTCTCCCACTATCGTGGGAGAGGGGAGCTTCCTGTCGCCAACACTGAGGTATCCTTCATCCGTCCCTCTCCTTCAAGGTGACGCCATGAAGACCATCTACCTCGCCGGATTCGACGTATTTCGCAAGGATGCACTGGCCTGGGGCCAGCAGCTGAAATCGCTTTGCGCGCAATTCGGTTTCGAAGGGTTGTATCCGCTCGACAAGGCTGCGCCGCAAGGGTTGCCAGGTCCCGACACCGCGCAATGGATCTACGAGGCCAATATTGCATTGATCCGTCGAGCCGATATCGTGATGGCCAATCTCGATGATTTCCGCGGTCCCGGTGAACCCGATAGTGGTACGGCGTTCGAAGTCGGATTCGCAGTAGCGCTGCAGAAGACCGTGTGGGGCTACGCGGCCGATACCGGCCCGTTGCTCGAACGGGTGCGCGTTACCACCGATGACGATGGCGATGCGCGCGACGCACGCGGCTACGTGGTCGAGAACTTCGGTTTGCCGATCAACCTGATGCTGGCCTGCAGCGTGCGGCTGGTGAATGGCGATGCCGCGGCCTGTCTGGCCGCGATGGCCGAGGCCGAGCGCCGCCGCGCCACACGTCGCGCGCAGGCGCTGGCCGAAGGCGGCCCCGAGGACTAGCGGGCCGGCGTAGTGCCAGGCTGGACCCGCAGCGACTGCACGCCTGCGGCAATATCGGATGCGGTGGCCGCAACGATCTGGCGACACGCATTGACCACGCCATCAACCTGCCCCGGCGCCGGCAAATCGGCTTCCGTACGGCCGCTCTGCACCTTGCCATCGGGCAGGCGGCGCACGGTCCATGCAATCGTCGCGCCGGCCCGTTGGCCGACCTCGGCATCGAGCCGAACCACTTCCGTCGTCACGCGAAACACGGGCTCCACTTCCGAGAGGCCCTGCTGATAGATGTCCACGGCGCCCAGGCCGCCTTGCAACTGTTGCGACAGCGCGTCGCGCAGTTCGTCGGGCAACGGTGCCGACCAGCGCGACTGGTCGAGCACCTTCACGCCGCCGGTGGTGCCATCCGCCACCACCAGTTGCGCGCGGTTGAGGCGCTCGGGCACGCGCACCGGAGCCACTTCAATCCAGAGCGGTTTCGCGCCCTGACTGGCAGGCGTGGTTGCCGCGCCGCCGGACAATGTGTAGTAACGCGGCTCGGGCGATGCACAGCCATGCAGCAGGGCGGCCGCCAGCGCGATTCCAGCCAGCTTCGTCGTGGTTGTCATCATTTGTCCTCCGTCTTGCCGCGCAGCAGCGCCTCGGGATGGCGTTCGAGGTAATCGGTCAGTGCGCGCAGCGAGACCGCCGTGCGCGTGAGTTCCTGCATCATGCGCCGCGTGTCTTGTTGCAATGGCGCGTCCGATGCCAGCGTGCCATTGGCTGATGCCAGCGTGCGGCGTGCGTCCTGCAACGCGGACGTTACCTGCGGCGCCACGTCGCCATTGAGCTGGACCACGAGCTTGTCCGCGGTTTCGAGCATCTTGTTCATCGATACCATCGCCGTGCGTGCCTCTTGCCCGATCTGGTCGAATGGCACCTTGTCGATCTTGTTGACGATTTCGCCAAGCTTGGCCTGCAGTTCGTCGAAGGCACCCGGCGTGGTCGGGAACTCAGGCATCGGCGCGTCGAGGTTCAGGTCCTTCGGCGTGGGGGCCTTCGGGAAGAAGTCGAGTGCCACGTACAGCTGTCCTGTCAGCAGGTTGCCCGTACGCAATTGCGCGCGCATGCCGCGCTTGATCAGTCCCTGCACGATCGCGTGCTTGCGTGTCTCGTCGGCAACGTCGCGCTCGCGGAATCCCATGCGCGACGGATAGAGTTCAACCACCACCGGCATGCGGAATGCCTTCTTGTCGCGCTGGTATTCGATGCCGATCGAACGTACCTGTCCCACGATCACGCCGCGGAAGTCCACTGGCGCGCCGGGTGCCAGGCCGCGCACCGACTGGTCGAAGTTCAGCACCGCCAGCGTTGGTGCCAGTTCCTCGGGTTCCTTCATGGCCTCGGTCTGGTCGGAGGCGAGCAGGAACTGCGTGTTCTCGGTGGCTGCGGTCTGCGTGCCACTGTTGTCCGGCGCCTGGAAGGCCACCCCGCCCAGCAGCACCGTGACCAGCGACTGCGTGGACAGCTTCAGACCGCCGGCATCGAGCTTCAGGTCGACGCCGCTGGCGTGCCAGAAGCGCGTGTCGGCCGTGACGAGCTTGTCGTAGGGTTTGTTGACGAAGACGCGCAGCGTGATGTCGCGTCCGTTCGGTTCCAACTGGTAGGCCACGACCTGGCCCACCGGCACCCGACGGTAGTAGACCGGCGAGCCGATGTCGAGCGAGCCCAGGTCCTGCGCGCGCAGGACGAACTGCTTGCCCGATGCGTCGGTGGTTACCACGGGCGGCACTTCCAGGCCCGTGAAGCTGCGGGTCGATTCGCCGGACTTGCCGGCATCCACGCCGATATAGGCGCCCGAGAGCAGCGTTTCGAGTCCCGAGACACCGCTCGTGGCAAAGCGAGGCCGCACTACCCAGAAGCGCGTGTCCTTGACCGCGAAGCTCTCGGCGTCCTTGGTCAGCTCGATCGAGGCCAGCACATGCGAGCGGTCCGACGCCAGACGTACCGACTTGACCAGCCCGATATCGACGTCCTTGTAACGGACCGCGGTCTTGCCCGGCGTCAGGCCCTCCGCAGTACGGAACGTGATCGTGATCTCCGGACCGCGCGAGGCCAGCGTGTTGACCAGCAGCGAGATGCCCACGATGGCGGCCACGATCGGAATCAGCCAGACCAGTGACGGCAGCCAGCGCGCACGGCGTTTGCGTGCCGGTTGCGGCAAGCCGGATGAGGAGTTTGGAGTATCAGGATCGGTCATTGTCGGATTCCGGCAATTTCGGTGGGGCATTCGCATCGAGCGAATCCCATAGCAGGCGCGGGTCGAAGCTTAGCGACGCCAGCATGGTCAAGACGACGACCGAGGCAAAGGCCAGTGCCCCGGCCCCGGGAATGATGGTGGCCAGCGCACCGGCCCGCACCAGCGAGGCCAGCAACGCCACCACGAAGATATCGAGCATCGACCATCGGCCAATCACTTCGACCAGTCCATAGAGCCGGGTCTGCTGGCGAATGCGCCAGGTGGACCTGAACTGCACCGACACCAGCAGCAGTGTCAGGATGACCATCTTCAGCAGCGGCACCACGATACTGGCAATCAGTACCACGCCTGCCAGCAGATGCGAGCCGGACAGCCACAGGTAGATGACGCCCGACATGATCGTATCGCGCTGCGTGCCCAGGATGGACTGGGTGATCATGACCGGCAGCAGGTTGGCCGGAATATAGAGGATGAACGCCGCCAGCAGGAAGGCCCAGGTGCGGGCCAGGCTGGCGGGTTTGCGCCGGTGCAGCGTGGCGCCGCAGCGCGGACACGGCTCGCCATCGAGCGTGATCGGGCTTACCAGGTCGCACGCGTGGCACGACAGCAGTCCGCGTGAACTGGCCGTGGGCACCTGGGCCAGCGGCGTGCGTTCGTCGTCGTCGGTCAGGCCGGCCACCACGTCGGCCGCTACGCGGCGCGAGCGCGCCAACTGCTCGCGCGCCTGGGCCGTGCGTGACGCGCGCGGCGGATTGGGCGACGGATTGGGCGGTGACGGATTCGGCGGGGTCATGCTGAGGAATCCCGTGGCGGCACCTCGTCGGCACCTGCCGGTTCCAGGTAATGCCAGAGTTCGCGCGGATCGAAGGCCAGCATCGCGGCCAGTACCACCACCAGCGCGCCGAACGACCACAGTGCCACGCCTGGAATGACCTGGGCCATGGTCGACAGCTTGACCACGGTGACGAGCACGCCAATCATGAAGACCTCGATCATGCCCCATGGCCGGGTCTGGCGAATGCCACGCACGATGCGGTCGAAGCCGGGCGGCATGCGATGGCGCGCCATCGGCACCAGCAGGTAGCACATCATCAGCATCTCGGACAACGGGAACAGGATCGTGGTGCCAAACACCAGAATGGCCACCAGCGTCATGTGATCGGAATGCAGTGCCTGCACCGCGCCCCACAGCGTGGTTTCGGTGCGCACGCCCTTGAGATCCATCTCGACAATCGGGTAGGTGTTCGATACCAGGAACAGGATCAGCGCGGTAATCACCAGTGGCAACAAGCGCCGGTAAGCGCGCGTGCTCTCGCGATACAGCGCGCCGCCGCAGCGCAGGCAGGTGGCGCGCTCGCCCGGTTCCAGCGCGGTACGTTCATAGAGCGCGTCGCAGTATTCGCATGCCACGAGCCGGTGCAGGTCCTGCTCCGGGGGGTGTGGCGCCGCGGGTGTAAGTGGCGGCATGCGGCTCAGGCGTCGGGCGTCAGTTGCGACGGTGGGGCCGGCGTGACCGCCGTCACGGCAGGGCGTTCCTGCGTACCGATGGTCCAGTCTCGCAGCAGTGCATAGGCAACGGCCAGCACCGTCGGGCCCAGGAACACGCCGAGGAAGCCAAATGCCAGCGCACCGCCAAGCACGCCCATCATGATCCAGATCAGCGGCAGACCCGTGCCCTTGCTGATCAGCAAGGGCTTGATCACGTTGTCGGCCATGCCTACCACGACCGCACCCCAGACCACCATGAAGATGGCCCAGCCGGTTTCGCCGCCGTGGTAGAGCCACAGCGCCGCAGGAATCCAGACCAGCGGCGGGCCCATCGGTACCACCGACAGGAAGAACGTGATGAAGCCAAGGATGGCCGCGCCGGGCACGCCGGCGATCCAGAAACCGATGGCGGCCAGCACCGCCTGCACGAACGCCGTGCCCAGCACCCCGTAGACCACGCCCTTGATGGTGCCGCCGGCCAGTGCCATCAGGTGGTCGGCCCGTTCGCCGGCCACGCGCCGCATGCCGCCACGCAGCCAGTCCACCGCCAGTTCACCGCCGGTATAGAAGAAGAATGCCAGGATGATCGACAGGGCCAGCTGGCCCAGGCCGCCGCCGATCGACAGCCCCGCGCCCAGCAACGCATGGCCCACCGGCGCAATCAGCTTGCGCAGGTTGGCGACCATCTCGGAATCGGCGTGAATGATCTTGTCGTAGCTCGATTGCAACTGCGGGCCCACGTAGGGCAGGCTGCTGAGCCACTCGGGCAGTTGCGGGAAGCCGCGTTCGGCGTAGCTGTTGACCAGGCCGGTCAGTTCGTCGAGGTGGGCGGAAAAGCTCGCACCGGCATAGACAAACGGGCCCAGCACGATGATCGCGGCGATCAGCACGCACACCAGCGCGGCCAGGCCACGCCGGTTGCCGAGCCAGCGCGACAGTACCGAGTAGGGATACCAGGAGCTATAGGCCAGGATCGCGCCCCAGACCAGCGCCGTGGCAAACGGCGCGAGCACCAGCAGCGAGCCGCCAATCAGCACGATCAGTGCAAAGACCGCGGCAAGCTTTTCTATCAGTTGTCCGGAACTCATTGTCGCGCGCCGCCTGGCGTCCATGTTGCGAGAACGCCGTAAGCATAGCGGAAATCAATGAATGGTCCGGGTTTTCCCTTGCCGGATCAACGATTGCACCTGAGCACCGCCGCGCTCAGTGCATCACAATCAGGGCGTCACGCTGCGGCACGGCGTTCAGGCCGTCGGACTGGTGTTGCGCAGCAGCGCGGCCACGAGGTCCGATTGCGTGACCAGGCCCACCACGCGTTTGTGTGCGTCGAGCACTGGCACGTGATGCAGGCCGCCATCGGAAAACGCCTGGGCCAGGTCGACGATGGGCTGGTCGCTGCGCGCCGTGACCACCGTACGCGTCATCAGGTCGCGCACCGCACCATTGACGCGCCGCGAGTTCACGCGATACGCACGAAAGAAGTCGCTCTGCGTGACGATTCCCAGCAAACGACGCTGGCGGTCTATCACCGGTAGCGCCTTGATGTGGTGGCGCGTCATCAGCGCGGCCGCGTCTGCGGCCAACTGGCCGGGGCGCACGGCCACCACGTCGCGCGACATGATGTCTTCGCAACGCACATCCCCAAAACGCCGCGAATAGGCACGCAGTTCGGCTGCCACGAGGATGGCTTCGAGATCGTCTTCCTCGATATCGAGGAATTCATTGCGTGCTGCCAGCACCGCATCGAGGTCAGCCCGGGTAAAGCCCACGCGCTTGCTGGGCGGGACGTCCCTGGTGTGATGCTGCGAGGCCGGCTCGGGTGGACGGTGTGGGTAGCGGCGCCGAGTAAGGTTGTTGAACGCCAGCGCACTGAGCAACAGCAGCATCGAATTGATTGCCGCCGGCATCACGATAAAGCCGAAGCCCAGCGCCTGCACCGCCGGGCCGCCGAACACGGCCGTCACGGCCACCGCGCCGCTGGGCGGGTGCACGCAACGCAGCATGAACATCAGCGCGATGGCGCCGGCCACCGCCATGCCGGCAGCCAGGCCCGGGTCGGGAATCCAGCGCGCGCAGGCTACGCCGACCGTGGCCGCCACCAGATTGCCGCCAATGATCGACCATGGCTGCGCCAGCGGACTGGCCGGTACGCCGAACAGCAGCACGGCCGAAGCGCCCATGGGGGCGATAAACCACGGATTGAAGCCTTGCAGGAACTGGCGGCTGATCCATTCGGTCAGCGCCAGGCCGAGCAGGGCGCCCAGGCAACTCTTGAAGCGCTCGCGACGGTTCGCGGCGATCGGCAGGGGCACGAATGTGCGGAGCCAGGCGCGTGCTTCGGCAACAGGGTTTGAACGGTCGAATGCGGGCGGCATCGAGAACGGGGGCTGGGGGCGTTAGAGGGAGCCACGATGAGGTGGCGGGGGGCCAGCGGAATATATCATGGCGTGATATATTCCGCTGGCTGTGCCCTCCGCATTATCCAAGCCGCCCCCGGCTTCCGTCCATGAACATTGATTCCGCATTGCACCATTCCGAGAAACGGGACTACGCCGCGAACGGCCGCCTGCCCATGCTGGCCGGCATCGCGCTGCTGATCGGCGCCATCAGCACCGGCGCGGCCTTCGTGCTGGTCAACCTGATCCGTTTCTTCACCAACCTGTTCTTTTTCCAGACCCTGTCGTTTGCCGAGCGTTCGCCGGCCCATCATGCGCTGGGCGCGTGGGTGATCGTCGTGCCGGCGCTCGGCGGGCTGATCGTCGGCCTGATGGCGCGCTACGGCAGCGACAAGATCCGCGGCCATGGCATCCCCGAGGCCATCGAGGCCGTGCTGTTCGGCAAAAGCCGGATGTCGCCGAAAGTGGCGGTACTCAAACCGCTGTCGTCGGGCATCGTGATCGGCAGCGGCGGCCCGTTTGGCGCGGAAGGGCCGATCATCATGACGGGCGGTTCGATTGCTTCGTTGCTGGCCCAGTACCTGCACCTGACCGCCGCCGAACGCAAGACGCTGCTGGTGGCCGGTGCCTGCGCGGGCATGACGGCAATCTTCGGCACGCCCGTGGCGGCGGTGCTGCTGGCCGTTGAACTGCTGTTGTTCGAACTGCGCCCGCGCAGCCTGCTGCCGGTGGCACTGGCATGCGCCGTGGCCGGTTTCCTGCGGCCGTTCGTGTTCGAGGCGGGGCCGCTGTTTCCGCTGCAGACCGCACCTGCCAGTACCGTGGCCCTGGGCTCCTGCGTGTTCGCGGGGTTGCTGTGCGGCGTGCTCGGTGCCGCGCTAACGCTGGCGCTGTATCGCACCGAAGACTGGTTCGGCAAGCTACGCATGCACTGGATGTGGTGGCCGGCTATCGGCGGCCTGGTGGTGGGCATTGGTGGCTACCTCGAGCCGCGCGCGCTGGGCGTCGGCTACGACGTGATCGGCGACCTGCTCAACAACCGGCTGGCGCTCGAAGTGGCCGTGGCACTGCTGGCGGTCAAGGCCGTGATCTGGATTGCCGCGCTGGGCTCGGGTACGTCAGGCGGTGTGCTGGCCCCGCTGCTGATGCTGGGAGCCGGACTTGGGGTAGTGCTGGGACCGATGCTGCCGGGCGGATCGCCGGCGTTGTGGGCGCTGGTCTGCATGGCCGGGGTGCTGGGCAGTGTGCTCGGCGCACCGCTGACGGCCATTGTCTTTGCGTTCGGACTGACCCATGACAGCGAGGCCCTGCTGCCGTTGTTGCTGACCACGGCAGTGGCCTATGGATTCTCCGTGCTGACGATGAAGCGCGGCATCATGACCGAGAAGATCGCGCGCCGCGGCCTGCATATCTATCGGGAATATGGCGTGGACCCGCTGGAGCGCTCACACGTCGACGAGTTGATGACGCGCGAGGTAGTGTCGATCGACGCAGACCTGTCGGTGGCCGATGCGTTGGCGCGCCATTTCGGCGATCACGCCGCGCATCGCGCGTATCCGGTGGTGCGCGACGGGCGCGTGCTGGGCATGCTGCATCGCACGGCCATTGCCGCGGCGCATGCCGGTGACGATGCGGGCTTGTGCTGCGGCGATCTGGTGAGCGTGCAGGGCGATGGCAGCGGGACGCCCACGGTACTGCTGGCATCGCAGACCGGCCGGGCCGCGGCCGGACAGATGGCGGCGCTGAGCGTGGCACGCATGCCGGTGGTCGACAGCCTGGCATCGATGCAACTGATCGGCATTGTGTCGTTGCGCGACCTGCTGGCGCCGAGCGGGCATCTGCTGCACGAGGAAACCCGCCGCGAAAAGCTGCGCGGTACCCAGGCGCCACTGGCAGGCAGGGCCTCCTAGAGTTTGTAGCTCGACAGCAGGATGCTGGTTTCGGTGGCGGAGATGCCATCGACCAGCCTGATCCGGTCGAGTGTGCGGTCGAACTGCTCCAGCGTATCGGCGCGCAGTTCGGCAATGATGTCCCAACGGCCGTTGGTCGTATGCAGCGTCTGCACGTTGGGGTCTCCGCGCAGCGCCTGCAACACCTGGCGCGCCTTGTTGCCTTCCACGGCCACCGTCATCCAGGCGCGGATGCGGTGCGGCTCGGCTTCCGGCTTGAGACGCACCGTATAGCCGACGATCTGGCCTTCCTTTTCCAGCTTGGCGATCCGGTTCTGCACCGTGGCGCGCGACACGCGAAGCGCAGTGGCCAGCGCCGTCACCGGCATGCGCGCGTTGTCGCGCAGCAGGCCCAGCAGTTGTCGATCCGTGGCATCCATCGCGCTCTCCCATCATGTTCCGGTACGGATCTGGCGAATTGCCAGCAAGCTCTGGCAAATTGTCAAACGTACTTAGCAATTTGTCCAGTTTGCTAACTATTCGTTGACGCGCAGGGGCACCAGAATTCACTCATGGCAAAACATTCCGATTCAACGAGGAGAGCTCCGTGACTGACCGCCCGACCATCCTGCTAGTCGCCCCGACTTACTACGACGTGTCCTACAGTATCAATCCGTGGATGGACCCGGCGGCATGGGCGCGCGATCCCGGAGGCATGCATCGCCATGCGACGGCATCGTTCGATGCGCTGCGCACCGCGCTGGGCGAGGCTGGCTTTACGGTGGAAGTGGCCGAAGGTGCGCCGGGACAGCCCGACATGGTATTTCCGGCCAACGCGGCTGTGGTGCTCGATGGCAAGGCGGTGCTGGCGCGCTTTCGTTATCCGCAGCGCCGTGGTGAAGAGCAGCCGTTCGCGGGCATCTTCGAGAGCCTGCGTGCACGCGGGCTGATCAACGAGGTTGCCCTGCTGCCCGAAGGTTGCTACCAGGAAGGTGCCGGCGACTGTATCTGGGATGCACGGCTCGGGCACTTCTGGGCCGGTTTTGGCCCACGCTCGTCGCACGAGGCTGCCGACGCCATGGCTGCACACTTCGGCCAGGAGGTCGTGGCGCTGGAACTGGCGACGGAACAGAGCTATCACCTCGATGTTTGCTTCTGTCCGCTGGCAGGTGGCGAGGTGCTTTACTACCCGCCCGCATTCACCGAGGCTGCATTGAAGGTGCTTCGTGCGCGCGTGCCGGCGGCTCTGCGCATCGAGGCCAGCGCGGACGACCTGCGCCATTTCAGCGTCAATGCCGTCAACCTCGACGATCAGGTGGTGATGACGCGCACCACGCCGCATCTGCGCCAGGAACTCGGCCGGCGCGGTTACCAGTTGCATGAGGTGGACCTCGCACCGTACATGATGTCGGGCGGCGGCGCGTATTGCATGACGCTAAGACTCGATCGCACCAGCACGCCAGTGCGTCGTGCGGCCGCGGCATGACCGGGAGCCCGCCATGAAACAAACGCTCAAGGAAACCGCGCTGACCCGCTTTCTCGACGCTGGCGATGTGGCTGCGCTAGTGCGCGGCATCGGCGTGCGGCAAGCCATCGTACAACTGGCCGACTGCGTACGGCAGGATTTCCTGCGCTGGCACGCCTTCGAAAAATCGGCACGGCTGGCCAGCCATTCGCCGGTAGGCGTGATCGAACTGATGCCGGTCAGCGATGGCGTGCAGTACGCATACAAGTATGTGAACGGACATCCGCGCAACGCGCAACACGCGCTGCCGACCGTAATGGCGTGCGGCATGCTGTCCGAGGTGCAAACCGGCTTTCCGCTGCTGCTGTCCGACCTCACACTGGCCACCGCATTGCGTACCGCCGCCACTTCGGCCCTGGCCGCGAAAGCCATGGCACGTCCCGGGGTACGTGTCATGGCGCTGATCGGCAATGGCGCGCAGGCCGAATTCCAGTCGCTGGCATTTCACGCGATGCTCGGCATTTCGACCATCCGTGCCTACGATATCGACCCCTCGGCCACTGCGCGGCTGGCGCGCAATCTCGCAAATGTGCCGGGCCTGACCATCGTGCCCGTGAAATCGGTACGCGAGGCGTTGAAGGGTGCCGACATCGTGACCACGGTCACGGCCGACAAGACGCGCGCCACCATCCTGTTGCCCGACATGGTGCAAGCAGGCATGCATCTGAATGGGGTCGGCGGGGATTGTCCAGGCAAGACCGAGTTGCATGCCGACATCCTGCATCGGGCACGCATCGTGGTGGAGTACGCGCCGCAGTCGCGTATCGAGGGCGAGATCCAGCAATGGCCCGAGGCACCGGTCAGCGAGTTATGGGAGGTTCTGTCCGGCGCGGCACCGGGTCGCGTATCGGCCGATGAGGTGACGCTGTTCGATTCGGTGGGCTTTGCGCTCGAGGACTATTCCGCGCTGCGCTGGTTGCATGCGGCTGCGCTGGCGCGCCATGCCGGCCGGCATGTCGAGCTCGTGGCGATGCCCCCCGATCCGCGCAACCTCTATGGCTGGATGATGGATGCCGACGACAGTTCACCAACTGGTTTGGGCGATGCCGCGCGGACCGACGTCGATGCGGTCGTCATCGCGTAATGTCTGCAATGAATGAAGCATTGCATTCATTGCCTGAACATTGACGTTCGCTTAACGCGGTGCGAGGTGCCTTGCCACGGAAAAACGGCCCGGAGATGAAGTCCGGGCCGTTGCAATGATGCCGGGGCAACGCGTGAATCAGGCGCCAGCCCGTCCCATCATCAGTTGCGCGCGCAGGAAGCCCTTGATTTCCTCGAGCGAGGGGGTCTTCAGGAACACCATGATGCCCCATTGCTGCAGTGCATCGGCCACGCCGTCATAGGCCTGCCGATTGGTAATCACTGCAAAGATCACGCGCTGCCGCGAGAAAAAATTCTGCAGCTTCTCGATCGTGGCGGACTCCGCGTCGTTGAGTTCCTCGACGTAGTAGAGCACCACGCGCGGGTGTGCATCCACCGAAGTGATCACGGTGTCGACCACGTCCTCGAGTACCTGGGTCTTCAGCGGGAGCGACCATTTGCCCAACTGGGCACTGATGCGCTGTGCTTCCGTGTGGTTCGGATGGAAGACCACGAGATCAAGGTTGTGCTCGACGGTGGAATCGGGCATTGCCCGGTTTGCCAGTAGCCGATGGACGGTTTCCTTGTGGATGCGACGATGGCCACCATTGGTCTTCCACGCGCCAAGTTCCCCGCGTTCGACCATTTTCTGGACGGTGCCCAGCGATACATTAAGAAGCTTTGCCGCGGTTCGCGTGCTGTAGTACGGCTTGTCAGCCAGTTCCGGATCCAGTTTCATCCATTCACCCGTAGTGTCGATCAGCGGCACAGTGCAACCTGCGCACTGCGTGGCGCCCTCGGACACGCCACGCCGGTCATTGACCGGGCTGCTGTTTTTATACTGACCCTGATGCTTGCGACCCGCTCCCCGGCCGGTCTTTGTTGCTTTGTGCTCTGGTTGACGTAGCAACGGCTTCAGGTGGCCGTGCACGTTTGCTGCACCTGCGATCTACTGCTGCAGGGTGGACACGTCGATAGTGCCCAAAATGCCGAATGCCAATAGTATGGCTTCAAGATGATTCGTTGCCACAGGGAAAGCAATGATTGGCGTCACACTTTTGTTGTTTAACGAACATCAAGTCGACTCGGTGGACAAAGGTCATGATGATTGACATTTATGCCGCCGGCGTCGCGTACAGGATCACAGACTCTCCATCGGGCATGCGGGTTCCCGAATTGCATACATTTGACACATTGTTTGCGCGAGGCGGCACGTCGATGGCGCCTGACTCATGACAGGCCGTACTTGCGGAGCTTGTCGAACAGCGTGGTCTTGGCTACGCCGAGCGCTTCACCGGCACGCGTGAGGCTGCCGTCGTGGCGTCGCAGTGCATCGGCGATCAAGGCCCGCTCGAATTGCTCGACCGCCTGCGCCAGCGGCAACGCGGCAGGCGCGGTGCTGCCCTGCCGGGGGTCGCAGCCCAGTCCCAACACGTGGCGTTCGGCCAGATTTCTCAATTCGCGCACATTGCCTGGCCACGGGTAAGCCACCAGCGCGGCGAGCTCCGCGGGCGTAACGGGCACGGCCTCGCGTTCGAAGCGGAGCGCGGCCTGCGCCACGAAATGTTCGAACAGCAGTGGCACATCTTCACGTCGTTCGCGCAGCGGCGGCAGCTCCAGCGTGACCACGTTCAGGCGATAGTACAGATCGGCACGGAACTGGCCGGCATCGGCCATCTCGCGCAGGTCCGCTTTGGTGGCGGCCACCACGCGCGCGTTGACCGGTACAGGCTGGTTCGATCCCAGCCGCTCCACCACGCGCTCCTGCAGCACGCGCAGCAGCTTGATCTGCATCGGCATTGGCATGCTCTCGATCTCGTCGAGAAACAGCGTGCCACCTTCCGCGTGCTCGACCTTGCCGATACGGCGTTTGGCTGCACCGGTGAAAGCACCGGCCTCGTGGCCGAAGATCTCGGACTCAAACAACTGTTCGGGCAGGCCGCCGCAGTTGATCGGCACGAAATGCTTCGCGCGACGACCGCTGGCTTCGTGCAGGCAGCGTGCCACCAGTTCCTTGCCAGTGCCGGTCTCACCGTGGATCAGAACATTGGCGGCGGTGTCGCCAATGTCGGCAATCATCTGGCGTAACCGTTCGATCGGGGCCGAATGGCCGATCAGGCTTGCGGACAGGGTTGCGCGGCCAGCCAGGCGTGCGCGCAGGTCGGCCACTTCGAGTGCCAGCCGGCGCTTGTCGAGCGCACGGCGACAGGTGGCCACGAGGCGTTCCGGCGAGAACGGCTTCTCAAGGAAGTCGTAAGCGCCTTGTTTCATTGCCTGTACCGCAAGCATGACATCGCCATGGCCGGTGACCATGATGACCGGTAGCGCCGCATCGCGCGCCACGAGTTCGCGCAGCAATGCCATGCCATCGGCGCCGGGCAGGTGGATATCACTGACCACGATGCCCGCGTAGCCGGCCTCCACTTCGCGCAGCGCCGCCTCCGTGCTGCCCACGGCGCGCGTGGCAATGCCTTCGAGCCTGAGTGCCTGTTCGCAGCCCAGCCGCACATCGGCATCGTCCTCGACGATCAGCACGGTGAGCGCTGCCGGTGCGTTTGCTGCCTGTGCCATATCGATGGGTTCAGCCGACATGGCGGAGTTCCTCGCGCGCCTGCGGCAGGGCCAGCGTAAAGCAGGCGCCCCCGTCCGGGTGGTTGATGGCGGTCAGGGTGCCGCCGTTCTCGTTCAGGATGCCGGCCGACAGCGTCAGGCCCAGCCCCAGCCCCTCGCCTGCCGGCTTGGTCGTGAAGAACGGCTCGAACAGCCGTGCAAAGGCGGTTTCGGACAGGCCCGGGCCGTTGTCGCGCACCGTCAGCTTCACCATGCCGCCAGATTCGTGTGCATGCAGCGAGAGGTGTGCGTCGGAGCGGTCCTTCATGGCATCGAGCGCATTGCCAATCAGGTTGACCAGCACCTGTTCCAGCCGGTTCGGGTCGCAGGCCACGGCCAGGTGCGTGTCGATGCTGCGCTCGATGCGCGGCGCCACGGCGGCCACGCGCGTATCCAGCAGGAACAGCGCGTTGTCCACGGCCTCGCCCAGTTGCGCCGCATTGCGCTGGCCCGCGGCGGGATTGCGCGCGAACGACTTGAGCGCGCCGGTAATGCGACCCATGCGTTCGACGAGCCCGATGATCTTGTCGAGGTTGTCCTGCGCCGTGGCGTAGTCACCGCGTGCCAGGAACTTGCCGGTGTTGCCCGACAGCGTGCGCAGCGCGGCCAGCGGCTGGTTCAGTTCGTGGGCGATGCCGGTCGACATCTGTCCCACCGCGGCCAGCTTGCCGGCCTGCATCAGGCCGTCCTGCGCCTGGCGCAGGTGGGTCTCGGTGCGGATGCGCTCGGTGACTTCGGCCTGCAACTGATGATTCGTGGCGGAAAGGTCGGCGGTACGCTCGGCCACCTTGCGTTCCAGTTCGCTGTTGGCAGCTTCCAGTGCGGCCCGTGCGGCGAGCCGCTCGCTGATGATGCGCCGGCGCACGTTCCACGCCGCGGCCAGCAGCAGCACGAATGCCGATGCCACGCCGGCCAGCGCGGCGCTGTTCATTGCAGCCACGCGCGCCTGCGAGGTATTGGTCAGCAGGGTCAGGTCCCAGTCGGTACCGGGCAATGCCTGGCGCTGTGCCAGCATCGGCGGGCCCTGGCGCAGGCGCACCAGCGCGTCGCCGCCCTGGGCGGGGCCCAGCTCGCGCACGGTGGACAGTGCCAGCTGCGGCAACGGCGCGCGGTTGTACTGCAGGCTGCGATCGAGCCTGGCGCGCTGTTCATCGGAAAGCGCGCGCAGTGCGGCCAGCTTCCACGAAGGATCCGAGGCCAGGATGACCACGCCGTTCTCGTCGGCCAGCAGCATCTGGCTGTCGTTGCCCTGCCAGCGGTTTTCCAGCGGTTCCAGGCCGATCTTGACCACCGCCACGCCAACCGGCTTGTCCCGGTCGCCGAGCGGTGCGGACAGGTAGTACCCCGATTCGCTGCGCGTGGTGCCCACACCATAGAAGCGCCCAAGCTGGCCTTCGATGGCGGCGCGGAAGTAGGGCCGGAAGCTCAGGTCCTCGCCCAGGTAGCTGTCGGGGCGCTGGTAGTTGCTGGTGGCCAGTACCTTGCCGCGTGCGTCGAGCAGGTAGATCACGCGCGTGCCGGCGCGGCCGTTCAGCGCCGCCAGATAGGCGTTGGCCTGCGCCACGCGCGCCGGCGCGGCGGGATCGCGCAACAGCGCATCGATGCGGGCGTCCAGTGACAGCAGGCTCGGTACATAGTCGTAACGGGCCAGCTCGCTTTCCAGCGCCTGCGTGTAGAGCCGCATCTGCACCTGGCCGCGCTCGGCCTGGCGGGCCAGCGCGGCGTCGTAGGTATAGCGATAGCCCAGCCAGCCGGCTGCCGTGACCAGCAGGGCCAGTGCGAGCAGGGCGACGAATGGGGCAACGCGGCGCCACGGCGACATTGCGCCGTCGGAGGGGGACAAGATCATGCGGATACGGGAATGCGGAAGTTGCCAGGTGGCGTATCGGACAATTCTCGCGACAAAAAGCTCCGTCCCGGACCTTTCGCAAGGCTTTCACCGCCATCGGCAAGCCGACGTTTTACCACACCCGGCACTACGTCCGGCGTAACCGGCCCGGCGCCGGGGTGTGTAAACGCAAAAAGGCCCGGCTGCCTGATCGGCAGCCGGGCCCTGGCACACCTGGAGCAGGATTACTTGCTGGCCAGGACCTGAGCGGGTGTCAGGCCGGTGTTGCTGTCCGCCGAGGTGTCATCCTCGTCGGCGCGTTCCGGTGCGCCAATCGCGTTCTCGCTTTTGGCGACAACGGTCGTGGCAATGGCGTTGCCAAGCACATTGGTTACGGTGCGGCCCATATCGAGGATATGGTCGATGCCCAGCACCAGCAGGATGCCGGCCTCGGGCAGGCCGAACATCGGCAGCACGGCGGCCACCACCACCAGCGATGCGCGTGGCACGCCGGCAATACCCTTGCTGGTCACCAGCAGCACCAGCAGCATCGTGACCTGCTGCGTCAGCGACAGCTGGATGCCGTACACCTGCGCCACGAACAGCGCGGCAAACGACGTGTACATGATCGAACCGTCCAGGTTGAACGAATAACCCAGCGGCAGCACGAAGTTGGTGATGCGCGACTTCACGCCGAAGCGCGACAACTGGTCGATCACCTTCGGATAGGCCGATTCGCTGCTGGCCGTGGCAAAGCCGATCATCAGCGGCGCACGCAACTGGCGGATCAGCTTGAAGACGTCGCGCCCCAGGAAGAAGTAGCCGCCGCCGATCAGCGCCGCCCACAGCAGCGCCAGCGACAGGTACACGCTACCCAGCAGCTTTGCGTAGACCACCAGCACGCCCAGGCCCTGCGCCGTGATCACGGCCGAAACGGCGCCGAACACGCCGATCGGCGCGAACGCCATCACGTAGTTGGTGACCTTGAGCATGATGTGGCCCAGGCCATCGATCGCGGCCAGCACGGGCTTGCCCACGCCGTCCTTGAGCGTGCCCAGCGCAAAGCCGAAGAACAGCGAGAACACCACGATCTGCAGCACTTCGTTGGTGGCCATGGCTTCCACGAAGCTCTTCGGGAACATGTGGGCAATGAAGTCGCGCAGGTTCAGCGCGCCGGTCTTCAGGTTCGACGCGGCGTCGGCGGCGGGCAGCGGCAGGTTCATGCCGTGGCCGGGCACCAGCAGGTTGGCCATCAACAGGCCCAGCAACAGCGACGTGATCGACGCGGCCATGAACCACGCCATGGCCTTCAGGCCGATACGGCCGACGGTCTTGCCGTCGCCCATGCTGGCGATACCCGATACGAGCGTGGCGAATACCAGCGGGCCGATGATCATCTTGATCATCCGCAGGAACACGTCGGTCAGGATCGACAGGTGGTCGGCAATCGATTTCGCGGTGGCTGCGTCGGGGGACATGTTATGCGCGGCGCTTCCGACGAGTACGCCGAGCAGCATCGCAACAAAGATCAGGGTTGGCAGTCGTTTTGTCATCGTGGGTACTTCCTCCTTTGTACTGGTCCGGCCCCGCTGGTCGCTTTCTTCGGGGGCGGCGGGGCGTGGCCATGTTGCCTGCGGCGGCGCCCTAGAGTGCACGACCCATGCCAGCGCTGTTGCACTTGGATACAGTCGTAAATCGATGAATACAAAGGGATTTTTCAGGTGCTGCGTAGGCGCGGTTCGGAAATCCGGACTTGGAAACCAAAACGCCGTTCGGAAATCCGAACGGCGTTGAGAGGAATTGTGATGCGTGATGCATCACGGCGCGCGGCAGGCGCGAATGGGCTCAGGCGGCGGCGTTTTCGCAGGTGTCGAGAAAGGACTCCAGGGGCATCGGCTTGCCGATTGCGTAGCCCTGCGCGTAATCCACCCCGATCGCCCGCAGCGTGTGCAGCGTGCTTTCGTCCTCGACCCATTCGGCCACGGTCCGTACGCCAAGGCGATGGCCGATGTCGTTGATCGAGCTGACGATCTCGCGATCCACGGCGTTGCGGGCCAGGTTGCGGATGAAGCTGCCGTCGATCTTGAGGTAGTCCACCGGAAACTGCTTCAGGTATGCAAACGACGACAGCCCCGAGCCGAAGTCGTCAAGCGCCACCGTGCACCCGGCACTGCGCATGTCGGCCACCACGCGGCTGGCGGCAGTCATGTTGTTGATCAGTGCGGTTTCGGTGATCTCCAGCCGGATGCGGTTTGCCGGCAGCACCGAATCCTCGAGTGCCGCGTGCAGGAAGGGCAGCAGGAATGGCTCGCCCAGCGAGTTCGCCGACAGGTTGATCGATACCGACAGCCCTGGCACGCCGGCGAGCCGGTCGCCATATTGCTGCAGCACGTTGCGGATCACCCAGCGGTCGACATGGCCCATCAGGTCATAGCGCTCGGCGGCCGGGATAAACGCGCCCGGCATGATCAGCGTGCCCTGTTCGTCCACCATGCGCACCAGGATTTCCACATGGCGCGCATCGTCGTGATCGGGGCGCAGCGAGCGGATTTCCTGCGCATACAGGCGGAAGCGGTTGGCTTCGAGCGCCGAATGGATACCCGCCGCAACCTCGAGTTCGCGGTGATGGCGCCGCGCGTCGCTTTCATCGCGACGATAGACCGACACGCGGTTGCGCCCGGCGGCCTTGGCCGCATAGCACGCCACGTCGGCGCGGCTCATCAGTTCGCTGACGGGCGGCACATCGCTGTCGATGGCCGCGATGCCGATGCTGGCCCCGACATCGTAGACGCGGCCATTCCATGGGAAGCGGCGCTCGCGCACGGCATCGATGACCTTCTGGCAAACCTGTTCGGCATGCTCGATGGTGCAGTCCTTGAGCAGCAGCGCGAATTCGTCGCCCCCCAGGCGCGCCAGCAGGTCGTCGGGCCGTACCTGATGGCGGATCACGTAGCCAAGCTCGCGCAGCAGTACGTCGCCCGCGCCGTGGCCGGCCGTGTCGTTGACGATCTTGAAGCGGTCCAGGTCGATAAAGCAGAGCGCGGTACGGTGCCCGTGCAGGCGGGCGTGCTCGCACGCTTCGCGCAGCCGTTTCTCGAACCAGGCGCGATTGGGCAGGCCGGTCAGCGCGTCGTGCGTGGCCGAGTGGGCCAGTTCACGCTGCAGCGCGCGCGACGTGGTGATGTCCTGGAATACCAGCACGGCACCCAGCACGCTGCCATCGTTGGCCAGCACCGGCGCCGCGGAATCCTGCACGTCATGGCGTTCGCCGGTCAGGCTTTGCAGCACCGCGCCCTCCTGCAGGTAGGCCGGACGCAGCGTTTCCAGGCATTGCTCGACCGGACTTGGAATCACCAGGTCAGTGTCTTCGTCGACGATGCGGAATACCTGTTCGAGCGGCTGGCCCATGGCAGCGTCCATGCTCCAGCCGGTCAGTTGCTCGGCAATCGGGTTCATGAACGTGACGCGCATCACGCGGTCGGTGCAGATCACCGCATCGCCGATCGAGCGTAGCGTGATATGCAGCCGTTCCTTTTCCTCGAACAGCGCGCGGGTCAGGCTGCGCTGCTCGGTGATGTCCCAGTTGGTACCCACCAGCGCGCGCGTGGTGTCGTCCTCATGGCGCGACGTGGTGGCCATCGCCCGCACATGGCGGATTTCCCCGGTCGGTCGCACCACCCGATATTCGGTATCGAAGCGGCTTACGCCACGGATGGCCTGGCGCATCTCGGTGCTGACACGGCTGACATCTTCCGGGTGGACCATCGCGATCCACTGCGCCAGCGTTGGCGGTCCCAGTTCCGGTGCCGTGCCGTGCAGCGCATGCATGCGCGCGTCCCACGTGATCGAGGCCTGCGTGAAATCCCATTCCCAGATGCCCACGCCGCCGGCTTCCACGGCCAGTTGCGTGCGGCGCGTCAGTTGCTGCAACTGCTCCTGTGCCAGCTTGCGGGTGTGGATATCCTCGACCTGCGAGATGAAATGATCGGGACGTCCGTTATGGTCGTCCCGCACCAGCGACACGGCCAGCAGTGTCCACAGGTAATGGCCGTCCTTGTGGCGGTAGCGCTTTTCCAGCCGGTACGAGTCGATCTCGCCGGCCAGCAACCTTTCGAGCTGGCGCAGGTCTGCGGCGAGGTCGTCGGGGTGTGTCATCAACTGGAACGGCAGGTCGCGCAGTTCATCGGCGCTATAGCCAAGCAGGTCGATCATCGCGTGGTTGACCATCTGCCAGCGGCCGTCCAGGCCCACCAGCGCCATACCGATGGCCGAGTGTTCAAGGGCCTGCCTGAAGCGCCGCTCGCTGCTGCGCAGTTCGAGACGACCCTTGCGGTTCTGCTCGGTCATGAAGGCGATGCAGATCGGAAACACCAGGATCAGCGCGCCCGACAGCGGCACCGAGCGTGATGCCAGGAACTCCATGCCGGCCAGCAGCGCGAAGCATTCGGCTGCAACCGCCGACAACAGCGTGAGCAGCGCGGTTGCGAACGGGTTGCTGGCCAGCGCCACGATTACCAGCGGCAGCGACATCACCACGAATGGATCATGCCCGGCCCGTATCGCGCCGGCACCAATCGCCACGCAAACCACGAAAAGCCCGGTCAGGCGCAGCAGCATCGGGCGCTGACAACTGGCCCGCGCGCGCTCTCGCGACATCGACACCATCAATGGCAACAGCATCACGGTGCCGATGGCGCCGGCGTTCCACCAGTTCCACCAGACCTTCGGGAACGCGGTGCCAAACGTGGCCGAGATTACCGTGGCACCTATCAGCCCGCTCAATGCCGGGCCTACCGCTGATGCAATACCCAGCGTCAGCGCAAAGGTGGCCAACGGGCCGCTGCGGCTCAGCACCGGGTGCCCGGCCATGATCCGTACCAGCCAGGCTGACCCGAGCAGTTCGATCAGGTTGGCGCCTGACAGCAGCAGTGCCGAAGCGGGCGGGTGGCCGGCCAGCAGGTCGGCGGCGATATTGCCAACCAGCATGGCCCCGAGCAGTGGCGGAGACTCGCGCCTTGGCCGGTGTAGCAGCAGCCCCAGGCCGAACGCATTGGCCAGCCATACGGCGGCGGCATGGCCGGGGATGCGCGCCAGCCACAGGCCGACCGAGGCCAGCGCGAAATAGCCGAGGGCCGCCAGCAGCAGCGGGCGCCAGTTGCCGGTGCCAGCCAGCGGCGGTAGGTTCGAAGGGGGCGCGGCCGTCTCAGGCGTCATCTCTATCGGGATCCGTGGCGCGCGGCGCGCGCCGAAAACTATGCCGGTACGGGTGCAATAGTCGCATTGTGCCCAGCGTAGGTGGCACTTTAGTCGCGCCAGGCGGAATCTCACAGCGAAGTTAGGGGCAACTGCTACGCTTTGTTGGGGCTGGCGCATCGCGCCGAATTTTGGTATGGCGAGGCTCGTCTGTACTTTCGCGCACGGAACGCGAAGCGTGCGCCAAGGCAAGCTGCCCGGCGCAACCGATGGCTGCTCAGGGGATACCCATGGACGTCAAGCGATTCTTCCGCATTGCCAGCTCGGCCCTGGTGGCCTTCACGGTTTTCGTGGTGCTGGCGGTGGGCAGTACGTACTGGTGGGGCGGGCGCAAGCTGGTACGCAAGATCGATGTTGCGGTCCAGCCGGTGGCGTTCCCGACCGACGCCGCGGCCATCGCCCACGGCAAGTATCTGTATGAATCGCGCGGCTGCATGGATTGCCACGGTGCCAAGGGTCTTGGCAAGCAGGTCTTTGACGAGGCCAATGGCTTTCGCGTGCGCGCTCCGGACCTGACGCGAGCCAATCCAGCGATCGACAAATACCAGCCGCAGGATTGGGACCGCGCCATCCGGCATGGCGTGGCGCCGTCCGGCCGGCCGCTGATGGTGATGCCGAGCGAGGACTACAACCGGCTGTCCAACGATGACTTCGCCGCGCTGGTGGCATATGTCCGCAGCCTGCCCCCAGGCGACGGCAAACCGGGCGAGATTCATCTGCCGTGGTTTATCCAGGGCCTGTATGGCGCGGGCGTGATCAAGGATGCGGCGGAGAAAATCGACCATAGCCTGCCGCCGTCGCCGGCCATTGCCGCCGCAGTGAACGCGCAATATGGCGCCTATGTGGCCAATTCCTGCAAGGGCTGCCATGGCGCCAATCTGCGCGGCGGCAATATTCCCGGCGCGCCGCCTGACTGGCCGCCCGCCGCGAACCTGCAGCCGGGCGGTGCCATGAAGACCTATGCACAGGCTGGCCAGTTCGTGGCCATGATGCGCAGCGGCAAGCGTCCTGACGGGACCGATGTCAGTCGCGTGATGCCTTTCGGGGCTTTCGAGAAAATGAACGATACCGACCTCAATGCCTTATATCTGTTCCTCACTTCTCAATAATCCCGCTCATGGTGCGAAAAACATAATGTGAGCAGCGCTGCGCAGAGATTTCCTATTTGCACTATGCTCCTCGGGTCCGCCGGTTAGCCAGGGATCCTTGTTGCTGAAAGCCCGGCGGTCAGCGAATAACCGTCTGGGCCAAGCACCCAAGGAGTTCCCCACAAAATGACTACCCTCACCCTCAACGGCAAGACCGTGGAGGTGGACGCCGATCCGTCCACGCCACTGCTGTGGGCCCTGCGCGACAACCTCGGCATGACCGGTACCAAGTTCGGATGCGGCATGGCGTCGTGCGGTGCATGCACGGTCCATATCAACGGGCAGGCCACGCGCAGTTGCGTCATGCCGATTTCGGCCACGGCCGGCAGCAAGATCAGCACGATTGAAAGCATGGGCGACGACAAGGTCGGCCGCGCCGTGCTGGCGGCCTGGCTCAAGCACGATGTGGCGCAGTGCGGCTATTGCCAGAATGGCCAGGTGATGAGCGCCGTGGGTCTGCTGCGCAGCAAGCCGCGGCCCACCGATGCCGACATCGACCAGGCCATGGCCGGCAATGTTTGCCGCTGTGGCACCTATCAACGCATCCGCGCGGCCATCAAGGATGCCGCGCGTGCCATTGCCTGAGGGGACCGCCATGCGTATTCGAGGCATAGAAGCCCTTGCGGGTGGTAGTGGTGCACACACAACGCAGCCGGACGTGCCGGCCGCGTTGTCGCGACGCAGTTTCCTGAAGCTGTCCGGCCTGGCGGGGGGCGGTTTCGCGCTCGGCATTGCCGGCATGGCTGGCGTATCGGAAAGCGCGCTGGCGCAAGGTGCGGCCAAGGCGGTGACGCCGCCACAGGCATTCCTGATGATCGCGCCGGACAACACGGTGACCATCGCCGTGAATCGGCTCGAGTTCGGGCAGGGCGTGCATACGGCGTTGCCCATGGCCTTGGCAGAGGAACTCGACGTCGACTGGAACAATGTACGCGCGGTGCTGGCCCCGGCCGGCGATGCCTACAAGGACCCGATGTTCGGCATCCAGATGACTGGCGGTTCCACCGCGCTCAATCACTCGTTCGAGCAATATCGCGAGCTCGGTGCGCGGGCGCGGGCCATGCTGGTCAGCGCGGCCGCGCAAAAATGGAAGGTGGATCCGGCCAGTTGCACCACGTCTCTCGGGGTGGTGACATCGGGCACCAACCGTGCCACCTATGGTGAACTGGCAGAGGCTGCGATGGGCCTGCCGGTGCCGGCACAGGTCACGCTGAAGGATCCGGCCCAGTTCCGCATCGTCGGCAAGCCAACTCCGCGCCTCGACGCCGCATCGAAGCTACACGGCGACGCAGTGTTCGGCATGGATGTCCGCATCAAGGACATGATGGTCGCCGTGGTTGCGCATCCGCCGCGTTTTGGTGGCAAGGTCAAGTCGTTCAACGCCGACAAGGCGCGCAAGATCAAGGGCGTGGCCGATGTGATGCTGGTCAATGTGGATCGTGGCGGCACCGGTGTGGCGGTGGTCGCCGACGGCTACTGGCCTGCCAAAACCGCACGCGACGCGTTGGAGATCGTCTGGGAGGATACCGGTTCCACGGCCAGCACGGCAGCATTGTTCGAGCAGTTCAGCAAGCTTGCCACGCAGCCCGGCACGGTGGCCAAGGCGCTGGAAGGCGGCAATATCGATACCGCGCTGTCTGGCGCGGCCAAGGTGATCGACGCCGAATATCGCGTGCCGTACCTGGCCCATGCGCCAATGGAACCGCTCAACTGTACGATGCAGCCCGAGGTGGCAGGCAACAAGGTAACCGCGGTGAAGGTGTGGGTGGGCTCGCAGTTCCAGACCGTCGACCAGGGTGCCATTGCACGTACGCTGCAACTGGCCCCCGAAAAGGTGGCGCTGAACACGATGATGGCCGGTGGCGGTTTCGGCCGCCGTGCGGTGCCGACCTCGGACTACCTGGTGGAATCGGCCAACGTGTTGCGTGCCTGGGTGTCGAACGGACATACCGAACCGCTCAAGGTGATGTGGAGCCGCGAGGACGACATCAAGGGCGGCTACTATCGTCCGCTGCACGTGCATCGCGCCCGCATCGGTGTGGATGCGCAGGGCAAGGTCGTGGGCTGGCAACATACCATCGTCGGCCAGTCGATCATCACCGGCACGCCGTTCGAGCCGATGATGGTCAAGAACGGCGTCGATGCAACGATGACCGAAGGCATCCTCGAGAACGACTACGCGCTGCCGTTGCAACTGCATGTGCATCATCCGAAGGTGGATGTGCCGGTGCTGTGGTGGCGTTCGGTGGGCAATACGCACACCGCCTTCGTCAAGGAAACGCTGGCTGACGAAATGGCCGCGGCCGCGAAGCAGGATCCGGTGGCCTGGCGCATGGCCCGGCTCGACGAGAAAGCACATGCGCGGCATCGCGCCGCGTTGCAGCTCGCCGTCGACAAGTCAGGCTATGGCAAGAAGAAACTGCCGAAGGGCCATGCATGGGGTGTGGCGGTGCATGAATCGTTCGGCTCGGTGGTTGCGTACGTGGTCGACGTGTCGGTGGTCAAGGGTGAGCCACGCGTACATCGCGTGACCGCGGGCGTGCATGCGAACCGTGTGGTCAATCCGTTGAGCGCGGAAGCGCAGATCCAGGGCGGCTGCGTGTTCGGATTGTCGATGACCAGGCCGGGGTTTGCCATCGAGATCGAGAACGGCGTGGTCAAGAACAGCAACTTCCCCGACTATCCGCCGCCGCGCATGCCTGACGCGCCGGTGGTGGATGTGTTCTTCGTGCCGTCGAACGACAACCCGACCGGCCTCGGGGAACCGGGCACGCCGGCGATTGCCCCGGCCGTAGCCAATGCGCTATTCCGTCTCACGGGCAAGCGCCAGCGGCAGCTGCCGTTCGTCATGGCGTAATGGTGTAATGGTGTAATGGCGTAGTGGGGATGCTGCCGGGCGGTCATCGAGACTTCACCGCCCGGCAGTGTCCTCCGCATTCCTCCATGCCTGCACGAACTTGCGCAGATCGCCGGCCGATGCATCGGTAACGGCCCAGTAGCGCATGTCGCCGGCTGTCCACGTTTCAAGCTGATATCCCTGTCGCTCGCGTTCCGCGATACCGCTTTGGCCGTTGCCGGGCATTACGAACACATCGACCGGATGCTGGTTGCGCCGATAGACCAATACCGCGACGCGCTGGCCATCGATATAGTCGACCCGGCCTCCCACCAGCGGAAAACCTGCCGATGCCAGGTCGCGCACGTCCGGGGCATAGTCGATACGGCCGTTGAACCACGGCTTGACCGTGTGCTGGTCGGTGGAAACGACATCGATCGAGTGATTCGAAATCAGTCCGCGCACGTGGCTGGCCACGATGGCATTGGCCGTCAGGTCGCCGGGCGATGGCTGGTTGGTATAGGTGAACACGCTCAGGCCGACGGCGCCAGCCGTGATTCCGGCCAAGACCGCATTGGCGGCGGGTGACCACGTGAACCAGCGACGCCAGCCTGTACTGTCATCCTGTGCCGCATCATCCGGTACGGCGTCGACCGCGCCAGGCAGCGCATCCAGGATGCGTGCACGCAATGCCGCCGGGGCGCGATGATACTGGGCACCGTGCCGTGTGGCGGCGCGCAGTCCCTGCAGGTTACGCAGGGTATCGACGCATCCGTCGCAATCTTCCAGATGCCGTTCGAGCCGCACGCTGTCTGACGCGCCGACTTCGCCGTCGGCGGTGGCCTGCAGCAGGTGGCGGGCTTCATTGCAATCCATGGCGTGGATCTCCTGCAGGTTGGGCCGGTTCGGACGAAGCAGGCGATGTCTGCGTCGTCTCCGGTGGCGTGCCATTGCGCAGCGCCACCACGGTCGCGGCCAGCATGCGCCGCCCGCGTGCCAGTCGCGACATCACCGTGCCCACGGGAATGTCTGCCACGCGCGCAATATCGCGATAGTGCAGTTCCTCGAGTTCGCGTAGCACCAGTACCTCGCGAAAAGCCACCGGTAGCTGTTCCAGCGCGGCATGTACCAGCCTCACATCTTCCTCACGCAACAGCCATTGTTCCGGATCACCGGGCGCGCCATGCCAGTCCGGCAGGTCAGTGTCGAGAACGGATTCGTCGTAACCGGTTTCGGCGGCGGTCTTGCGCTTCTGCCAGGTGTTGAACCAGGTGTTACGCACGATAGCCAGCAGCCACGGCCGGGCCTGTTCGCCTCGAAAGCCGCCAAATAACCTGAAAGCGCGCAGGAACGCTTCCTGCACCACATCGTCGGCATCGCCGGCATTGCCGCAAAGCCAGCGCGCCAGGTTGTAGGCGGCATCCAGATGCGGCAGCACCAGGGTCTCAAAACGGCGGCGCGAGTTGGCGGCGTCCAAGTCAGTCCCTCGATGGCTGGTCAGGCTGGCACAGCGGCATGTGGCGTCTCCCCGTATTACCGGCGCTGGGCCGATTCTATTCCCGCACGCGTGCGCCGCCAATGGGGTTCTCCCACGTGGGAATAATTCCGCCCCCCAACCGGTATGACACGCACCAATCCCGAAATGGAGAAGATCATGAACGGAAACTGGAACCGGCGCGATATCCTGCGCCTCGCGGGCGCGGCTGGTGGTGCCGTCTTTGCGTCGGCATTGCCGGGCTGGGCCGCGCAGCGCGATGAAGACTTCTTGTTCGTGCAGCTTTCCGACGCGCATTGGGGGTTCGAGGGGCCGCCCAATCCCGATGCGCGCGGTACCTTGCCCAAGGCGGTGGCGGCGGTCAACGCGCTGGCGCAGCCGCCCGATTTCGTGATGTTCACGGGTGACCTGACCCACACCACCGATGATGCGGGCGAGCGCCGCCGTCGCATGCGCGAGTTCCGCGACATCATCGCGCCGCTGCGTGCCGGTGCCGTGCACCTGATGCCGGGCGAGCATGACGCCAGTCTGGACAATGGCGAAGCCTACCGCGAGATCTTCGGCCCGACGCACTACACGTTCGATCACAAGGGCTTGCATGCGATCGTCCTCGACAATGTCTCCGATCCGGCCGGACAGGTAGGGGAGGCCCAACTGGCGTGGCTGGCCGAAGACCTGTCGAAGCAATCGCGTGACGCACGCATCGTCATGTTCACGCACCGGCCGCTGTTCGACCTCTATCCGCAATGGGATTGGGCCACGCGCGACGGTGCGAAGGTGATCGACATCCTGATGCCGTATCGCAATGTGACCGTGTTCTACGGCCATATTCACCAGGAGCACCATCGCATGACCGGCCACATCGCGCACCATGCCGCGCGTTCGCTGATGTTTCCGTTGCCGCCGCCGGGCTCGCAACCGCGCAGGCTGCCGGTGCCGTGGGATGCCGGGCATCCGTATCAGGGACTTGGATGGCGGGAGGTAACCGCAACCGCGGCGACTGGAAACGCCGCGTTCCGGTTGGCCGAGCAACCGGTCGTCAAGAGGGCCTGATCATGACGCAGACCTTGAACCGTCGCACGATGCTGGGCCTGATGCTGGCGGCCGCCATGTTGCCCGTGGTACGGCAGGGCGATGCCGCCGCACCGCGCGTGATCGCGATGCGCGCGCGTCGCTTCGTCTTCATACCGGATCGGCTGGCGTTGAAACCCGGAGAAAGCGTGGTGCTGTCGATTACCGCCGAGGACGTGATCATGGGATTCTCGGCGCCAGATTTCAACGTGCGTGCCGACCTGCCGCCGGGCAATGCGGTACAGGTACATTTGACCGCGCCGAAGCGGCGTGGCAGCTACGGCTTCCTGTGCGACATCTTTTGCGGTTCGGGGCACGAGACCATGGGTGGAACCATTACTGTTGCCTAGCCGGCGGTTGGACTCGCGGAGGGGCAGGAAAGAAGCGGGCATGGGCATGTAATCCATCGCTTGACTCGGCAAGGATAGATCGCGCAGGGTATGTGCGATACGACCGTCTTATGTCTGTTCATTTCAGGCGTACGATGTGGCGTGTTCGGGCATCATCAGGCTTGCGGCCAATTTCGACGAGGGAGAACAAGATGGAGACCCAGGAAAGCGCCCTGACCCTTGCACTGCTGACGGTGCCGGTGCGTGCGGCCATTTGCCGCGCGCTGCTTGAAGCCGGTGACGATGGTCTACCGGCGGTGGCACTGGCCGAGCTGGCCGGCCTGACCCTGCGACGCGCCACCCACCATTTTCAGGAGATGGCCCAGGCCGAGGTACTGGCGCTGGTGATCCGCGAGCGCCAGGTCTGCTATGTACTCAAGGCCCGGCGCGCCGTACGCGAGGCGCTTGGCTATGTGGACAGCAGCGGCCTGAACTAGTTGTGCTGTTTTCGCCTTATTTGTAGCGGCGCCGGTCAACTGCCTGGCGCCGTTCCCCGTTCATTGGGGGCGGCTGGACTGTGCCGCCCTTCGTACCAGGAATCGAGACTGTGAATCTATCGAACCGGCTCGTCACGTTGCCGTTGTGGGCGATCCTGTATTTCGTCTTCGGCTTTGCGTCGCACAAGATCAACGGCCCGTTTGCCGCCACCGGCTATATCTGGCTGCCGGCCGGCGTGACCGTGGCCGCGTTCATGCTGGCGCCCGCCCGTCGCTGGGTGGGGCTCGGCCTGGCCTTCCTGGCTGCCCAGATGCTGCTCGGGGTGGTGGAGGGGCGCGATGCGTTCCGCATGCTGCTGTTCTCGCTCGACGAGATCGGTTTTGCGGCGGTAGCCGTGGCGCTGGTCCACATGATGCGCTTCTCGCTCGAAGGCCTGGCCTTCCTGCGCGGGCTGCTGCTGGCCGCCGTGGTCAGTAGCGTCGGTGGCGCGATGTTCGGCGCGGGCTGGTTCTGGCTGTTCCTGGACGTACCGTTCTGGGCCACGGCCAAGGTATGGGCCGCCGCCGATTTCGTGGGTGTGCTGATTGTCACGCCGGTATTCGCGGGATGGGCGCGCTTCAGCGCGGCACGCTCCGGCGGCCGGCGCAGCGGCGAGTTCGTGGCTGGCATTGCCGCGCTGCTGGCCGTGCTGGTGACCGCCGCGGCAGTGTTCGATGGTACGCGAGTGGTACAGCTGTCGCTGGGCGTGGCCTATGCGCTGACCTACATTCCGCTGTTCTTCGTGGCCATCGTGGCGTTGCTGCTGGGCGGGCGCGGCGGCTCGGTGGCGGTGGCGCTGCTGTCGGCGCTGGTGCTGGTCAATACCTCCCAGGGCGATGGTCCGTTTGCCGATACGGCCGTGTATCACGGCTATTCGCTGCTGGTGGCGCAGCTCTACCTGGCCGTGGCCGCGTTGCTGACGTTGCTGATCAGCACGCTGCGCACCGCGCGCGAACAGTTGCACGAGCAGGCCGCGACGCGGCAGAACGACGTGGAACTGGCGCTGGCGGCCAGCGGGCAACTGGTCTACAACCTCGATCCGCATAGTGGCCGACTGCGCTGGAGCGGCAGTGTCGAACACGCGTTTGGGGTGTCCGGGACCGCGTTCTCGACGCTGGACGATGTGCTGGCCTGCGTGCATCCGGACGACCGCGCCGAGGTGCGGCGCCGCTGGTTGCGCGAAAGCGATGGCGAAGCGCGTGGCGACCTGACGTTCCGGCTGCTGCTGCCGGTCGGCACGACCACGACCGTGGTCGACATGAGCGGTCCGCTGCTCGATGGCGACGATTCGGTGGCGCTGATCGCCGGCGCGTGGCGCATCGTGGCCAGTCACGATACCGAGGGGCGGCGCGCGGCATGACAACGGTACAGGCTCCGCACACGGGAGCCCTGCTGATTCACGGGCTGGGTGGTACCCAGTACGACCTTGGGCCAATGCACAAGGTGTTGCGGCGTGCGGGCGTGGAAACACACGCGGTCACGCTGCCGGGCCATGGTGGCACGCCGGAAGACCTGCTGCCGGTGCGGGCCGAGCAGTGGATGGACGCGGTGACCGAGGCATATGACGCACTGGTGGACCGGTACGAAACCTTCCACGTGATTGGCATGTGCATGGGTGCCTTGCTGGCGATCGCGCTTTGCGACCGTCGCCAGCATCGCAAGGGCCAGCTCGTGGCGCTGTCCGCGCCGGTCTATATCGATGGCTGGTCCACGCCACCTTACCGTTGGCTGCGCCATGCCGTCTATCACCTGCCGATGCTGCCCGCGCGAATCAAGGTCGAGGAGAACGAGCCGTTCGGCATCAAGAACGATCTGGTGCGCGCGATCGTCAAGGCCAAGTTCGACCGGGGCGACAACTTCCACTATCGCTGGGTGCCGCTGACCTGCATTCGCCAGGTGGACCGCCTGCGGCGCTGGGTGCTGGACGGCGCGCGCCGCGTGGCATGTCCTACCCTGGTGGTCCACGCGCGCGAGGACGAGCTTACCTCGCTGCGCTCGGCGGAATTCCTGCAGGCAAACGTGCCCCAGGTGCGGGCGGTGGTCCTGGAAAACAGCTATCACATGATCTGTGTCGACAACGACCGCGAACAGGTCATCGCCAACGTGCTTGATTTCCTCGGGCTCGATGCCTCGGCGGGCCGCATGCGCGCGCGGCGCGCGGTGGAAGTGCCGATGTCGGCCGAAGCCGTCGACGGGCTGGTCCGCGAATACCTGACCGCGCTGACCACCCGTCATTTCGAGGCCATCTATCCGCAACTGGATCCGGCCATCGTCTGGCGCCACGTAGGCGATCATCCGCTAGCCGGCGACTATGCCAGCCGCGATGCGGTGATCGGACTGTTCCAGCGGCTCGCGGAACTGGCGGGCGACACGATCCGCATCGAGGTGGTAGGCGCACCGAGGGTCGACGGCCAGACCGTGGAAGTCGACATAACAGTGTCCTATCTGCTCGACGGCACGCCAATGCAGGGACATGGCACGCAAACGCTGATCCTGCGCAATGGCCGCATCGGGGCGGTCGAGTATCGCTCCGCGATGGCGGTGACCAGCGCCGAAGCGCTGGCCGGCTAGTGCGTCAGAACACGCGGCCCAGCTGCAGGTAGATATTCCACACGCCGGCCGGCGCCGCCGCGAAGCCAAAGTACAGTGGCCCGATCACACTGTTGCCCCCGATAAAGACGCTGGCGCTCGACTTGTAGGGGCCGCTGCCGAAATTCCTGCGCCGCAGCCACACGTCGCCCACTTCAAGGCTGGTGCCGAAGACCGTGGTGCGCAGGCCCGGCAGCACGAATTCGCGCAGGTCATTCAGGTACGTCAGTCGCCCATAGAGCAGGTAGTTGCCCGAGAACTGGTCCGGCGCATAGGCTGACAGGCGCTGGAAACCGCCCAGCGTGAAGCCGAGGCCGCCGCTGACGCTGTTGCTGGACCGGTGATCGTTGTAGGTCATGGCGCCTTCGGCCGCAAGATTCAGCGTATGGCGTCCGTAGCTGCCGGCCCACAAGGCCTTGGCGTGCGCATCGTCGAAGCTGTTGTTGGCGCCGCCGAATGACAACTGGTTCACCGCGAACAGGTAGTAACCCTTGCGTGGAAAGAGCGGGTCGTCGAGCTGGTCGATGGTCAGCTGCGCGCGGATGGTGGGCTGGCGCACCGAGGCGCTGAACCTGCCCCCGGGCGTACCGAGCAGCAGGTAGTCCGAGCGGTAGCGCACCTGCTGGTAGTTTGCACCCACGCGGAACTCGCCCAGGCGCCCGATCGGCATACCCAGGTCCAGGCCCGCCATCGCCGTATCCACACGCACGGCAGTGAGCGGCGTGGCGTTGCGGGTGTCGCCATTGTCGGAGTAGATGTCGACGTGCTTGCGTCCATACTCGGCATACGGGGCGATGTAGAAACCCAGCCGGTCGAATACCGGCTGGCGCAATTCGGTATGCCATTTGGCCTGGTTGCTGCCCAGCACAATGTCGTTGCGCCATTCCAGTCCGCCTTGTGTCAGCCACGGGTAGCGGTGGCCGAGCTGCAGGTTGAACGCGCCCTTGCCATCGAACGTGGTCGACAGGCCAAAGCCGAACAGCAGGAATTGTGGCCCCCAGGACTTTTCCTGGGCATCGACCTTGAGCACCGAACGTCCGTTCTCGGTCACCATTTCCTGCGTCACGCTCTCGAAATCACCGGACGTCGAAAGCTGGGCCAGGTCGTGGTTGACGGCGGCGGTGTCGTAGCGATCACCCTCGCGCGCGCGCAGGTATTGCCGCACGTACGATGCGGGGATACGGCCGGACGTATGCACTTCGATCGCATCGATACGCCTCGGCTCGGCCACGGCGCCATGCGCGGCGCGTGCGGCGAGGTACTGGTCCCATGCCGGGCCCGGCAATGCCAGTGCGGCGAGCTTCGTGGCGATGGCTTCCGTGGCCGCATCGCCGTACTGCACGCTGTCATGCGCATGCGAGAAATCGGTGAAGGACAACGTGCCGAGATCGGGTTCGATCAGCACGTCGCGCGGCCCTAGCAGTGCCTTCTGCGTGGCGACATTCTGGTTGGTCAGGATGGTCACCATCTGCTGCGTGACCGCCGCGGGCGAGTCCAGCTTCGCCGGATCGTCGAGCGGCGATGCCACATTGACCGCGATCACGATGTCGGCACCCATGTCGCGCACCATCTGCACCGGCAGGTTGCTGACCAGGCCGCCATCCACGAGCGTGTGGCCGTCAATCCTGAACGGCGCGAACAGGCCCGGGACCGCGGCGCTGGCACGGATCGCGCGCGGTAGCGAGCCTTGGCGCAGCACCACCGGCGCACCCGTGCCCAGGTCGGTCGCAATCGTGCGGAACGGCACCGGTAGCGTGCCGAAATCGATATCGCCGGGCCATGCCGCCGTCCAGTCCTGCAACAGCGTCAGCAGCTTGTTGCCCTGGACCAGGCCCACGGGCAGCTTGACTCCATCCTTGCCGAGGCCGGCGGAAATCCCGATCGGATACTGGAAGCTGTCCTCGCGTAGCGTTTGCGGCAGTTGAGCGCGTTCGTTGCGGTCGAACACGATATCACCGAGATTGACCCGGGACAGCCGCGCATCGAGCTCGTCTGCGCCGATGCCGCTGGCGTACAGCCCGCCGACCACCGCGCCCATGCTGGTGGCCGCGATGCAGTCCACCGGCACATGCATTCGTTCCAGCGCCTTGAGCACGCCGATGTGGGCGTAACCACGCGCCCCCCCACCGGAAAGCACCAGCCCGATACGTGGCCGGTTGCCGGCGTTGGCGCCGTTGGCACCCTGGCTCGCGCATTGGGCGTGCGCGGGTGACCAGCACGACAGGCCGAGCCACATCAGGCTGAAAAGGATCAGCCCGCGCAATGGGCCGCTGCGCAACCGGGCGGCCCGGCATGACATGGAGTTGACGTCAGACATCGGAACAAGGTGAGAACGCAGGGTGGTGCCGTGGGTACGGATCTCTGCCAACGCGGCAATGTAGCACTTTGCCGACACCGGGTGGCGTCACGCGCGGCGCGCGGACAGACAGGGGGCACGCTCCCCCTCCGTCCATTCAATGCAATCCGGAATGAGATGCCTCGGAAAAGGAAGGGTGCCTTTTCTGGAATCCCGATTACAGGATTGTTGCAGAACCATATAACGGATTATCGCAATTTGATTGGTGTGATGCATGAATTGCGCATTTGATTCTTGAGATAAATGCTAGAGATTTGACGCAGGATTTGCGATTTTGTGTCATCAGTACTCGGGTATCAAGCCAGCTTGTTGCCAAAATTTGAGTGTTTTCCGATTTATGGATCAGAAACGTCGGGCTCTAATTCATATGCCGACAGATTCTGATCGGTATTCAAATTCACTCCGGCAAATATTATGGACAGATCGATTATTAATTCTTTGCGAACCCGCGGAATGCCGTTTCGATGCCTCGTGCTGATGTGTGCATTGGGTGCCAGCTCACTCTCCTTCGCCGACGATGGCCAGATCACGTTTACCGGAAGCATTGCCAGCACCACCTGCGTCGTGCAGGGCGGCGGCGCCACCGTTACCGCAGGCACCGGAGGGAACTTCACCGTCGGTATGCCGCGCGTCAGCGTGACGGCACTGGCGGCTGCCGGCGAACGGGCAGGCGATACCCCTTTCCATATCCGCCTGTCTGGAAACAACTGCACCAATGGCGCGGTTGCTCGCGTGAGTTTCGAACCCGCCCAGAGCGCGAACATCAATGCCGCCACGGGCAATCTGATAAACACCACCGGTACCGGCCGCGCCGGCAACGTCGAAGTGGGTTTGCGCAACGGCGCCCGCGCTGCCATCAACCTGTTCGCCAATACGCCTGCGGCGACCGCCACCGTCGCGAACAACACGGCACGGTTTGACTACTGGGCCCAGTACGTTGCAACGGGCGGTGCTTCCACGGCAGGTACCGTCAGTACCGACGTCGTCTACTCCATTGTTTACAACTGAGTCCGCTTCCGCCGTGGTCGGCCCGGCCCGGCGGCGACTCTGTGCAGGGGCAGCGGACGGTTGCGGCCACGCGTGTCTGTTGCGTCCCGCGAGGGAACTGAAGTGAAAGCGAAATCTGTTTTTTGTGCTGCGCTGGCCGTCCTCGGCATCGCGGCGGGCCCGTCGCATGCCGCAATCCAGGTTGCCGGCACACGTATCGTGCTCGAAGGAGACCAGAAGGAGCAGTCCGTCAGGCTTGCGAATACGGCGGATACGCCGGTGCTGGCGCAGATCTGGCTCGATAAGGATGGGGGCAACGGCACAGGAACTATCGAGGCCGGCGCGCAGGATGTCCCGTTCATCCTGACGCCGCCCGTGGCGCGACTGAACGGTGGCAAGTCGCAGGTCGTACGGATCTTCAAATCGGCCGAGGTCGCGTCGCTGCCGAAGGACCGCGAATCTGTCTTCTATTTCAATGCTCTGGAGATACCGGCCAGGGTTGGAGGGAAGCAGGGTGAGAATCATCTGAATATTGCCCTTCGCACCCGCCTCAAGATGTTCTACCGGCCAGCGGGCCTGAAGGCCGACTTGAGCGAGGCCGCGGAAAGCCTGAAATGGCGCGTCCGCCGGGATGGCGCGGATCTCGTGGTCACGTGCTCCAACGGCAGCCCTCTGCATGTGTCATTTGCCAGCCTGGTACTCAAGCAGGGCAAGGACAAGGGCGAGTCGGCGTTGCCTGGTGGCATGGCAGGGCCGCTGGCGGACAAGGAATTCCGCTTCGTGGACGCGGCGGCAGGCACAGGCGCAGCCCTGAGCCTCGACCTCAACTACATCACCGACCTCGGTGCATTTGTTCCCCTGTCCATTCCGTTGACCGCGTGGGACTGAGATGGGAACCAACAAGCATCTGCGATGGCTCGACGTGCCGTTGCGCTTCTCGCTGCGCGCCATTGCCCTGGGTAGCACCCTTCTGGCCGCCGTACCTGGAATGTCGACGGAAATTCCGGAGGCCAGCGAACCAACGCAGCAGCGCAGCCCGGCGAAGTCGCAGTTGGCGGGATCCGCGCAGCCCGGCATCGTCGAATTCGAAAGCGGCTTCTTGCGCGCGTTTGGACAGGCGGTCGATCTTTCCCGGTTCGAACGCGATGAATCGGTGACCGAAGGCGATCACCCCGTGGAGTTGCGTGTCAACGACACGTTGCACGGTGTGCAGACGGTGACGTTCCGGCGCAGGCCGGAGACCGGACGCGTCGAAGCGTGCTTTGCCGCGGTGTGGGTAGTGCGCATGGGGTTGGACCCGGAAAAGCAGCGGCAACCTGTCGGGGAGCATGCCTGCGCCTTCCTGGACCAGTTGGTCGATGGCGGCAGCGTGGCACACGATGGCGGTGAACAGACACTGACGGTAACGATTCCGCAGGCGTTCCTGCTGTACAAGGTGCGAGGCCAGGTGCCAGCCGATGCACTGGATCCCGGCATCGATGGCGCCGCATTTCGCTACAACGCCAGCTATACGAACAACCTGGGCATGCGCGGCTCATCGGGGCAGTATGTCTACGGCGGACTGCAAGGTGCGCTCAATGTTGGCCAATGGCGCTTCCGTACCTACGGTGCGCTGACATCCAGTGCGGGCCGGCCGACGAAATGGAGCAACGTATCGGCCTATGCCCAGCGGCCTTTGCCCCGCATGCAGGCCGAAGCCATCCTGGGCGACTGGAATACGACCGGCACGCTGTTCGACTCGACGCCTGTCCGCGGGGTAAGCCTGGCAACCGATGACCGGATGCTTCCGGAATCGTTGCGCGGATACGCGCCAGTTGTTCGCGGCGTGGCCCGATCCAATGCCGTGGTGACCATTCGCCAGGGCGGCAATGTTCTCTTCGAGCAGAACGTTCCCCCTGGCGGGTTTGAGTTCAAGGACCTCTACGCCACAGGCTACGGCGGCGACCTCCAGGTGAGCGTCACGGAGTCCGACGGGCAGGTCCAGCGGTTTGTGGTGCCTTACGCCAGCATCGCCCAACTCTTGCGTGCCGACTACACGAGCTACAGCCTCACGCTGGGTCAGATTCGCGACAACGCGATTCACAACGCACCGCTGCTGATGGAGGGAACGGTTCAGCACGGCCTGACTGAGGACGTCACCGTCTACGGTGGTGCGCAGATGACCGCATCTACCTACTATGCCGCAGCGATGGGTGGCCTTGCCGTCAATACGCCGCTGGGCGCGCTCGGCATGGACGTGACCCAGTCGTTCGCACTTTGCGTGGATACCGCGCGCCATTGCGACAAATCGGGATACAGCGTCCGGGCAAGCCTTGGCAAGCATTACTCCAGGACCGGCACCTATTTCAGCCTGGTGGGCTATCGGTACTCGAGCCCAGGCTACTACGCGTTGATGGATGCCATGCGCCTGCGCGAAGTACGGCTTGGCCGCGCATCCGTCGAGCCGCTGCGCCTGCGGGACAGATTCGACATCAATGTCACGCAATCACTGGGGCAGCGATGGGGAAACTTCTTCCTGACCGGATCCTACGGGCGCCGCTGGGAAGACAATGGTCGTGCGCTGTCCTATCAGGCGGGCTACACGAACAGTCTTGGGCGTGCACGCTACAACATCAGCCTGGGGCGAACCCGCAATGCCGCTGGCAACAGCGAGAACAACATCTTCCTGTCGGCATCGCTGCCGCTGGGCAGGCCCGCCAGAACCCCGACACCCACGGTGGGGTTCACGGCATCGCGCAACAGGGACCGCACGGACCTGCGCGGCAATCTTGCAGGCAACGTCGACGAGCTCGGCAGAGCTTCCTACGACACCTGGTTCGATGCCGCAAGCGGCGGTGCCAGGGCGTTCGGCGCCACGCTTGGATATGCCGGCGAAGCGCTGAAGGGAAACCTGACGTACGGCCATGCGGGTGACGGCAATAGCGTTGGCGCAAACGTAAGCGGCGGTGTTGTCGTACACGGCGAGGGTGTCAACTTCACCGGCGAGCTCGGCGACACCATTGCGCTCGTGCAGGCGGATGGCGCTGCCGGAGCACGGGTACTCCCATACCAGAGAACCCATATCGGCAAGGACGGAATGGCGCTGGTGCCATACGTCACCCCCTATCAGTGGAACAACCTGGAACTCGACCTGAAGGGCTCCGACGTGGGCGTTACGGTAGCGAGCACCAGGATCGCCACTGCCCCCACGGCAGGTGCCATGGTCAAGGTCAGGTTCGATTCCAGGCGTTCGGAATCTGCGGTGCTGCGCCTTCGCCTGGATGGCGGGAGGTTCGTGCCGTTCGGCGCCAGCGTGACCGCCTCGGACGGCAGCCTGATCGGCACCGTCGGAAGCGGGGGCAACTTGCTCGCCACGAACCTGGTCAACGCGGCTGTCCTGCACGCGAGATGGGGGCCATCCGCCGCGCAGCATTGCATGGCTCGCCATGAAGCGCAGTCATCGTCCTCGTCATCGGTCGGCCGTGATGGCGTCCTGCAAGTTCGCGATGTGTCTTGCGATCGATTGGCAGAAGCGGCGGCGCTCCCCGCGCCCAAGGAAAGGTCATGAACTACAGAACTCCATTCCTGATGGTTGCCGCGACTATCGCCTGGTTGTCATCGGTACCGGTTGCATCGGCGGCCTGTTCGATTACCTCCAACAGCGGGCGGGCACATCGCGCGGAAGTCCGCGTCGATTCGATAACTGGCAGCAGCGCGGATGGGTCCGGAACCGTGCTTGCTTCCCGTCTTGTGCCAGTCGGGCAGCTTGAATACACATGCGGCAATAACGTCAATGCGGAACTCCGCATGGCAATGGCGCCCGGAACGGCAGCGACAGCGGTCAACAACGTCTACAGCACAAGCGTGCCAGGACTTGGCTATCGCATTCGGTGGCCAGCCACGACATGGTGGCCGAATGCCTTGCGATGTACCGCCACGCAAAGCGGAAACTGCACGGTGTCGGCAACCAGTGTACTCATCGAGTTCGTCCAGACAGGACGAATGTCGGCTGGAACCTTGCCCGCCGGCACGCTGGCGACCGTTTCGCTGTTGGCGCCAGCCCGCTCAGCGACGTCGGTGGTTGCACTGAACATCGTGCTGGCGAGCCCCATCACGATTGCCGTCAATACCTGCGCAGTGACATCGGACGTCCGGGTGGATCTTGGATCGCACACCGCAGCGGACGTGGCAGCCGCAACGGGCACAACCCCGGTTCCCTTTTCGCTGCAGCTCAACTGCCCGAACCGTTCGGCGGTGAGCATTACCTTCGACGGCACCGCCCCTTTCGGCTATGGCACGCGGGGGCTGGTCGAGAACGACGGAACGGCCGGCGGCGTGGCAGTGCAACTGCTCGGTGCAACGGGTTCCACAGGTGTGCGGCTTGGCACCGCGACCTCACTCGGCACGATCGACGGAGCGCGAACCCTGAACTACCGCGGGCGCATTTACCGGCTGAATCGAGGCGCGGTGTCGGCCGGCAGCGTGGAAGCGTATGTCGCATTCACGCTCGATGTTCAGTAGCAGGAAAGAATTCATGAAGAAGAATCCCAAACTTGATCGTCTATGGCTCGTGATGGCGGCTGCGCTCGGCGCGGCACTGCTCCCTTCGCAGGCGCAGGCGCGTAACGGCACGTTGCCCGCACCGGCGCGCGATCAGCGGCTGGATCTTGACCAACTGGAACGCCAGCGCGAGCAAGCGCGCATCCAGCGCGAAATCGAGCGTGAGCGTGAGCATGAAGCACAGGCGCAACGGCGGCTCGCGGCGCCCACGGACGATGCCGCAAGCGTGGCGCCGAAGGAAGCCAGGTTCACGGTAACGGAGATCGAGCTGACCGGTGACGACGATCCATCGCCGGAAGTCGAGGCAATTCTGGCCAGGTATCGCGGCAAGGCGATTGGCTCGACGGAGATCATGGCCATTGTCCGGGAGTTGACCAACCACTACATGAACCGGGGCTTCGTTACCACTATCGTTACCGTTCGTCCGGGCTCGCTCGGTAAAGGAATGCTGACCCTCGATGTCAAATGGGGAACCATCAAGGACTTGACCATCAATGGCGAAGCTCCGGATGGATTCCGGGATTCCCTGCGGTTGTTCAGCGCAATGCCTTTTGCAAGGGGCAAGGTGCTCAACATGCGGGACGTCGACCAGGCGGTGGAGAACCTGATGAAAGCCGGCGGCAACGACATTGTCAGGATCGTTCCGGATGTGGAGGCCGGGACATCGACGCTGGACGTGGTGACCAGCGATCCGAAACGGGTGGTCCTGGGTGCTGGCATCAACAACAGCGGGCGCCGGGAGGATGGCTGGAACCAATACTCCGGGACGCTTGGTGTCAACAACCTCCTCGGCCTCAATGACACGCTGACGACGTACTACGCGCAGCAGGACTTCATCAAGCCCGACAACCTCCAGCAGATCGGATCGATCAACTACAGCATACCCATTGGTAACTGGGCCATCGATGGTTCCTGGTACGGGTCGCGCTATGAACGAATGATAGGCGGCAGGTTTGGCAGCTACCTCAGCGAGGGGAGTTCGCAACGCTACAACGCCAGGCTATCGCGTCTGCTGAAGCGGGATGCGGCCGGAAAGACGAGTGCATACGTGAAGCTGGGGGTGCGCGACAACGCCAACAGTATCGAAGGCACGGCGGTGGGCATCAGCAGCAAGACTTACTCCGAGCTTGGCGTGGGGTTGTCGCACGTCGGTGCAGTGGGCGGAGGGTGGGCCTACGGAGACCTGAGTATCAGCGCAGGCGTGCCATGGTTCGGTGCGGCATGGCGCGACGATCCGGAGCTGGCCCGATTCGACACCGACTACATCAAGGTCAATGGCGCCGTGACCTGGTCGCGTCCGTTCAAGGTTGGCAAGGCCGATCTGCAATACGAGCTCGGGGCCGGATTCCAGCTTTCCGAAAACAGCATGATCAATGACGCGCAGCTATCGATTGGTGATGAATACACCGTACGCGGCTTCAAGGACGTGGCGTTCTACGGCGATAGCGGCGCATGGATTTCAAACACCGTTCGGCTGCCGCTTCGCGCAAACCTGCTTGGCGGGATCGAACTCGCGCCATTCATCGGCTACGACGTCGGCTTTGTCAACAGCAATAAGAAAGCCACTGATCCGGAATACCTCGTGGGTGCTGCCGTTGGCCTGCGGTTCAGCGGCAAGCATTTCACCAGTTCCCTGAGCTTTGGATGGCCACTGGTGGTGCCAGGCCAATCCCAAACCTTGGCGAACGCCATCAACTACCGCCTGGACCTCCGCTATTGAGGCGGCGCCCGTCGCTATCGACCTTGTTCAAACAGGAATATGCATCATGAGTACGAAGAACCTTGACGCCAGGCGTCGTACGACACACTGCAGGGCAGCCAGTTCGCGGAATGCCGGTGGCTTGCGTCCGCGCGTGAATCCGCTTTACGCCGCAGTCGTCGCATGGATGCCCGCGCTTGCCGGCGCCGAGATGGTTCCAGACCAGAACGCCGTCCAGCGTGCCACGATCAGCCGCACGGCTAACGGAACCCCGCTGGTCAATATCGTCGACCCGAACCAGCGTGGCATTTCGCATAACAGGTTCCAGAGCCTCAACGTCGGAACTGAAGGCGCCGTCTTCAATAACAGCATGAAGGACGGGGTCTCGGCAATTGGCGGATTTGCAATGAACAACGCCAACCTGACCAGCCAGGCCAGGGCGATCATCGGTGAGGTGACCGGAGGCGGCCGCTCGGCCATTCATGGTGCCATGGAGGTCTTCGGTGGCGGCGCGGATCTGATCATCGCCAATCCGAACGGCATCCAGGTCAACGGTGCTTCGACCATCAATGCCAACAGCCTGACGCTGTCTACCGGCAAGGTGCTGGGCATGCCGGATGGCAGCGTGCGTTTTGGCGTGGACCGGGGCAGTGTGGATATCGAAGGTGCGGGCATCTCCACGCAGGGCCTTTCACATTTCGACATCGTCAGCCGCACCGCGCAGATCAATGGCGAGATCAACGGCGGTGCCGGGATCAAGGTGGTCGCGGGCCAGCTTGAGTATGACGTAGATACCGGTGCTCACACAGTCGCCCATCGGGTAACGGCCGGGCAGCCCTTTGCTATTGACGGCAGCCATCTGGGTTCCATGTATGGCGGGCGCGTCGAACTGGTAGCTACCGATAGCGGTGCAGGCGTACGCCACCAGGGTGTGCTGCTGGGGCACAACAACGTCAGCGTGACAGCCAATGGCGACATCGTGATCGGGGTCGCCGAGAGCGCAAAGGGGCGCATCAGTATCGATGGCCGAAACGTGAAAGTGAATGGCGCCGCCGAGACCGGAGACCGCGGGCTGCTTAGCCAGGGTGATATCGCCATCAAGGCCAGCCAGGCGGTGGACGTGAATGCAAGGCTCGAAAGCCATGGCGACATGCACATCACCGCCGGTCAATCGGTGGCATTGAATGGTGAGACGAATGTCGACAGGGATATCGCCATCCAGGCACTCGATGCCATTGGTGTGAACGCGGACCTGACGAGCGAAACGGGCGCCATCAGTTTCGATGCAACGACGCTGATCCAGTCTGCCGCCTCGATCTACGCGTTGCGTACGCAAGTCGATGACGTGACGGTACCGTCCATCCGCATCAATGTTGGCCAATACCGCATTGAAGGTACCTTGTACGGCGTAGGTGCCGACCACAAGGAGATCCCGGGCTCCAGCGTAGTCATGAAGGGTGGGCGGTATTACGTACTCGATGCCGCGGGAAACATTGTTCCGGATGCGCGCGCGGCGTCCACCGCAGAGCTCGGTGTCAAGGCCGGCGATATCAAGTTGACCGCCGCAAGTACGGAGATCAAGGGTGGCGCCTTGATTGCCGATGATGGCGCGCTTGAAATCGATGCCGCGGAGATGTTCCGCAATGATGGCTTGCTCAAGGCATCAGGGAAAGTATCGGTGGGCACGGCGGATTTCGGCAACGATGGCGTGGTGGGTGGCGACGATGTGAACGTGCGCGCGGATGTCATCAGGAATGCAGGCGGAGTCGTTGGCAACGTGGTGGCTCTGGAATCGGCCACGCTATCGAACAAGGGCGGAATTGTCGAGGGCAACACGATTGACATCCGGAACGTCGCGAAGCTCAGGAATGCGGACAAGGGTTCCATCAGTGCGGCCGTGTCGCTGACGCTGGACAGCGTGGATGAGCTGGTCAATGACAACGCGGGGTTGTCTGCTGGGGAGACGATCACGCTGCGCAATATCAAATCGCTTGCCAATCAATCCGGCGGGACGATCGTTGCAGATGGCATCCTGGAGATCGATGCACAGTCCGTGACGAACAGCGAAAGCCGGATCGACGCCAGTACCGCCTTGGTAGTTGCCAACGGACTAAGGAACGCTGGTGGCATCCTGAATGCGAAAGAGCGCCTCGCGATCGAAGTCGATTCGCTCGACAATTGGGGCGGTGGCGTGGTGAAGGGCGTGAACGCGCTTTCCGTTTCAGCAACGCGCGTTACCAATGCCGATGCAGGATCAGAGATAAGTTCGGAAGAGCGCCTCGCGATCTCCGCGGAGAGCGTTGATAACGGCGAATTGGCCACCATCGCGAGCCTGGGCGACGCAACGGTAGTTGCCGACAGGATCAGGAACCTGGGGGGCGCAGAGCTGAGTGTCTCGCGAGGGCTGACCCTGCAGGGGCGGTCCAGTCTCGAGAATCTGGAGGGCAGCAGGATATCCGCGGGAAATGCCGACATGACAACGGCATGGCTGAAGAACAGTGGTGAGATGGAAGTCGACGGCATGCTGGCAATGACACTCGACAAGCTCGATAACAATGCCGGGACTGTGGCCGCCGAAACGTTGAAGCTGCGGCTAAGGGAGGATCTGGTCTACGGCGGGAACGCCGGTGCCCTGGACTCCGCTACAGAAACGGATATCAGTACCGACGGCAGTGTGTTCGTGAACAAACAGCTCACCAGTTTTGGCAAGCTCAAGCTGGACGCGGCGAAGGACATTTCCAACAACGGCGCGATCGTCAGTGAGAATGGCGTCGAGCTATCAGCCAGGCGCATCAGGAACAGCGAGAGCAGCCTGATCTGGTCCGGGCAGGATATGTCCCTGACAGCGCGTGAATCCATCCATAACGGCCGGAATGCCAGTATTCTTGGCCAGGGTCAGATGTCGCTGGCGGCAGGAACCATTCTCAATGAGGCAGGGATCATTCGCAGCGACGGCGATATGCATATCGATGCCAGGCATGTCGAGAACAAATCGGCCTATGGTGGCGACGAGCTTGGACTGGGAGCGGAAGCCAGCGCGGAGTTTGGTGCGCGATTCAAAACAGGCCTTTTGCAGCGAACGTGGACCTGGATGAAGATCACGTTACCGACGCTGACTTCCAATTTTGTTGTCGATCAGGCTGCGGAGATCGGATCTGGCGGTCACCTCCGGATTAACCAGAAGGGGTTGTACAACGCGAACAGCAATGGTGATTTCTCGTCGGTGCTGAATGAGGGCGGCGTTATTTCGGCATCCGGGGACATCCGGATCAAGGGTAACGTTGTCAACCAGCCAAAGTATCTGGCGGTCGATCTCTATTCGTTCCTGACTGAGAAGCGAACCGGGAAGATCTTTATCGATGACACCAATGCGCCCCCCCACTACTTCAACAGCATGTACGATCTGCTCGATTTTCTTTGGGGCGGAAACGATCTGGGCACGAGAGTGTTCCTTGGCTCGCCGATCGACTTGTACAACATATATCGGGACAACGGCAACCCGCAAACTCTGATCAGGAACATGGAGGGTGCCACGCTCAGCCAGATCATGGCGTCACTGTTCGGACCGACCTGGAAAGCCATGTCAGACGCCGATCTCTCGGCAAGATGGAAGATGCTGAAGGCGAATGGCAACGCGGAGTTGAGGGGCGCACGGCACTACATTCTGCCGCAAGAGAAGGGCGCGATCAGCGCGGGCGGCAATATCAGGCATGATGGCGGGTCATTGACGAATGGCATTGGTGGTGTCAAGGCAGAGAACCAGGAGATCCATGTCAAGGTTGGCTCGCAAGATGTGAAGATTGTTGCGCCGGCCTATGACGTCTCCATCATCCTGAAGAAGTTCGAGGATATCTCGGCTGGTATCAGCACGTTGCCGACCCTCAAGGACCTGACCTCGCTTACCGGTCTGTTCCAGCGCGTCAAAGCCAAGGCTGCGAAGGGAGGGAAGGGCGCCGTTGGCGAACTCTCCCGTGGTGCCACAACTGCGCTGGTTGCTGGCAAGGTCAAGGTCCAGCCCATGTACGAAACCGCGATCGAGTTCATTGACCAGGGCAGGTTCTACGGTTCCGAGTATTTTTTCGAGCAGGTTGGCTATGCCAGCGAGCAACCCGCGACCGTTATTGGTGACAACTATTTCATAAACGAGCTGATTCGTCGGCAGCTCAACAATGCCGTGGGGGCCTTCTTCAAGGTGCGCGACGGCGCAGAGAATGCGGGTCTGGTGAAGACGCTGATGACCAATGCCGGCAGCGTCGACATTACGGGTCTGGAAGTCGGCGTTGCACTAACGGCTGAACAGATTGCCGGACTGGACAAGGACATTGTGTGGTTCGTCACAGAGACGCATGACAATACGCAGGTACTTGTTCCTCGCGTGTACCTTGCGCAGTCGACGCTGGCTGCAATGCGCAGCGGAGAAGGACAGGGCGCGGCGCTGACCCATGCCGCAGGGAGCATCAGTATCGATGCCGAAAGCGTGCACAATGCGAGCGGCTCGATGCAGGCAGGAAAGGATGTCTCGATCGTCTCGAAGGGTAACGTGGAAAACGTAAGTGCCGGAATGAGCGGTGGGGTTGCGGCTGGTGGCAACGTCTCCATGGTCTCAACGGCGGGCGATGTCATCAACAGCGGCGCATCGATCCATGCCGGCGGCGATGTCTCGATGGTCGCCACGAAGGGTGATGTCGCCATCACCGCCAGCGCGGGCTACGATGGCGCCGGCAAGCTGAAACTTCGCGAGTTCGATGACAGCATCACGGCCGGCAAGGACGTCAACGTCGAAGGCAGGAACGTTGCGCTCAACAGCGCCACCATTTCCGCAAGGAACAATGTCAAGCTGGCCGCGACGGACGGCGACCTGAAGTCCAACGAGATGCACGAGGCGGATTCCTCGTACTTCTATGATCGGACTCAAGGCGTTCTCAATTACACGGCCGTCGAGAGCAGATCGGCAGGCGCCAAGGGTGTAGGCAGTGCGATCCGCGCTGGTAACGAACTGACGCTGGCCGCGACGGACGATATGACGCTCGAGGGCGGCCATTACTCGGGTAACGCCGGGAAGATCGAGGCCGGTGGCAAGCTCGATGTCAAGACCACGACCAATTACGATCATTCGTCGTCGAAGGTGGTCGTAAGCCAGTTCGGGTACGCGGCAGGTGTGAAGGGGTTCGGCTTTGAAGCCAGCGCCAGCGGTGGTGCGGAGGACGGTCACCAGACCTACATGGGTGTTTCCATGCGTCAGAATCCTGCCACGGATGGCAATTCGAACAGCACCAGCGGCAAGAAGCCGGGTCGTGCCGCGCTGGACGAAACCGCTTCGGCAAGATTTGGATATAACAAGACCGAAGTATCGACGGCCACCGATTCCACGGCTCACAAGAATGCCGAGTTGTCGTTCGGTGAGAAGGGCTTGTCGATAGACGCGAAAACCGCCGATATCGGTGGCGCCAATATCAGGACCACCGGTGGCCTTGATGTTCTGGCGGACGATATCAAGTCGACGAAGTACCTCGACGAGAAAATCACGACGCAAAAGACGAAGTCGATCTCGATTGGCGCTTCGGTGGAGGGGCACAGCGCCATTGCCGATGCCGTCAACAAGTACGGCGAGCTTGGCAACAAAGCCAGCAAGGAAGGCAAGGATACCGATGCTGGAATGACGACGCTCCAGGTGCTTGGTGACATCTCCAACCTGGTTTTCAATGACCTTGCGGGCGCGTCCGCGACCGTCGGCATCAACAGCTCGAAAACATCATCGACAGCGACTGGCTGGTCCGAGAATATCAACCGCGTCGAAGCCGGCAAGATTCGCATGACGGCCCGCAACGACATCGAACTCAACGGCATGAAGCTCGGGGCCGATGAAGCAGAGTTGTCGGCCGGTGGCGATCTTTCCATGAATGCCGCGAAGCGTGGTGCGACGGAGGAGACTTCCTCCAGTTCATTCAAGCTCGGGGTTTCGGCAGGAGCATCGGTATCTGCCTTTGGCTCAGGCGTTGGCGCGTCGCTCGATATTGGCGGGTCCAGGGAAAACTCCAGCATGAAGCAGACGCAGCACACCAACACGACGCTCCATGCAAGGTCGGTCAGCCTGTCCTCCGGTGCCGACACGACGCTGTCCGGCGCCCATGTGACGGGCGCCAGTGTCGCGGTGAAGACCGGAGGAAACCTGAATGTCGAGTCCGTGCAAGACGTGTTGGACTCTGATCGCTCCCGGAATAACTGGGGCGTGTCCGTGGGTGTTGCCGCGGGCACCAATGGTGTGATCCCGACATTCTCCGCGCAGGCGGGCGGTGGCAGTGAGTATCGTGACGAGCGGACGACGGCAGCCCAGACCGGGATCACGGCGAAGGATGGACTGCAGGTCAATACCACTGGCGACCTGAATCTCAAGGGTGGTTATCTGGTTTCCGAATCGGGCGATGGCAGTGTCGATGTTGGTGGCTCGTTGAACGCAACCGGTGTACTGGATACGGTCAGCCAGGATGGCGGTTATGGCGGTGGCGGTGGTGGTTTAAGCCGCGCGGGTGTTGGCACGATCAACGCCTGGGGCGAAACGGTGGATGAAATCGACACAAGGACCATGCAGAACGCCACGATCGCCGGTGTGTCAATCCATTCGGCGGGCGTCAGCGGCACAGTGAATACCGACGCCGAGGGCATGTCCGAATCCCTGGTAGACAAACACACCTCGGGCAATTCGATCTCGTTCACGGTCGGAGTCAGCGATATCGCCTCAAAAGTAAAGGGCAGCAAGACCCCCAGGCCGGAGATCGATGGCGGCACGGATGGCTCGTTCCGGCAAATCCGGGATGACATGCCGACGCCGACCGCGCGGGCAGTACCTGCCGAAAGTCCGGCCACGCCGCGTTCTGGGCCGCGTTCTGGGCCGCATTTTGGGCCGGATACGCCTGACGCAAATGCGGGCACAGGGCCGGCAAGGGCGGACGCCGGCTCGCAAACGCCATGGGCCGATGCCAGCCCGGCCACGCCGTTGGATGGAAGGGCCGTTTCCGACAGGCCGCCTTTACACGCGCCGGTTACCGAGATTCCGAGGGCAACGCGCGGGGTGGCAACCCCGATTGCAGCCGGCGGCACGCGCGCCGAGGGGACGCTGACACCGACGGGTGTCCAGGCGCCGGTTCGCGACACGGTGGACGTTGCCAGGCCGGTCGTCCAGCCTCCGGCAATGGAAGTCAGTACCCCTGCGCCGGAACCGGCATCGGGAACTGCTGGCGGGGTGTCGGTGAATCCTTCCGTTGTGACTACGCGGGATCCCTGGCCAACAGTGACACCCGCTACGCCGTTCATTGGCGCGGTTGGATCGTCCAGCGGCTTACCCGGCTTCAACGGCAAGAGGCAGCACAACACAAACAATGGCCTGTCATTCCAGGGGGTGGGGCCGAATCCTTGACGCCAGCCGGTGCCGATGACGTCGCGGGTAAACCCCCATTAAGTCCGCGTCTTGAAATCGAAATACCCCGTCCCTATAATTAGCACTCGCTGGGGGAGAGTGCTAACAGCCCCTGCGGTTGACCAAAAACCTGATGGCCGTCGCAAAAGACGGCCATTTTGTGACCCAAAACTCATTTTTTGTATTTAGGAGTCCGTATGAACCTGCGTCCTCTGCACGACCGTGTGATCGTGAAGCGTCTGGACAATGAAACCAAGACCGCGTCCGGCATCGTGATTCCCGACAATGCAGCCGAGAAGCCAGATCAGGGCGAAGTGCTCGCCATTGGCCCGGGCAAGAAGGATGACAAGGGCAACAACATCGCCCTCGACGTCAAGGTGGGTGACCGCGTGCTGTTCGGCAAGTATGCCGGCCAGGGCGTGAAGGTGGATGGCCAGGAACTGCTGGTCATGCGCGAAGAAGACATCATGGCTGTCGTCAACAAGTAAATCGACGCCTGTCTCACCAGACATACCAAATTATTGATCGTCCCGCCGTTCGCGCGGGGCGCTCCATCCCGATCCGGAGATTCAGAACATGGCAGCAAAAGACGTAGTGTTCGGCGACGCCGCACGTGCCAAGATGGTTGAAGGCGTGAACATTCTCGCCAATGCAGTGAAGGTGACCCTGGGCCCGAAGGGCCGCAACGTGGTGCTGGAGCGCAGCTTCGGCGGCCCGACCGTGACCAAGGACGGCGTGTCCGTGGCCAAGGAAATCGAACTGAAGGACAAGCTCCAGAACATGGGCGCGCAGATGGTCAAGGAAGTGGCTTCCAAGACCAGCGACAACGCCGGTGACGGTACCACCACCGCAACCGTGCTGGCCCAGTCGATCGTGCGCGAGGGCATGAAGTTCGTCGCCGCCGGCATGAACCCGATGGACCTGAAGCGCGGTATCGACAAGGCCGTGGCCTCGGCAGTGGAAGAGCTGAAGAAGCTGAGCAAGCCGACCACCACGAGCAAGGAAATCGCCCAGGTTGGCGCCATCTCGGCCAACAGCGACGCCTCGATCGGCGAGCGCATTGCCGAAGCCATGGACAAGGTTGGCAAGGAAGGCGTGATTACCGTGGAAGATGGCAAGTCGCTGGCCGACGAGCTGGAAGTCGTGGAAGGCATGCAGTTCGACCGCGGCTACCTGTCGCCGTACTTCATCAACAACCCGGAAAAGCAGGTTGTTGCCCTGGACCAGCCGTTCGTGCTGCTGTTCGACAAGAAGGTGTCGAACATTCGCGACCTGCTGCCGGTGCTGGAGCAAGTTGCCAAGGCTGGCCGCCCGCTGCTGATCATCGCTGAAGACGTGGAAGGCGAAGCCCTGGCCACGCTGGTGGTGAACAACATCCGTGGCATCCTGAAGACCGCCGCCGTCAAGGCACCGGGCTTCGGCGACCGCCGCAAGGCCATGCTGGAAGATATCGCCATCCTGACCGGCGGTACCGTGATTGCCGAAGAAATCGGCCTGACGCTGGAAAAGGCTACGCTGCAAGACCTGGGCCAAGCCAAGCGCATCGAGATCGGCAAGGAAAACACCATCATCATCGACGGCGCCGGCGACGCATCGGCGATCGAAGGCCGCGTGAAGCAGATCCGCGCCCAGATCGAAGAAGCGACCTCGGATTACGACCGTGAGAAGCTGCAAGAGCGCGTGGCCAAGCTGGCTGGCGGTGTTGCCGTGATCAAGGTTGGCGCTGCCACCGAAGTCGAAATGAAGGAAAAGAAGGCCCGCGTGGAAGATGCACTGCACGCTACCCGCGCTGCCGTGGAAGAAGGTATCGTCCCCGGCGGTGGCGTAGCCCTGCTGCGTGCCCGCGCTGCCATCTCGAACCTGACCGGTGAGAACCCCGACCAGAACGCCGGTATCAAGATCGTGCTGCGCGCGATGGAAGAGCCGCTGCGCCAGATCGTGCTGAACGCCGGTGAAGAAGCCTCGGTCGTGGTGGCCAAGGTTATCGAAGGCAAGGGTAACTACGGTTACAACGCTGCTTCGGGCGAGTACGGCGACCTGGTGGAAATGGGCGTGCTGGATCCGACCAAGGTGACCCGCACCGCGCTGCAGAACGCTGCTTCGGTGGCTTCGCTGATGCTGACGACCGACTGCGCCGTGGCCGAAACGCCGAAGGAAGACTCGGCTCCGGCAATGCCGGGCGGCATGGGTGGCATGGGCGGCATGGAAGGCATGATGTAATTGATGCCTGACTGCTGAGCCAATCAGGCTCGGCCTGTCTGAAAACAAAACCCCCGAGGGCGCAAGCCCTTGGGGGTTTTGTTTTGGGCATTCTCTACGTAGAAGTGGGTAGATGCACAAGGCTCGCACGAATCGCGCATTTATCACGCCGCTCGATTTCAGGGCAACTGATTGCGCAGAGTTGTACGCTGCGCGCTTGCTCAGTCCCAAGGCGACCAATCTTGCGGACCCATGATTTGCGAGCCAGACGAAGCAGGTCGAGCGGGTTCAAACGATAGAAATCATTCAGACATATCCATGAACTCTTGGGAAGGCAACTGGTGCCAATGGGCAGGTGAAAAGCCGGGTGACGATTGCCTGATTGGCATCCTGCATCCATTCGATACCATTTGCCATTGGATGTGATTGTCGCAGCGATGAGGTACGTCGCTTCGGAACCAATAATCATCAGGTATTTATCTTTCGCAGTACCGTTTCCGAACACAAAGTTCCGGTGATGGAGGATTGCGCCGCAGCGGAACATTTCACCATCCTCTCAATACCCGAACTGTTTCCAGATGCTCCTTCCGGAGTTCGCTCATCAGGTCAAATTCCTCTGAGCGAAAAGCATACTCATAGGGGATTGAAGCACCGCATCCGCTCTCGCGATGGAATACGCGCTCCCAAGGCGGGTTCTCGAACTCCACATCTTCCGAGATCTGATCAGCGCGCTTGTCATGGTAGTCCTGGCAAAGCCGCTTCATGAGTTCCCGTTGGCGACGGGACGTGTGCCAAGGCTTGAAAGGTCTGACGGACGAAACAACGATCGAAAGGCCATCTTGCTGGTCACTGCTGTGCTCAAACCTGACGCTCCCGGCCCAGTCCAGGAACGGGTCAACGATTTCCACGGCAAGCTCTCGGGGTATCGGACCGGTAGCTTCGGCGAAATACTCCAGTTCGGTAACCGACCGGCCCGTCTCCCTGCAATGGATGAAGTCGAGCAGATACAGCAGCCTGAACAGCTTTGCCGTATCCATGCCGTCCATGCGGGAAGCGAAATAGTGAACGCACTCGATAAGCCTTTGCCGTTCATTGGTGATCAGCATAGATCGTTCCTCACGCCTTTCGGTTGACGCGGACTCCCGCCGAAAATCGGGTTCGCGCCTGCGCATCGTGGGTTCGGGCTCCCTTCCTGCGAACTGGGGACACGCGAGCCGAATCGCATCTCCCGTATATTCCAACGACATATTGACCCCTCTCTTGTTGGTGAACAACGCGTTCTGATTCTCGCGCAATTCACGCTGCAAGATTCCTGTGAATTTGTGTCAAATTGGAAGATTACGGGTGCACTCGCAACGCCACTATCGCACTCTCAGACTTCGACGACTTTGCCCCAATCGAATGCCGGATTTTCGGGTTCTCCACTACGTCGCGAGATATAGCCGCGCGGGTTGCAGACGACACGCGATGCATCGATCCAGTAGTCGAAGCTGGTATGAGTGTGGCCGTGGATCCACAGATCCGCCTGCGCGACCAGATCGGGTCGTCGCGAAAGGAATCCGGCGGAGACGATGTCGTGCGCATAGCGTGCATCGAGGCTGCCAAGGTCCGGACCATGGTGGGTCACGACGACAGTCTTGCCGTCGAATGGTTGGGCCAGCGCTGCAGACAGCCACGCGGTGGCCTGGCGATGACGAACCAGTGCATCGACGGGCAAGAACGTGCGATGCTGGCCATCGTCACCCGTGGTCGCGATCAGGCGATGGTCGACCATCACGCGCGAACAGGCTTCCATGGCCTCGTCGATCCGGTTCTCGCCATACAGCGCATAGTCGGTCCACCACGTGGTGCCGATCACGCGCACGCGCTGCCCTGCGGCGTCCTCGAACGTGGCGACCGAGCCGTTGAGCAGCGTCACGTTGTCGGCCTCGGCGGCACCGTTGGCCATCAGGTCGTCCACCTTATCGAAGGTGCTTTCGTAGTATTCGTGATTGCCGGGCACGTAGAGTACCGGCACATCGAACGCACGTGCGGCCCAGTCGATGCCGTCTCGGCCATTGGCGATATCGCCGGCCAGGATGACGACATCGGCCTCACAGTCGGGCACGGCGTCGGGGGTGTTGTGTTCCAGGTGGATGTCGCTCAGGATGCGTAGCTTCATAAGGGAACTCCGGCTGGCGGCAGCGCTGGCCGCGATCGGAGCCATTGTCCCATGATCGGCGCCCCATGCGGGCCCCCCACCGGGAACATCCCGGTGAGGGCCGCACGGTCCCCGGTCGGCAAGCGTTACTGCGAGATGCGCAGGATTTCGGAGGCCAGCTTCGAAAAGCATGGCCGCAGGTCATTGATGGTCTTGGCGTAGCAATAGATGCCGCTAGGCTGGTTCTTGTTGTAGCTGGTGGCATCGGACGTATTGGCCATGTTCTTGAGCAGGTCGGCGTCGAACCCACCATTGCCATCGAGTCCGAGCGTGAAGATATAGACGCCCTGGTCGCGCAGTGATGACGCCATGGCCAGCGGCACATTGGTGGCGGCATTGCTGACGTTCGTGCCGAGGCTATTGCCGTTGGTCGAAGACGTCACCGTGTTGGGGCTGCTGCCTACGATCTTGAATTCGGTGTCCGTGGGGTTGTGCGCGTTGTAGTACGCGGGCATTTGCGTAGGTGCCTTGTTGCCGCTGATGCTATTGCAGCCGCCGTTGAGCATGGTGTCCTGCTTGTCGATCGCGAAGTAGCCGTCCACATAGCTGCCCTGTGATGTGATGCCGCCGATGCAGTCACCGTTCTTGGTGGGATAGTCTGCGGCCAGCGTATTGGGCTGACCGTCGGAGAAGAATACGATCACGCGCAGGCTGGAGCGGCTGGTCGTTGGAATGCTGTTCAACTGGGAGCGCGCTTGCCAGATCCCTTCGGCGTAGTTTGTGTTGCCGCCATTCGACATACTGGTGATCGTAGTTTGCATCGTAGGCCGGTCAAAGCCGCGCGAGGACGTGCGAATCGCGATGTCGGACACGCCTCCCGACGAGAAGTGCACGAGTCCAACGCGGTCCGTGGAGGGGCTGAACTGGTTCAGGAAGCTGTTGGCGTTGCTACGCACCGTGCTCCAGACCGGGCTCATCGATCCGGACGAGTCGATCACGAAGATCATGTCGAGGTCCTTGCGAATCGCGGTCGACGCAGCTGCCACGGCCACATTGTTGAAGCCGAGTACCTTCATCAAACTAAGCGGCATCGTGGCGTTGGCCGAAACCGAGATCGTGACCTTGCCCTGGTCGAAGGACACATTGGTGGTATTCAGCGTTGGCGTGCCGCGCAGATAGCCGTCCGGGAAATTCGCGGCGAAGAAGTCGGTGGCCGCCTGGCGCGCGGCCGCAGTCTGCTCCGCTTGCGTGGTGCCGTTGGTCACCGCGCGGGCTGCCGCGACGGCCGCGGAGTCCACCGCCGCATTCAGACGTGCCTTGGTGACATAGGCCATGCCCCCATCGATGCCCAGGCCTACCACCCCCAGCAGCCCGATCATCAGCACCCCGGCGATCATGGTGATCTGGCCGCGCTGCGGCTGCAAGCGCGCGAGCGGACGCCGGAAGGGTCGTGTGCTTGTCATGGCGCCTCCTTGCTGTGTCTCAGAACGTCGTGGACGAATAGAGATTCGGCCCGAGCGTGGGCATCTTCAGCGTGCCCATGGTCAGGTTCTGGAAGAACATGTTGAAGCTGTACCAGCTTTCCACCACGTAGATCACCTGTCCGTCGGACAACTTGCCGGTCATCGCATTGGCGGTAGGCGAGCTGGTGCCGGCCGATGGCAGATTGCGGCACGAACCGTCGCTGCTGCTGTAGCTACCGCAGCCATAGACCTTGCTCGATGGTGTGCTGCCACCGATGCCCCAGCCATCGGTCCAGCGATACTGCTCGATCACGATATTGCGCACCGTGCAGTTGGTGCCGCTCTTGTTGCAGTTCTCGGCGTTGCCCATGACCTTGGTGATGTAGATCATGCCGCGCTGCCCCATATTGAGCGGCGGCGTGGTCTGCGCCAGCGAATCCATGATCGTCTGTGGCAACTGCGAGCTGCGCGACGCCAGGCTGGCGCCCTCGCGTGTCAGGTTCACCAGGATCAGGTTAGCCTGGATCGCACGGGCAAAGTCGATGACTGGCAGCGTCAGGAAGATGAAGATCGGCAGCAGGATGCCAAACTCGATCGTGGCGATGCCGTGCATCGTGGCGCGTCGCCGCGGGCGTTGTCGACGGAGGTTTGCAGTCATGGCAGTCCTCGCTGGTAGTGGCGTGCGCGGCGGGCTAGAACGCTTCATTGCGCATGGTGGCGGCCACGCTGAAGCGGTACTTGCCACCGGTGGCCTTGTAGAACGCCGCAACCACCGGCGTCAGCAGCGGCCAGTTGCAGGTGACCTGGATCACCACGATGTCGCCGGCATTGCCGAACATGCCGGCGCCGTTGGGTTGCGATGAGCCATTGACCCAGGTGGTGACCTGCGCGTTGGTCATGTCGTAGACGCCGAGCGAGCTGTCGTGAATCTTCTCCAGCACGGCGCGATACCGTTGCGGGGCGCTGGTGTTCGGATCCAGGGCGGTCTGGCCAGTAACCGCATAGCGGGCACCTTCACGCACCGCATGCTGCATCGTCAGGTTGGCCCACATCATGGCGCCGAAGTCGACGATCGAGAACAGCAACAGGAAGAACAGCGGGGCGACCAGCGCGAACTCCACGGCGCTGGCGCCGCGCTGCCGTTGTGCAGATGCCGAAAGCCTTGATCGTTGGCGCATGGTGGTCTCCTGGGGCGTGCGGGTCACGGGTATGTCTCAGCCAGCTTCACCCATCATGAATGGCATCAGCGAGCGGTAGAACTGCAGCGCGGGCGACCCGAGCAGCACCACCATCAGCGACGGGAAGATGAAGAAGATCAGCGGGAACAGCAACTTCACGGCGATCTTTGCCGCCCGCTCCTCGGCACGTTGGCGGCGGCGCGTGCGTAGCGTATCGGCCTGCACGCGCAGCGATTCGGCGATACTGGTGCCGAAGCGGTCTGCCTGGATCAGCATGCTGGCCAACATGTCGACGTCTTCCACGGCGGTGCGCAGTGCCAGGTTGCGGAGTGCCTTCTCGCGTGAGAGTCCGGCGCGCAGTTCCAGTACCAGCAGTTCAAGTTCGTCGCACAGCGCCGTGCCGCTTACGCGCAGTTCCTCTACCACTTTCAGCAGTGCCGCGTCCAGTGCCAGTCCGGCTTCCACGCAAACGGTGATGAGGTCGAGCGCATCAGGAAACGATTCGAAGATCTCCTGCTTGCGCTGCGCGATGCGGCGGCGCAGCACCACGTCCGGAAGATAGAAGCCGGCAATCGCCATGGCCAGCAGCGCTACCGGCAGCAGGCGTGGGTTGTCTTCGCTGATCACACCACCGGTGGCAACGAACAGCAGCATTGGCAGCGTGATCGCCAGCACGGTCTTGGCGGCAAAGTAGACCGGGATGGCCGCCGGGTTGCGCCAGCCGGCATTCATGAAGCGCGTGCGCAGCAGCGAGTTGTCCCAGCCTTCCTTGGGAACCGACAGCCGGGCCAGCGGCTTCGATACGCTCGCCATCCGTTGCAGCCACTCGTCCTGCAATGCCGGCGCCGTGGTTTCCTCGCTCGGTGCCTGGGTGGCCTGCGAGATGCGGCGGCGGATGGCATTGGGCTGGATCAGCAGCATTGCGATCAGCGCGGCGCCGAAGGTCAGCACGAAGGTCAGCAGCAGTATCAGGATCTGTCCGGTTTTCATGATGTGCTCCCTGGTCTCAGACGTGGATCCGTACGATCCGGCGCATCCAGATCAGTCCCAACGCCATCAGCAGCAAGGCGTAACCGACGATCCATGGCCCGACCGGATCATTGGCTAGCGGATCCAGGAATTCGGGATTGAGCAGATACATGGCCCCAGCCACGACGAACGGCAGCAGGGCCAGGATGATCCCGGACAGGCGGCCCTCGGCAGACAGCACGCGCACCTGTCCCATCAGCTTCATGCGCTCGCGGATGATGTGGCTCACGTTGCCGAGGATCTCGGCAAGGTTGCCCCCCGACTCGCGCTGGATCAGCACGGCGATGACGAGGTAGCGCAGGTCGGGCAGCGGCACGCGTTCCGCCAGTGCGCTCAGCGCGTCGTGCATCGAGGTGCCGAAGTTGATCTCGTCGAATGTGATGCGGAATTCGGCGGCAATCGGCTCGGGCAACTCGTCTCCGGCCATGTCGAGTGCACTGGAGAACGAGTGGCCGGCACGCAATGCACGGCTGATCAGGTCCGCGGCCTCGGGCAGTTGGGTTTCGATGCGCTGCAGGCGACGTGCGCGGGTGCGGCGCACGTGCAGCGCCGGCACCGCGAGCCAGCACAACGCCGCTGCGGCAACCGGTATTGCCGGCAGGTCCAGCAGCTTGCCAACCACCCACAGCGCCACGGGCGGCAGCAACGTCATGGTAATGAGCGTCGACACGGTCCAGTGCAGGCCCGACTGCCTGAGCATGCGATCCAGCGCACCGCTATGCGGCAGCCTGCGCAACAGCGCGGTCATGAATGGCGAGTGGGCAAGCGCTCGCGCCTTCATGATCGATGCCGCGGCTTCGTCCTGCCACGGCGTCGATGCCACGGCGCGCAGGCGCCGGCCAAAGCGCCGTGCCGCTGCGCTGTGGCGACGATGCCACCATTGGTAGCCGATCGTCACCGCGGTCACGATGGCCACGAACAGGCAGGCGCCGAAGCCGATCAGGGTGTTGTCCATGGCGAGTCTCCGCGTTGGTCGTAACGTGCGGCCTCAGACGTCGAAGCGTACCGACGGCTCGTATAGGCGTTCGGGCACCGAAAGGCCGAAGGCCTGCAGGCGGTCCGAGAAATGCGGCCGGACCCCGGTGGCGCAGAAGTAGCCCTTGACGCGGCCTTCACCGTCGACGCCGGTACGGCGGAACGTGAAGATCTCCTGCATGTTGACCACATCGCTTTCCATGCCCGTGACTTCCTGGATGCTCATCAGCTTGCGCCGGCCGTCGGTGAGCCGCGACACCTGGAGGATGACCGTGATGGCCGAGGTGATCTGCTGGCGCATCGTGCGCGGCGGCAGCGACAGCCCAGCCATGCTGACCATGTTCTCGAGCCGTGTCAGTGCGTCGCGAGGCGTGTTGGCGTGGATCGTGGCCAGGGATCCTTCGTGGCCCGTATTCATCGCATGCAGCATGTCCAGTGCCTCGGCCCCGCGCACTTCACCGAGGATGATGCGGTCGGGGCGCATCCGCAGCGCGTTGCGCACCAGCGAGCGCTGCGTGATCTCGCCGCGATTCTCGATATTGGGCGGACGCGTTTCCAGTCGCAGTACGTGGTCCTGGCGCAGTTGCAGTTCGGCGGCATCCTCGATGGTCACGATCCGTTCGCTTTCCGGAATGAAGCCGGACAGGATGTTCAGCATCGTGGTCTTGCCGCTGCCGGTGCCGCCCGAGATCAGGATGTTGAGCTTGGCCTTGACCATGGCCTCGATCAGCTGCGCCATCGGCGGCGTCAGCGTCTGCAGTTCCACGAGGTCCTTGACCATCAGCGGATTCACCGCAAAGCGGCGGATCGAGAGCAGCGGACCGTCCACGGCCGACGGTGGAATGATCGCGTTGATCCGTGATCCATCGGGCAGCCGCGCATCGACCATCGGACTCGATTCGTCAACGCGCCGGCCCACGCGCGACACCATCTTGTCGATCACCTTCATCAGGTGGGCGTCGTCGTGGAACGTGACATCGGTCAGTTCCAGCTTGCCGCGCCGTTCCACATAGACCTTGCTGGCCGTGTTGACGAGAATGTCCGAGATCGTCGGATCGGCCAGCAAGGGCTCCAGCGGACCAAAGCCCAGCATTTCGTCGCGCACGTCGGAGACCAGGCGACGGCGTTCGGCCTCGTTGATCGGGATATTGCGCTCGTCGATGATCCGCTCCACCAACACCGCCAGTTCGCGCTTGACCTGCTCGGGAGTCAGGCGTTGCAGCTTCTCCAGTTCCACGCGTTCGATGATGGCTGCGTGGATCTCGACTTTCAGCTGCTGATAGGCTGCACTGGTGGCGCCGCCGCCAGGGGCACGCTCGGTGCCGCGTTCCGCTGGCCGCTCAGGTACGCGATCGGTGATCGTCTCGCCGGCCTTTTCGAAAAGTTGTGCGCGCAGTGACATGTCGGTTCTCCGCTGGGGTTACGCGTGCTTGCCCACGGGCATGGGCTGGGCGGTGTCGTTGCGACGGCGCAGTAGCCGGGCAAGCAGGCTTTCCTGCTTGTGGTCCGTTACCGGGAAGGTCGAGTTCACCATCTGCAGCAGCGCATGGGACATGGTGCTGCGCGGTGCCAGTTGCAGTACCGGTACCCCCTGGTTGGCGGCCTCGCGCGCGGTCTTGGCATCGATCGGAAGCGTATGCGCGGTGCGCGCGCCAAGCGCGTCTTCCATCGTGCGGATGGTGATTGGCGCATGCTTGTCGGTCTGGTTCAGCAGCACCTGCATCCGTTCCGTGGAGTAGCCGAGCGAATGGAAGATCTCCATCATGTGCCGGCCCGCACGCAGGTAGGGCAGCGTAAGCTGGACCACGGGCAGGATCGTGTCACTGCGATCCAGTACCATGATCGAGGCCGGATTGATGGCCTGCCCGAGATCGAACACCAGCACGTCGTACGCGGGCTTTGCCAGATCCAGGATGCGTTCGACGTGGGCGGCCTTGACGTCCGCGCCCTTGACCGGGTCGCCGGCCCCCGCGATGACGTCGAGTTGCGGATGCGCATGCGTGACGCAGGCGTCCAGCAATGCCGCGTCGAGCCGGTCGATCTGCTGGCAGATGTCGCCAAGCGTGGCGGGCGGCGTCTTGTCGGTGACCACGAACGCGGCGTCGCCAAACTGCTGGTCCAGGTCGATCAGTAACACGCGCTTGCCGCGCAGCGCTGCCACCGCATACGCGAAGTTCGCCGCGGCGAACGTGGTGCCGCTGCCGCCCTTGCACGAGGTAAAGGCGAAAGTACGCGCCTGGGTATCGGGGTCCGCCTGGCTACGCGTGTCCAGCCGCGCCAGCTCCGCGTTGAACTCGCGTGGATCGAGCGGCCAGCGCAGGACGCTGCGCACCCCCATGCGCATCGCGCGCATCAGCAGGTCGGCGGAAGGCTGGGGCGTGACCAGGATGCAGGGCACCTCGCCCGGTTCCGGGAACCGCTGGCGCAGATGCTCGAACACTTCCATGCCGAAATCGTCGGCGTGCAGGATCACGAAGTCCGAGGCATGGATCAGCCCCGCCATGCCAAGCGCCTTGGCCGGGTCCACGCACACCAGCTGGGGCTGGCGCGGGGTGTCGGCCTGCTGGGCCAGCGCCAGCATCTGGCGTGCACAGGTATCGTCTGCCGAGACCAGTATCAGCTTTGCCATGTCGCGTCTCCCTGATGTTGCTGCTGTGCGAGTCGATGTAGTGGGTTGGAGGTGGCGGGCCGGATCACTGCGACGGCGATGCCATCGAGCCGCCGCCCACGCCGATCACGAACGTGTTGCCGTCGGTGGCCGGGTTGCGGAACGACTGGCCATAGCGGTCCATGGCAAATGTCGCGGCACGCCCATCGACACCGGTGACGGGATCGGTGTTGGTGTAGGACGCATTCGGATTGAGCGTCTGCATCATCCGCACGGTGCGTACCGATTCACCGAAGTTCGCATCCCATACCGGCGATGTATTCATGCAGCCGGCCAGGCCGGAGCAGAGCAGGGCGCCGGTGGCGATGCAGAGCAGGCGGGTAGTGGAAGTCATGGTTGTCCCCTGTCTATGTCGGTCATTGCGTGCTGTTGCCGTTGCCCGTCGCCGCCGAGGATGTCGACAAAGGCGGCGAAGGCGGCAAGGCGGCGGTGGGCATGAAGGTGCCGCTGCCTTGCGGGCTGTCGGCGGGCGGTGTGCCGGCTGCCGGTGCGGGCCCGATGTTCGTGGTCGGCGTGGCGGGGTTGGCCGGTGACATCGGTGCTGCTGGCACGGCGGGCGGCATCAGGTTGTCCGGCGCGCGCCGCGGATGGCCTTCCATGTTGCCGTTGATGTAGACCTCGCCGTTGTTCGGAGGACCGAACGAATCGGTCGGCATCGGATAGTTGGGCGGCAGCGGCTTGACCAGGCGCGGAGTCACCACGAACACCAGTTCGCTACGGTCCTGCTGGAAGCTCGTGCTGCGGAACAGGTTGCCGAGTACCGGCAGTTCGCCGGCGCCGGGGAGTGCCTTGAGGCTGCCCGTGACGTTGTTCTTGATCAGGCCGCCGATGGCGAAGCTCTGGCCATCCATGACCTGCAGCGTGGTGGATGCCCGGCGCGTGGTGATCAGCGGCAGGATTGACGAACCCGCCGTGTTGGGCGCCGTTATCGCTACGCCGGTGGGCGACAGCTCCGACACTTCTGGCGCCACCTTGAGGTTGATGCGGCCGTTGGCGAGCACCGTGGGCGTGAACTTCAGGCCGACGCCGAACGTTTCTTCCTGCAGCACGATCGTTGTCACACCGCCGAACGAGGACTGCGGCACCGGAATGTAGACCTTGCCGCCGGCCAGGAAGCTGGCTTCCTGGCCGCTGATCGCCATCAGGTTTGGTTCGGCCAGGATCTTGACCAGGCTGTCGCCCTTCTGGGCGTCAAGCTGGAACGAGAACGGCAGCTTGTTGTTCTTGATGCCGGTCAGCGTTGCCGCGCTGTCGGACAGGAAGTTCGCCAGCAGCCCGAACTGCCAGCTGCCGAATGCACCCTGCAGATTGGCGGCCGCGCCCAGCTGGTCGATCAGCGTCTTCGACACTTCGGCCACCTTGACTTCGAGCATCACCTGCTGGGGCGCGTCCACGGTCATCATGTTGATCAGCTTGCTGCTGCGCTGGGGCATGCCGCTGTTCTGCATGGTGTTGGCCGCGACCGGCATCATCACTCCGCCCATGGCCATCGCCATGCCAGGGCTGGCCGCATTGGCCGGCGCACCCAGCGCTTGCGGCGGGGCCTGCAGCGGGCTGCGCGACTGGCGCAGGACGAACGCGTTGGCAATGTCCATGACCTGCTGCGCGGTGGACGAATCTGGCACGTTGCCGCTCAACACCAGGCTGTCCGCCGCCGCGGCCACCTGCACATTGCGTGCGCCTGGCAGCAGCGAGCGCAGTGTCGACTGCAGTCCACCCGGATCCGCACCCACGATGACATCGATGACCAGGCAGCGGCCACTACGGCCTTGCACGATCATGTTGGTGGTCCCCACATCGAGCCCCAGCAGGTACATGGTCTGCGGTGCCACGAGCATGGCCTGCACCACGCTCGGATTACCCAGCGTGCGCGTACGCACCGGCTCGGGCAGCGGCAACATGCGCGATTTGCCGACCGGCACGGTCACCTGCTCGGGTTCGGCGGCAGCCGCTGAGCAGTTGGGCCCGCGGCTGCTGGCGGTATCGGCGGGCGCGGCGGGTGTGGCGGCTGCGCCAATCGTCAGCTGGATCGGGCCGTTGGCGGCGATGCGCGTGGCCTGCGCTGCGGCGGTGGCTTCGTCGGCGGCCTGCACCTGCGTGCTGGCCAGCCAGACGCTGGCGATGGCCAGCGTGGCAATTGCGCTTAGCCGGGCGGTGCCGTGCATATGCGAGACACGCGGGCGGCCTGACGATGTGTGGCTGGTCTTCATGATGATTCCCCCGGTTGGTGGCTTCTGGCGCCAGGCTCGCGCGCTCAGAAGCACTCCTTGTCTTGTTGCATGCCGCTGATCACGCCCACGCAGTTGGTATTGGTCTTGCGCTCGATGATGCGATGGACGACCTGGATGGCGCGGGCCACGGGTGTGGCCGGTGCCGCGGCCTGGACCACGGGCTCGTTGAGCAGGCTGCGCTTGGTGGCCCCCGCGGTACCCACCGGGCGCGCCTCCACCTGGTTGCGCAACACCAGCGAGAGCGATCCGACGCTGCGGGCCAGGTCGAGTTTCTCGGCCTCCTCGGGCGAGACTTCGAGCGTCACGGCGTTGACCACCTTGGGCTTGGTCTCGTCACGGTTCACTTCCTGCGCCACGGCCAGCACCAGGATCTTCTCGAGCACGATCTTCGAGATCGACTGCTCGGCTTCGGGCCCGGTGTTGCCCCTGGCGCCGTCTTTCTGGGTATTGACGATGATGTCGACGAAGCTGCCCGGCAGGGCGAAGCCGGCCACGCCCACTACATCGTTCACGCGGACCGTGATGGCGCGTTTGCCTTCGGCGATCACGGCGGACAATCCGCCCTTGGTCCCGGCGGGCGTGAGCTTGGCCTCCAGGATGGGCTCGCCGCGCATGACGCTGGCCTTGGTCACGCGGCCGTCGACCGCCTTGAGATCGCCCAGCGCGCCCGGTGGCAGGCTTTCGCGCGGCCAGTCCACCAGCTTGACGAACTCGGGCGCCAGGCGCTGGCCGAGATTGATGTCGGTGTTGGCCACCGCGACCTTCACGGTGCTGCCGGCGCTCTGTTCCACCATCCAGCGCGAGGCCAGTACAACCGCCGCCAGGCCGGCGAGGGCCGCCACCAGCAGCATCAGCAAGGTGCGTACGTTTCTCATTTGATGGTCCTCCCCCTTCATGCGAAGCCTGGCCCGGCGCGGGCATGCAGGCGCCCCTGGCGATCACCGCCGGAGCGGTGCGCCATTCGAAATCCGTGAATCGGAAACGCGGTAGTGCCGGTGGCTGGCGGCTAGTGGTGGAACACCCAGCCGATATGCTGGCGCACCGTTCGCGCGGCCTGCGCGGGTATCTCGGTCAGCGGTGCGCGGTTGTACTGGCGTGACGGGCAGCGGCGCGTGTTCGCGGGGCTGACGTTATTGCGGAGCTTCCTGGCCATGATCGTTCTCCCGTTCCTGCCCGGTGTTCCGGGCTTTGCTTCTGTTGCTGGCCGACAGGGGCGTCAGATCGCGCCTGTCATCACCAGTGCCACGCCTGTCGCTATCGCCACCGCGTAGGGCAGGCGCGTGATGGTTCGTATCCGGTTGGTGGCGCTGTCTGTCGGCTGCGGCGCGTGGCCGGCGAACGGCATCCACAACAGCGCTCCCACCACTGCGTGGAGCGTGCGGCGCGCCTCGCGGCGCCACAGCATTACAATGCAGGCCAGCACGCCGCCTGCCAGCAGCGTGGCCAGCAGGATCCTGGGCACGGCGGCAGCGCCAACGCAGGCGCCCACACATCCCATCAGCTTGGCATCGCCGGCACCCACGGCACGCACGATGTACAACAGCACGAATGGTGCGAGACCGGCGAGGAAGCCGGTTGCCCAGCGCCATGCTCCGTCAGCGGCGCCGTGCAGCCACATCTGTAGCGCAAGTGCCGCGACGATGCCGGCCACGATCAGCCGGTTTGGAATCCGCTGGCTGCGCAGGTCAGTCACCACGGCGACGCCGAGCAGGGCCATCAGGCAGGCCGAGGTCAGCGGGTCGAAGGCAGTGACGATGTGCGTGGATTGCATGGCAGCCTCTCATGCGTGGAAAACGTGAAACCTGATGCGCCAGTGCAGGCTGGTGCAGCCCGGTGCGTGGCGCAGCGCATCGGGCTGCGCACTGCTCAGCCCGCAGCGGTGGTGAGTGCGGTCTGGATGGTGGTCCAGATCTTGGTCACCGCGGTCTTGACGGCCGGGCCTGCCGCTACCATGCAGAGGGCCACGAACGCCAGCAGCAAGGCGTATTCAATGCCGGCTGCGCCGTCTTCTTCCTGGGCAAAACGCTTGATGCCATCGAACATGGTGTTCATGTCCTTCTCCTTCACGTCATGGTTAGTGGAAAAAAGCGCCCGCTGGAGATCGGGCACAAGGTTCCGGCCGGAAACCGGCCGAGGCCAAACCAGCCAGCAGCCACAGCGCGTGCGGCGTCTGTTCCGGTTCCACCTGGCTCAGGAGGCAAGGCCCGCCAAAAGGCAACCCTTACCGATGTCCGATGCATGCGCCACTCCCTGCGGCGGCATGCAACCTGGTGGACACTGCGGCCTCGACCCGACTTCTCTCCAGGGGTCGATCCACACCTGAATTTGCTGCAAACCTGCTGACCTGGCGACCTGGGTTCGCCAGCTCCGGGCCGGCACTGCAGCGTACCGACCGCTTCTTGCTCCCCTCGGGCTTCCGGCTGGTTGCGCCTTGGCCCGTCCCTCCCCGTCTTTCCGGTGTTGTGTTCTTTGTTCAGGTCTTTGCGGTGGCTCCATCTGTTGCGGAGTCTGCCGGCTTGCCTTGGTGCAGGTCATACAGCGACGAACGTGCCACTACGGCCAAGTCATTGATTTTTAAAGAGGTGGGATTTTGGCTGTGCGTCGTTTTCGAGACTGTGTAACCAGATGTATCTGGATCTTTACGGGTCCGATAAGGCACTTTAGATATGTGATTTGTATTCGTTACACCGCTTTGTGACGCATCGATTGCATAAAATAGACGTCACACATCACTTTTTATGCTGCACATGCGGGTGGATGCCTAGTGCCGTCGGGTAAGCAAAAGCGTTGCATTTATGAAGCGCCGTATCAGGCATTTATGATGTGTTGCCGGGAGGGTGGCATATCGGACGGATGAGGCCGTCCATCAACAGGATGTCTGCGCGCAGGCGCCGGGACACGTTCCGCTCGCTGTCACGCGGCGTGTTTGAACGAGATCGGGGTCATCCATCTGGACGATGAGAAATCCGGATGTTGTGCATGACCCATCCGAACTCAGCCAGAGGAAGGAGGCGGGGGCGAAACTCAGGTGGCCGGTACGCGTTGGCAAAAACGTTGCATTTCTGAAACCTTGCCCCGGATGTGATGCATCCTGTTTCTGATTTGAAGCGCTTGTTAATGCGCTTGAATTACAGATGGAATGATTCCTGTTTCATTGCTGAGACTGGCTTGTCGATTCTTCAACCTGCTCGCGCAGCCAGGCGTGAAATCGCAGGATGGCTTTCTCCCGAGGATTGCCTTCGCGCCAGGTCACCCAATAGTGCAGGCGCGACGGAATGCGTGTGGTGCCGATCTGGACCAGTTGTCCGCTGGCCAGGTAGGCACGCGCGAGCTGCGCGCGTGCCGTAGCCACCCCCAACCCGGCCACGGCGGACTGCAGCATCAGGCCCGCATCCTGGAAGATCGGTCCGCGTTCGGGCTCGTCGGGCGGCAGCCCGGCCTGCAGCAGCCAGTCGCGCCATGGCCGCAACGCAAACCGCAACATGGGCAGCCTGGGCAGGTCGGCCACCGTGAAACCGGGGAATTTCGCCAGCAGTGCCGGGCTGGCCACGGCGATCACATAGTCTTCGATCAGGCTGTGACACTCAAAGCCGGGCAGGTCCACACGCTGGTGCCAGATGCCGACATCGACCGAATACGGATCGGGCGTCGAGATCTCGGCATGCAGGCGCAGATGCAGGTCCAGTTCGGGAGCCTGTGCATGCAGGCTTGGCAGCCGGTGGATCAACCAGGCATTGGCCAGGTCGGCCATCACGCTGACCTGCAATCGCACCACGGGCGGCCCGGCGACATCACTGGCTTCGCGCAGTGCCGACTCCAGCTGGTCCAGCGCACCCCGCACCTGATCGGCCAGGCGCGCGCCGGCGCTGGTCGGGGTCATGGTCAGTCCGGTGCGCTGGAACAGCTTGGTGCCAAGGTTGTCCTCCAGCGCGCGAATATGATGGCTGATCGCACTGTGGGTGAGCGCAAGCTCTTCGGCTGCCCGAGAGAAGCTGCGGTGCCGTGTGGCGGCTTCCAGTGCGCGCAGCGCCTGGAGCGGGGGCAGGTGAGGAGGTCGACTGGTGGCCATGGCGATGGGATAGTCGTCAAATTCTACTCACAATTGTGGCAGGTATCTTTCGCTGGCCTTGCACCACGTTGGTGATCACAATGCGGGCATGACTGCTTCCACCGCCAATTCCGTACATGCGGCCAAGATGGCCGCGCCACCGAACCATGCGTCACCCGCGCGCTGGCGTGTCCTGGCGTTCTTCTCGCTCGGTTTCCTGGTGTCGTACATATTTCGGGGTGTCAACCTTGGTTTCGCGCCGTACCTGACGCGCGAACTGGGTCTCACGGCCGGCGACCTGGGCCTGCTTACGAGTTTCTACTTCCTCGGCTTTGCCTGCGCACAGTTGCCGGCCGGGATCCTGCTGGACCGTTTCGGGCCACGCCGTACCGAGGCGGTATTGCTGATGCTGGCCGTGGCCGGCTCGCTGATGTTCGCCTGGGCGCCCGGCATGGTCGGGCTGGCCGTGGGGCGCGCGATGATCGGCGTGGGTGTGTCGGTTTGCCTCGGCGCTGCCATCCAGGCGCTGTCGATGTGGTTCCCGCTGTCGCGCATGCCATTGCTGAACGGACTGGTGATGGCGATCGGCGGTCTTGGTGCGGTGGTGGTCGGCGCGCCGCTGTCGTGGCTGCTGTCGTGGACCGACTGGCGCACGCTCAGCGCAGGCATGGCAGCCATTTCGTTCGCCATGGCCGTGTTGCTATGGTTTGGCGTGCCCGATGTAAAGCGTGTGGGCAAGGAGAGCTTTGCCGAGCAGATGCGCGGTACGCGCCTGATCCTGGCTAGCGAACGCTTCTGGCGCGTCGTACCGCTGACATTGCTGAACCAGGGCATTTTCCTGGCCGTGCAGACGCTGTGGGTCAGTGCCTTCATGCGCGATGTGCAAGGCCTCGGCGCTGGCGAGAGCGCGCGACTGGTCTCGGTGATCGGCTTCGCGATGATGGCTGGCTGCGTAGGCGCCGGTTGGGCCGCGCGCCATCTGGAGCGCCGCGGCATCAGCCTCTACGCGTTTGCCGGGTTCGGCATGATGGCCTTTATCGTGATCCAGTTGTTGCTGATGGCACGGCTGCCATTCGTGCCGCTGGGATTGCTGTGGGGCGCCTATGGCGTGTTCGGCTCAAGCGGCATCCTGACCTATGCGCTGCTGGCACGGCGCTTCCCCGATGCGCTGATCGGTCGCGCCACCACGGCCATGACCTTGACGGTGTTCCTGGCTACATTCGTATTCCAGGTGGGCATCGGCTTCGTACTCGATTTCTTTCCGGCTAGCGGCGGCCACTATCCGGTATCGGCCCATCTGATGGTATGGGCCGGGCTCGTGGTGATCCAGGTGCTGGCCGCGGTCTGGTACCTGATGGAGAAGCGGACGGCCTGATTGCTACCGCCGGCTTGCTCCCCTAAAGGATGATCGGCCGATCGTCGAGTTCGTTGGGGTTGTAGCCACCGTTTGAGGGAAAGAATTCGGTCAGCAACGCGTGGATCTTCGTAATGGCTTCCAGCACTGGTTTGGCGGACAGGTCCCGTGCCAGTCCCTGCGTCAGTTGCTCGCAGATGCCGCGCCAGGCCTGCGGACTCACGCAGGCATCGATGCCGCGGTCGGCCAGCAGTTCTACCGCGTGATCGGCCAGGTTGATATACAGCAGTACGCCCGAGTGATCTTCCGTGTTCCAGACTTCGAGCGCGCCGAATAGTGCGCGGGCGCGATCGCGCGGTGTGGTACCGCGCCATGCCAGCGATAGCGGCAGGCTGGCCTCGATGACCACGCGCAATTCGCCGCGATGATGCTGTTCGCCCTTGTGCACCGCCACCTGCAACTGGTGGCGGGCTTCGTCGGGAAACGCTTTGCGCGCGGTGCCGGGGCCCGTGCCGAAATGGCGTAGCGCACGTTGCAGTGACTGGCTGAATGGGGGATGCGGAGCCTTGGGTTTGTGCATGGGCCTCTGCCTTACCAGTTGCCGGACGCGCCGCCGCCGTCGAAGCCACCGCCGCCGCCGCCGCCGAATCCTCCGCCACCGCCGGAACTGCCGCCACCGAAGCCGCCGAAATCGCCGCCACCACCACCACCGCCCCAGCGGCGTCCGACCTCATAACCGGTCATGCCACCAAGACCGCCAGCGGCGCCAGTTGGCCAGCCTCGCCGGCTCGTTACTACGTGCGGTTGTCCGCCGCGGCGCAGCATGGCCGACAAAAAGAAGAACACGATGATGGCTAGCGGGAATAGCACCGGCAACCAGTCGGCCAGGTCGACATTGCCCTGTTGCTTGCGGCGATCCGGCGCCGCCAGCCCTTCCTTGTCGATGGTGGCCTGGATCGCGGAGATGCCGGCGGCCAGTCCACCGTAGAAATCGTTCTGCCGGAAGTGCGGTGCCATCACGTCCTGCAGGATGCGGTTCGACATCGCGTCAGTCAGCGATCCCTGCACGCCGCGTCCCACCTCGATACGCATCCTGCGCAGTCCGGAAGGGTTGTTTTTCGCAACCAGCACGATCACGCCGTCGTCGATGCCTTTGCGGCCGGCGCGCCAGGCGTCCGCCACACGGATGCTGTACGCGTCGAGCGTCTCTGGCTCGGTGGTCGGCAGCATCAGCACGAAGATCTGGCTGCCACGCTGCTGCTCGTACTCGGCCAGCACGTTTTCCAGCGCATTGCGCTGGTCCGCGCTCAGCGTGCCGGTCAGGTCGGTGACGCGTGCGTTCAACGGCGGGACCGCCACGAAACCGTCGGCCGCCCAGGCCGGCACGGCCAGCATGAGCGTAAGGAACCAGAGCGTGATCAGTCTGCGCACGATGGTCATCCGTACATGGCTACGGTCAGAACTTCACGGCCGGTGGTGCCGAGATGGCCTTCTCGTTCTCGACGGTGAACGACGGCTTGACCGGGTACTTGAAGACCATCGCGGTCAGGTTGGTCGGGAAACTGCGCGCGAGCACGTTGTAGTCCTGCACCGCCACGATATAGCGCTGGCGGGCCACGGTGATGCGGTTCTCGGTACCTTCGAGCTGCGATTGCAGGTCGCGGAACGAGGCGTCGGCCTTGAGCTGCGGATAGTTCTCGGAAACCGCCAGCAGACGCGACAGCGCGCTGGTCAACTGGCCCTGGGCCTGCTGGAAGCGTGCGAACGCTTCGGGGTCGTTCAGCGTCTCGGGCGAGACCTGGATGCTGGTGGCCTGCGCGCGGGCCTTGGTCACGGCTTCGAGCGTCTCGCGCTCGTGGGTCGCGTACCCCTTCACGGTGGCCACCAGATTGGGAATCAGGTCGGCGCGTCGCTGGTACTGGTTGATCACCTCGCCCCAGGCAGCCTTGACGGTTTCGTCCTTCTTCTGGAAGTCGTTGTAGCCGCAGGCGGACAGCAGGCTGGCCAGCACGGCGAGCACGAACCAGCGGAACAGGGCAGGGGTGGGAGCAGTGCGCATCAAGGGACTCCTCAATGTCCGGGATAGGCAATTGTGGAGTGTAGCGCAGCGCCGTGAAGCTGCCGGGTAAAGTGCGCCGCGCTTGACCGGGATCGACCCGGGCCGGTAGATTGTGGTCATGCCGCGCCACGCCTGCGATTATCTTTCCATGCATCCGATCCACACCGTTGCCACTCTGGGTACGGTGGATCTGGCCGCGCGCGCCAAAGCCAAAAAACAGCCGCTCGTCTGACCGGAGCGTGCTGTTCCGTCAGATGGGCGACGGAACAGCACCAGTTGGAAAGGCGGCCTTGCCTCCCGATTTCCTCTACGTGTCCTGCATCGTTGCGCATCGACGGTTCCCTTTGCCGGTCGATCTGGAGCATTTCAATGCAAGCGATGCAAACTTCCATGGGTGGGATCTGGCTGCCGCTGGTCACTCCGTTTCTTGATGACGGTCTTGTCGACCACGCCGCGTTGCGGCGCATGGTGACCCACTATCGCGCCAGCGGACTAGCCGGCTTCGTGGTCTGCGGCAGTACGGGCGAGGCCGCGGCCATGGACGAAGCCGAACAGCTTGCCGTGGTCGATACCGTGCTGGAAGCGGCCGGGACGTTACCTGTCATGATGGGGCTGGCCGGCAACCACATGGGCCATGTCATGGCCCGTCTGGCGCGGCTCAACGATCGCCCGCTGGCGGGCATACTGGCGCCAGCGCCATATTACATCCGCCCCTCTCAGGCGGGTTTGCGTGACTATTTCTTGCGCCTGGCCGATGGCTCGCGTGCGCCGCTCGTACTCTATGACATCCCGTACCGCACTGGCGCCACGCTGACGCTCGACACGCTGCAGGCATTGTCCCGTCACGAGCAAATTATTGCGGTCAAGGATTGCGGCGGCAATGCGCAGGCCACGCAGGCGCTGATTGCCGATGGCCGGCTGGCCGTGCTGGCCGGCGAGGATCATCAGTTGCTGGGCACACTGGCGCTGGGTGGGCACGGCGCGATCATTGCGTCGGCGCATTTCCGGCCAGAGCTGTTCGTGGCGATCTGGCGCGCCGTGGGCGCTGGGCAACTGGAACAGGCCCGGCGGTTGTTCCACGCGTTGATGCCGTTGGTGCAGGCGTTGTTCGTTGAGCCCAATCCGGGGCCTGCCAAGGCATTGCTGGCGCGCCAGGGTTGGCTACGCGATATCCTGCGCGCGCCGATGACATCGGCATCGCCGCAACTGTCCGACCAGCTTGCGGCAATGCACGATGGACTGGATTTCGTCTTCAACCAGCCTTGAACGCGCGGGCGGCGGCGGCCAGCGTGGCGTCGATGATCGCGTCGTCGTGCCGTGCCGACACGAAGCCAGCCTCGAAGGCCGACGGCGCCAGGTACACGCCTTCGGCCAGCATGGCGTGGAAGAAGCGGTTAAAGCGCCCGACGTCGGCCTTGGTTACTTCGGCGAAGCTGGCCGGCACGTCGTTGGTGAAGTAGATCCCGAACATGCCGCCGATGGCGTCAGCCGCGAACGGCACGCCGGCGGCGCGCGCGGCGGCGGTCAGGCCGTCTGCCAGCTTGCGGGTCTGGGTGGCCAGACGGTCGTAGAAGCCCGGCGCCTGGATCAGCTTCAGCGTGGTCAGGCCCGCGGCCACGGCCAGCGGGTTGCCCGACAGCGTGCCGGCCTGGTAGACCCCGCCCAGCGGCGCCAGCTTTGCCATGATGTCGCGCCGGCCGCCAAACGCCGCGGCCGGCATGCCGCCGCCGATCACCTTGCCCAGGCAGGTCATGTCGGGCTTGATGCCATAGTGTGCCTGCGCGCCGCCCAGTGCCACGCGGAAGCCCGTCATCACTTCGTCAAAGATCAGCACGCTGCCGTGCTCGCTGCACAGGTTGCGCATCGCCTGCAGGAATGCCTCGCTGGCGCGCACCAGGTTCATGTTGCCGGCCACCGGTTCCACGATGACGGCGGCAATCTCGCCCTTGTGGCGCGCAAACGCCTCTTCCAGTTGGGTCACGTTGTTATATTCGAGCACCATCGTATGACGCGTCACGTCATTGGGCACGCCAGCCGACGACGGTGCGTTCTGCGTGGTGTCTGCAAACGTCAGCAGGCCCGAGCCGGCCTTGACCAGCAGGCTGTCGGCGTGGCCGTGATAGCAGCCCTCGAACTTGATGATCAGGTCACGGCCGGTGAAGCCGCGTGCCAGGCGCAGCGCGCTCATGGTGGCTTCGGTACCCGACGACACCAGGCGTACCTGCTCGATCGACGGCACGAGCTTGCAGATTTCCTCGGCCATGACGATCTCGCCCTCGGTCGGCGCGCCGAACGAAAAGCTCTGCGCGGCGGTTTCCTGGACCGCGCGTACCACGTCCGGGTGGGCGTGGCCGACGATCATCGGACCCCAGGAGCCGATGTAGTCGATGTACTGCTGGCCATCGGCATCCCACATATACGCACCCTCGGCCCGGGTGATGAAGCGCGGCGTGCCGCCGACTGAACGGAAGGCGCGCACAGGCGAATTGACGCCACCGGGAATGGTCTGCTGGGCGCGATCGAAGAGCTGCTGGTTACGGGACATGGGAATCTGGCTAAAAAAACGCGGAGGAAAGACAGGCGTCCGGCCGGGGGCTGCTGCGCGCGCTGGATATCCGGATTGCCCAAAAAACAGGCAAACCAAATCCAAATGGCGCCGTTTGAACAGCATCTGCACGCTAAATTGCACGAACGCGGCGATATTGGCCCGATCATGCCGCGCCATGGGTGGCGTCATCGGCGCTGATTGGGTACCATCATGCGCTGGATTTTAATGGAGAGTGGCAAGAGCCTGCATATGGAATACAAGACTTGGATGTGCCTGATCTGTGGCTGGATTTACGACGAGGCCACTGGCGCGCCGGAAGACGGCATCGCCCCAGGTACCAAATGGGAAGACGTGCCCATCAACTGGACCTGTCCGGAGTGCGGGGCACGCAAGGAAGATTTCGAGATGGTGGCCATCTGAGGCCAGTCTCGGATTGGTCGGGCCGTCGCGGGAAAGCGACAGCGCGACAGGTGTGGCCGGAGGTTCCGGATTGACGGCCCCACCACGAGTTGTCACACTTTGCGGCAAAACTGAACATCCGTCCGGCCGCATTGCCGCCAGCCAAGGCTGGAAGGCGGGCTGAAGGCGGGGTGCCGCGGCACAAGAACAAGCAACACAGAGGCAGGTGCGAGCTGAAAAACGCGCCGCCACCGGCAGGGTAGCCGGGCTTTTTTTGACTGGGAATTGGAAAATCGGGGGCCGCCGGCACGCCACGCGTGGTGCTGTGCGGAAGTTCTCAAGTGAATGCCGACGCCTGCGTGTCATGCAGGCAGCCGGTCGCGGGAACATGATGCGGGTCACTCAAACAGAACAAGACACGTCTGTCGATGGGGTCAACGCCGGTGGTATTGCCGGTGCCAGCGATGCATCCACGGGGACCCGAAAGGCCGCCGCGAAGGTGCTCGTGATCGACGACTCCAGCACCATCCGCCGCACGGCGGAGATCTTCCTGACGCAGGCAGGCTTCCAGGTCATGTTGGCCGAGGATGGGTTCGAGGCGCTCGCCAAGGTGGGCGACCTGCATCCGGACGTGATCTTCTGCGACATCCTGATGCCGCGCCTCGACGGCTACCAGACCTGCTCCCTGATCAAGAAAAGCCCACGCTTCCACGCGATCCCCGTGATCATGCTGTCGTCGCGCGACGGTGTATTCGACCGTTCGCGCGGCAAGCTCGTCGGCGCCCATAACCATCTGGCCAAGCCGTTTTCGCGCGAAGCCCTGCTGCAGGCCGTCGAGACCTGCCTGGGGGGTTGCGTGCCGGAGGCGGGTGCGGCCGTGGCGGCATGACCTGTGCCGCCCGAAGTATCCAGGAATGAAACAATGACCATCAGCAAAATCCTTATCGTCGACGATTCGCCCACCGAAGCCCTGTTCATGTCCGACCTGCTCGGCAAGAAGGGTTTCAAGGTCTCCGTGGCCGGCAACAGCGAGCAGGCCATGACACGCCTGGAGGCGGAAACCTTCGACCTGATCCTGATGGACGTGGTGATGCCGGGCCAGAACGGTTACCAGGCCACCCGCGCAATCAAGCGCGACGACCGCTTCAAGGACATCCCCGTGATCATGTGCACCAGCAAGGGCCTGGAGACGGACCGCATCTGGGGCATTCGCCAGGGCGCTTCCGACTACATCGTCAAGCCGGTGGACAGTGAAGAATTGCTGACGAAGATCGCCGCGCTGGCGCACTGAGCGCCGCGCCAGCCCTGTGGGGGCCGAGGCGAACGCAGATGTCCGGCAACGATGCCCGATGCCTGCGGCGTTCGCACACGGCCCTTTCACTGGCTTTATGAGTGGTGTTACCGGTATTCCGACCATGAACGCGCCCCGCCAAGATATCCGAGCCCGCCAGACCCGCCTGCATGACTACCAGGCCATGCTGGCCCGCCGCCTGCGCGACGCGCGCAACCTGCCTGCCGTCGACAGCTACCTGGGCGTGCTGGTGGGGCAGCGCAACTGGCTGCTGCCGCTGATGGATACCGGCGAGGTGCTCGAAATGCGTGCGCCGGCTGCCGTGCCGCTGACCCATCCGTGGTATCGCGGCCTGGTCAATGCACGCGGCAACCTGGTCGGCGTGATCGACTTCGGCATGTTTTGCGGCGAAGGCCCGACCCCGGTGCAGCCCGGCAGCAAGATCGTGGTGCTGTCGCGCCATGTGGAGCGGGCCTGCGGCATCATCGCCACGCGCGTGGTCGGCCTGCGCCACGCGGTGGACCTGACGCCGGCCCAGGGAGAGGAGCCCACGGGCTGGCATGGCGCGCATTTCGCCGACCGGGACGGACGTGGCTGGCAAGTGCTCGACATCCGCCAGTTGCTCGATGCGCCGGCATTCCTGCAGGCTGGCCGCAGCGCGGCGTGAGCCAATCAACCATACAGAAAACGAACGAACAGAGGGTTGCCATGGGTATCAAGAAGATCGGCCTGGGTCGCCGCACCGCAACTGCCGGTGCTGCTGCGGAAGCGGTGTCGCCACGCGCGTCGGTGTTTGGCAAGGGCGGAGCGAAGCAGGCCGGCCTGGGCCGGTCCCCGGTTGAACTGATGTCGGGCTGGTTGTCGCGCATGCCGTTCTCGTCCCAGCAGCGCGCGCTGACCGCGGGTGTGGTGGTGTCGCTGCTTGCGCTGCTGGCTTCGGTCTACCTCGACAACCGGCAGGCCACCAACGGCGCGGCGCAGATCGAGATTGCCGGTGACATGCTGATGCACTCGCAGCGTCTCGGCAAGGCGGTACCGGTGGCGCTGCTCGGCAATGCGCAGGCGTTCACGCAGTTGCGCCAGTCCAAGGAACAAATGACCGCCGACTTGCTGGCGCTGCAGAACGGCAGCGACGAAAAGCATGTGCGTGCGACGACCGGACCCGCTGCGCCGCTGCTTGAAAAGGCCTTCGGCTCGTGGAAGCGCTCCGAGAAGAGCGCGGCCGACGTGCTGGCCCAGCAGCCCATCCTGACCACGATCGGTCAGACGCTGCAGATCTTCAATGCCTCGAACCCCGAACTGCTCGAAGCCGCCGAACAGGTGGCCGCGATCAAGCTGCAGGCCGGCTCGAACACGCGCGAGGTGGCTGCATCCGCGCAGCTGGTGATGCTGACCCAGCGTCTGGGCAAGAACCTGAACGAGTTCCTGTCGGGCGAAGGCGTCAACCCCGAAACCGCGTTCCTGCTCGGCAAGGACACCAACACGTTCCGCGAGACGCTGGACGGCCTGACCAACGGTTCCGAAGCGCTGCGTCTGTCGCCCGCCAACGATCCCGAGACGCGCAACTACCTGCTGCAGCTGTCGCAACGTTTTGAAGCCGTGCAGAAGACCACGCAGACGATCCTGCAGAACCTGCCCGGCCTGATTGCCGCCAAGCGCGCGCAGCAGCAGATCTTCAATGACAACGAGGCGCTGCGCGGCGAACTGGCGCAACTGCAGACGTCGTACGTAGAGGGTGCACGCTTCCGGCCGTGGACGCTCGGCGCGATGGTGATCTCGGCCGTGGCCACGCTGCTGTGCCTGGCGGGCCTTGCGGCGCTGTACCTGCGCGATTCGCGTGTACGTACGCTGGAAGCGGAAGCGCGCGAGCGTGAAGCGGAATCGCGCCGTCTCGATGAAAAACGCAACAACGATGCCACGCAGAAGGCCATTCTGCAGCTGATGAACGAGTTGCAGGACATCGCCGACGGTGACCTGACGCGCCAGGCCACCGTGACCGAGGACATCACCGGCGCCATTGCCGACTCGGTGAACTACACGGTGGAAGAACTGAAGGAACTGGTGGGCCGCGTACAGCAGACCGCCGGGGAAGTGCAGCACGCCTCGTCGCAGGTGCAGGAAACCTCGGTGCAACTGGCCGCGACAACCGAAGAGCAGTCGCGCCAGATTCGCCAGACCGGCGAGTCGGTCGTGGAAATGGCGGACCGCATCACGCAGGTGTCGCGCGGCGCGGCGGAATCGGCCAACGTGGCACGCGCCTCGCTGGCGGCAGCCGAGCAGGGCCAGCACGCGGTGCAGAACGCGATTGCCGGCATGAACGGCATTCGCGAGCAGATCCAGGAAACCTCGAAGCGGATCAAGCGTCTCGGTGAATCGTCGCAGGAGATCGGTGAAATCGTCGAGCTGATCTCGGACATTACCGAGCAGACCAACGTGCTGGCACTGAACGCAGCCATCCAGGCGGCATCGGCCGGTGAAGCGGGTCGCGGCTTCTCGGTGGTGGCCGAGGAAGTGCAGCGCCTGGCCGAACGCTCGGGCGAGGCAACCAAGCAGATTGGTGCGCTGATCCGCACGATTCAGACCGATACCCAGGACGCCGTGCACGCGATGGAGCAGAGCACGCAGGGCGTGGTCGAAGGGGCGCGCCTGTCGGACAACGCCGGTGCCGCACTGGTGGAGATCGGCCGCGTGTCGCGCCAACTGGCCGAACTGATCGAACAGATTTCGCAGACCACATCGCATGAGGCCGGCCTCGCCACCAACGTGGCGCATCACATCGAAGGCATCCTGAACGTGACGGCGCAGACAACCGCCGGCACGCGCCAGACCGCCACGTCGGTGCGCCAGCTGACGGCGCTGACCGAAGAACTCCGTAACTCGGTATCGCGCTTCAAGATCGCCTGACGCCTGCCGGCAGACGGGCGCACCGGAACTGGTCATGTCCTTGAATTCCACTGTTATCAGCGACGCGGCCGACCTGGCTGCGCCGCAACTGCATGCCACGCCGGACCCGGCGCCGACAGCCGTAGCCGGGGCGCCCGCCGCGCCGCAGCGCGATCTTTCGGTGCTGGCCTGGCTGGCACCGAGCCTGCGCACCGCGCTGGACGACGCGGCGACCGAGCTCGGCCACTATGTCGACGAGATCCGGCAGACGCCCGAGGCACTGGGCGCGCGCGATACCACGTCACTGCGGCTGGCCGGCCAGCAGCTGCACCAGGCGGCCGGTGCGGTGCATATCGTCGGCCTGCGCGGCGTGGATGCCTATTGCCAGGCGTTGCGTCGGCTGCTGGAGGCGATCGACGCCGGCACCGTGGCTGCCAATGCCGAGACGCTGGCGGTGTTCCGCATCGGCGTGCAGGCACTGGCCGAATACGTCGACGACCTGATGGCGGGCGACCCGGAAGACCCGCTGCGCCTGTTCCAGACCTATGCACCGGCGCTGGCGCTGATGAAGGAAGAACGCGTGCATCCGGCCGACCTGTGGCTGGAAGACCTGCAGATGCTGCCGGGCATCGTATTGCCCACGCGCTCGGCCTCGTCGGTCACGCGTGCACGTCAGCGTTTCGAGGCCGCGCTGCTGAAGGCATTGCGGCTGCCCACGCCGTGCACCGAAACGTCGTTGTTGCGCGAAGCGTGGCTGCCGCTGCAGGCGGCACTCGACGATGTGCGCAATCATGAGCAGGATGCACGTCGCACAACCGATACCCCCGATCGTGGCATCTGGCATGCGCTGGCCATGGTGTTCCGGGGGCTGGCCCATGGGCTGCTGCCATCGGACCTGCTGGCCAAGCGATTTGCGGCGCGTACCCATCTTCTGGTGCGCCAGTACCTGCAAGGGCAAGTGCGCGTGCCGCAGGCCCTGCTGAACGACGCGATCTTCTTCCTGGTGAGTACCGGCCTGACGCCGGACGGCCCTGAGGACACCACGCCGCCAGTAGTGCAGGCCGCGGTCCAGGTGCTGCGCGCCGATATCGCGCGCAGCCTGCAGGCGTTCCGCGTGGATCCTGCCCACGTGGTGGCGCGGGCCGACTACCGCCAGCGTTACCACGGCTGGCTCGATCCGATCGATACGCGCAACCTGCAGCATGCCGCCTCCGCGATCGAACGTGCCGCCGGCGACGATCAATCTGGCTGGGAACTGGCGCTGGCCTCGCTGGCCGAGGCAGCGATGCCACTGTCGCAGCCGGCGCTGCAGCAATGCCTGACCGCGGCGGCTGCCTATGCGGGCCAGCGACCGACTGGCGAGGCGCTGGGCCGTGGCGGCGTGGCGCTGTTCCTGTCGCACGCACTGGCCATGCCGTGGCGCGTGCACGGCAAGTCGGGCCACCCATCTGCTACCGAATTCGCCATGCGTTGCGATACGCTGGCGGCTTGCCTGGCCGATCCGGATGCGGCAGCGCCCGCCTGGCTGGCCGATATGGTGCTGGCCGCTGGTGCCCAGACCCAGCGTGCCGAGGCGGTGACGCAGATCCGCGCGCAACTTGATAGCGGCGAATCGTGGCTCGATACCTACGATCGCAATGCGGTGCGGCCCGACGCCGTGCATGCACTGGACGACGCGGCGCAGGCCTTTGACACGCTGCTGGCCATCATTGAACGCGTGCATGGCAGCGCCGCGATGCCCGCGGGCATCGAGGATGCCACCGATGCCGCGCTGGCGGCGGTGCGCTCGGTGCTGGGTCGGCTCGATGTACTGCGCGAAACCGTGGATTCGTCGGCGCGTATTGCCCAGTTGTCCGATATTGCCGCCGAGTTGGGCGCCGTGCACGCGTTTGCCGATCTGCTCGAATTTGGTCGCAAACAGATCGACGTCACCGAAGACGACCCGTTCGCGCCGCGTGCGCAACGCGCCGATGCATTGCCGCAGGGTACGCTGGGCGCCGCACGCAGCGCCGCGATGGATGCGATCCGCGTTGCCGCTGCCGCTGATTCGCCCGAGATCCAGCGCCTGCGCGCCGCGCTGCAAGCCGTGGCCGACCAGGCCGCGATCGATGACGATGCCGCGCTGCGCCGCCAGGCCAGCGAAGCCACCACGCAACTGCATGCATGGCTGGCCGGCAGTGATTCCGCTGCCGAGCGCATGGTTGTGGCGCTGGCCGACCCGCTGCCGGTTGCCGCTCCGGCGCACACACCGACGCCCGTGGCGCCAATGCCGGCCGACACGGCGGCGATCGATGCCGAGCTGCTCGATATCTTCCTGTCGGAAGCCGAAGAGGTACTTGGCAATATCGCCACCGACCTGGCCGGTGGATTCGATGCGCTGCGCGATGCGGACGTGCTGAGCCGCATGCGTCGCGCGTTCCATACGCTCAAGGGCTCGAGCCGCATGGTCGGCCTGAACCGCTACGGCGAAGCGGCCTGGGCCGTGGAACAGGTGATGAACCTGTGGATCGCCGAAGCCCGCGAGCCCGTGCCTGAGCTGCTGGCGTTGCTGCTGCAGGCCCATGACATGCTGCGCGAATGGGCGCTGGCGCTGCGCGACGATCCCATCACGCTGCGCGAGATCGCTCCGCTCGTGGACGCGGCGCAGGCCGTGCGCGATCCCGGCGCGGCTGTACCCGCCCCGTTGGATGCGCCAGCGGCGGCAGTCGATCCGCTCGATGCTTTGCTGGCCCAAGCCGCCACCCAGGCACCTGTGGAAACCCCGCCGGCAGACGACAGCAATGTGCTGCCGTTCCGCTTGTCCGGTGATCTGGTTGACGATGACGATGGCTACAAGGTCATCGGCCCGGTCCGTATCGGACTGGCGCTCTACAACGTCTATCTGCAGGAAGCCGACGACCTGCTGCGGCAGTTTGCCACCGACCTGTCCGAGTGGAAGCACGAGAATCACCCGTGCCCGAGCGAACTCGCGCTGCGCGTGGCACACACGCTGCAGGGCAGTGCATCGACAGTCGGCCTCGAACCGGTGCGCGAGATCGCTGAAGCGCTGGAGCAATTGCTGCTCCTGCTGGGCCGCCATCCCGTGGTCATGCATCCGGCCGACTTCCGCTTGCTGGACATGGCGGTCGACCGCCTGCGCGCGATGCTGCACCAGTTCGCCGCCGGCATCTGGCCCGACGCCGATGCTTCGCTGTGCCGCGACCTGAACGATTTCGGCGAACGCGCGCTGGTGCGCCCGCGTGCGGCCATGCCGGCCGAACAGTCCGCCGGCCTCGAGGGTTCGGTGTCGCAACTGTTTGGCAGCCAGCCGCCGCCGCAGCAGCCGTTGCCGGAGATCGACGAGCGCGTGCAGGCACCGCCGCCTGAACTGCCGGCGGTCAAGCTGACGCCGATCATGTCGCTGCCGCCGGTAGCGGCGCCGGTCCTGACTTCCTTGATGCATGGGGAGCCGGTACACGACGCGGTAGTGATCACGCTGCCGACACCGGTGCGCCACGATTCGATCGCCGTGGCACATGTCTCGCTCGACTCGCCAGAGGAGTTGCCGCAGCAGGACACCTCGACCGATGCCGCGTTGCTCGATCCGGCACTGGTCGAAATCTTCCTGGAAGAAGCGCATGGCACCTTGCCGGAACTCGGCAAGATGGTGCGCACATGGGAAGCCGCGCCTGACGATGCACAGCACGGTGGCCTGATCCTGCGTGGCCTGCACACGCTCAAGGGTAGTGCGCGCATGGCCGGTGCCATGGCGCTGGGCCAGGCGGCGCACGAGATGGAAACGCTGCTCGAGACCAGCGTGCGTGGCCAGCGCGTGACGCCGAACCTGTTTGGCATGTTGTACGCGTGGTACGACCGCATCCTGGCGCATGTGGATGCATTGCAGAACGGCCGCCTGTTGCCGGTGGACGATGCCGATGTGGTCAATGGCCTGGTGGCCGCAACGCCGCAATCGGCAGCGCCGCTCGAGGTGCCTGTACAAACCGGAACGGCTGCGCAGGACCATGCATTGGTGCCAGCGTCCGCCCCACTGGTGCCGGCTGCACCGGTAGTCGTGCCGGCCGATGCCGACCGTCAGCGCGCGCTGGTGCGCGTGCAGGCCCGCACGCTCGACACACTGATCAACGATGCCGGCGAAGTGGGCGCCACGCGTGCGCGGCTGGACAGCGAACTGCTGGCGCTGCGCAGCTACCTTGGCGAACTGAACGACAACGTCGCGCGTCTGCGCATGCAGTTGCGCGAGATCGAGATCCAGGCCGAAACGCAGATGGCATCGCGGATCGCCGATGCCCAGCACAACCAGGAATTCGACCCGCTCGAATTCGACCGTTTCACGCGTTTCCAGGAACTGACGCGGATGATGGCCGAGTCGGTGAACGACGTGGCAACCGTGGAGCAAAACCTGCAGCGCGGTTTCGACCGCGCGTCGGGAGACCTGGCGGCCCAGGCACGGCTTACCCGCGGGCTGCAGCGCGGCCTGATGCAGGCGCGCATGGTGCAGTTCGATGCCTTGGCTGAACGGCTGTATCGCGTGGCACGGCAGTCGGCGACCGAGACCGGCAAGGAAGTGCGGTTGCTGATCAAGGGCGGTACCGTGGAAATCGATCGCTCGGTACTGGACCGCATGGCTGGGCCGATCGAACATCTGATCCGCAACGCCGTGGTGCACGGCATCGAATCCGCCGAGGCACGCCGCGCGGTCGGCAAGTCAGCTACCGGTGCACTGACGCTGGAAGTGCAGCAGGAAGGCAACGAAGTGGTGCTGACCTTCTTCGACGATGGTGGCGGGCTGGATCTCCGGCGCATTCGCGAGCGCGCGGTGGCGCGCCAGTTGCTGGCGGTCGATGAAGACGCCAACGATGCGCGCCTGACCGAAATGATTTTCGCGCCGGGCTTCTCGACGGCCGATGCGGTATCGGAGCTCGCCGGCCGTGGCGTGGGCATGGACGTGGTGCGTTCGGAGACCGTGGCGCTGGGTGGCCGCATCACGCTGTCGACCGAAGCGGGCCGGGGTACCAGTTTCACGGTGCACCTGCCGCTGACCACGGCGATCACGCAGGTGTTGCTGGTATCGCTGGGCGGCCGCCTGTTCGCGATGCCGAGCGGCATGATCGACCAGGTGCACCAGTTGCGCGAGAAGCCGTTGCTCGATGCCTACAACGCCGGACGCTTCACTGCGGCGGGCGTCGAGGCACCGTTCTTCTACTTTGGCGCGCTGCTCGAGGAAAGCGCCGCGATGGCGTCGGGCCGCAAGTATTCGCCGGTAGTGGTGGTGCGCTCCGGTGCCGAACGCGTGGCGGTACACGTCGACGACGTGATCGGCAACCGTGAAGTGGTGGTCAAGCATATCGGGCCGCACCTGGCGCGCCTTGAAGGCATTGCCGGCGCGACCACGCTCGGCGATGGCGAGATCGTGCTGATCTACAACCCGGTGGTGCTTGCACAGCGCTGGACGCGCGAACGCGGCGCAGCACCTGCCATGCCGATGTTGCCGGCTCCGGACCAGATGGGTGCCGTGGCCGAGCTTGTCGATGGCGGTGTGCCGGTGCCCGTGCCGGGCCTGATGACGCAGCCGACCGTGATGGTGGTCGACGATTCGCTGACCGTGCGCAAGGCCAGCCAGCGCTTGCTGACCCGTGCCGGCTATCAGGTTGTGTTGGCACGCGATGGCGTGGATGCGTTGCGTCAGTTGCAGGAAGTCATGCCGGACGCGATGCTGGTCGACATCGAGATGCCGAACATGGATGGCTTCGACCTGACCCGCAACGTGCGCGCCGACAACCGCACCAGCCATATGCCGCTGGTCATGATCACGTCGCGTACGGCAGAGAAGCACCGCCGCTATGCGGCCGAGATCGGCGTCAACGTGTACCTGGGCAAGCCATTCAATGAGGACGAACTGCTGCGCACGCTGCAGCAGTTGATTGGCGAGAAGGCGGCAAGCACCGCCGGATCAGTGGCGCAGATGCTGGGCGAGGCGTAATCGATCTGCGACGGTTCGCGCCCCTCCCATGCAATGGGAGAGGGGCGTCACACACCTCCAGCAGTTCAATCCACCCGCTTGTTCACCATCCGTGCCGGTACCGACAGCACCAGTGCCGCGCCCACCACCATGCACACGGCCAGCAGGTACATGCCTGAGTCCGTGCTCTTTGTCAGGTCCTTGAGCCAGCCCACTGCATAGGGGCTGATAAAGCCGGCCAGGTTCCCCAGCGAGTTGATCAGTGCAATGCCGGCGGCGGCGCCCGTGCCGGCCAGGAAGGCCGTCGGCAGGCTCCAGAACAACGGCAGCGTGGTCAGGATGCCGATCGTGGCCAGCGTCAGTGCCACCATCGCCATCGTGGTGTCACCGTGCCACTGCACCGACAGCACCAGTCCCACCGCGCCGAGCAGCGCCGGCAGCGCGATATGCCAGCGCCGTTCGCCACGACGGTCGGCGCTGTAGGCCACCAGGATCATGCCGATCACGGCGCAGCCATATGGGATGGCGGTCAGCATGCCGATATCGAGCGCGCCTTTCACGCCGGTTTGCTTGATGATCGTCGGCAGCCAGAAGCTCACGCCATAGAGGCCCATCACAAAGCTGAAGTAGATCGCGCTCATCAACCAGACACGCGGGCTCGACAACACCTGGCGAATCGGCGGATCTTCCTTGTGCTGGTTTTCATTGGCGATATTGCGTTCGAGCAGTGCCTTCTCATCGGCGGTCAGCCACTTCGCATGTGCGATGCGGTCGTCCAGGAACAGCAGCACCCAGATGCCGACCAGGATCGACGGAATGCCCTCGACCAGGAACATCCATTGCCAGCCAGACCAGCCGTTATGTCCGTCGAACGACTGCATGATCCAGCCCGACAGCGGCCCGCCGATCACGCCCGACAGCGCAATGGCCGTCATGAAGAACGTGGTGGTGCGCCCACGCCGGTTGGCCGGATACCAGTAGGTCAGGTACAGGATGATGCCGGGAAAGAAGCCGGCTTCGGCAATACCCAGCAGGAAGCGCAGCACATAGAACATGGTCGGCGTGGTGACAAACATCATGGCCGCCGAGATCAGGCCCCATGTGATCATGATCCGCGCAATCCAGATGCGCGCGCCGACCTTGTGCAGGATCACATTGCTCGGCACCTCGAACAGGAAGTAGCCGATGAAGAAGATCCCGGCACCCAGGCCGTAGATCGTCTCGCTGAACTGCAGGTCGTTGAGCATCTGCAGCTTGGCAAAGCCCACGTTGACGCGGTCCAGGTAGGCCACCACGTAGCACAACAACAGAAATGGCACGATACGCCAGCTCACCTTGCGGTAGGTGGCATCCTCGAAGCCGGCGTCGCGCGCGCCGGTGTTGACTGCGGTCGTTGTCATCCTTGTCTCCTCATTGGGTTCTGGATTTGTATTTTTAATGGCGGTAATGATTGCGACATGTCAGGCCGTCAGACGCAGCGTCCTCCATCGACCTCGATGCAGGTGCCGGTGATGAAGCTGGCTTCATCGGATGCCAGGTACAGGCAGGCGTTGGCCACGTCCTGCGGCGTCGACATGCGCCCCATGGGAATCGTGGCCAGGAATTTCGCGCGGTTTTCCGGGGTGTCGGGCATGCCCATGAACTGTTCCAGCAGGCCCGTGGCGCCGATCACCGGATTCACGCAGTTCACGCGGATCTTGTCGGGCCCGAGCTCGGCGGCCATGGCCTTGCTGGCCACGATGACTGCACCCTTGCTGCCGTTGTACCAGACCAGTCCGGGACGCGGCCGGATGCCGGCCGTCGATGCGACGTTGACGAAGTTGCCGCCGCCGCGTTTGCGGAAGTGCGGAATGAAGTGGTGGGCAGACCAGTAGATGCTCTTCACGTTGACCGCATAGACACGGTCGAACTCTTCCTCGGTGACTTCAAGGATCGGCTTGTTGCGATGGGTGGTGCCCGCGTTGTTGACCACGCAGTGCACATCGCCAAAGGCGGCAAGCGTGGCATCGCGCATGGCGGCCACATCGTCACCGTGCGATACATCGGCGCGCGCGGCCTGCGCCTGGCCACCTGCATCGCGTATCGCAGCGGCCACGCGTTCGGCAGCATCGAGATTCAGGTCGGCCACCATCACGCTGGCGCCTTCGCGCGCGAACGTATGCGCAATGCCTTCGCCGAACCCCGAACCACCGCCCGTTACAACCGCTACCTTGCCAGCCAGTCTGGTCATTGCCTGTCTCCTGTTATCGGTGAGACCCGGCGCGGTCTTGTGCCGCGCTACGGGCGGAACAACGTGAAACGTGAATCAGTGCGAGAACGGTCCGCGGCCGCGCAAAGCGTTGGCAACCATCATGATCGCCAGCAGGAACGGCAGCGCCACGTAGAGGCACCAGTGGACGCGGTCGCCCACGGTTTCGCCCCATTTGCGCTTGAAGACCTGCAGGCGGGGCATGCCGGACGGATTTGTGGCGCGCTTCTGCCTGACGTGCCAGGCCATCCAGAAAAAGAAAATGGCGAATGCGACCGACAGGAAATTGATATTACCCATGTTGAATGGCGATGGTTTTCAGAGTGGTGAATCCGTACAGGGCCTCGAAGCCCTTCTCGCGGCCATGGCCCGACTGGCCGGTGCCGCCAAACGGCAGCTCGACGCCGCCGCCGGCGCCATAGTTGTTGATAAAGACCTGCCCGGCGCGCAGCTTGCGTGCCAGGCGCATCTGGCGCGCGCCGTCGCGAGTCCAGACGCCCGCCACCAGACCGTACGGCGTACCGTTGGCCAGGCGGATCGCCTCATCTTCGGTGTCGAACGGCATCGCGGCCAGTAGCGGGCCGAATACTTCTTCCTGTGCCAGGCGGTGCGTGGGTGGCACGTCGCGGAACAACATCGGCACCTGATAGTAGCCGGACTCCGGCGCTTCGCCGACGATCTGGCCCTGTGCCATTACGGCGATGCCGGCATGCTGGGCATCGGAAACGAAATCCCACACGCGCTGCTGCTGCCTGCGGCTGATGAGCGGGCCGCATTCGAGATCGAGTTCGGACGGGCCCACGCGCAGCGACTCGAACACGCCCGACAGGCGGTCGAGCAGCGTCTCGTAGACCGGACGTTCCACCAGCAGGCGGCTGCCGGCCGAACAGGTCTGGCCGGCATTCTGCACGATGCCGTTGACTACCACGGGCAGCAACGCATCGAGATCGGCATCGGCAAACACCACCTGCGGCGACTTGCCGCCAAGCTCCAGCGTCACGGGCACATGGTTCTCGGCTGCGAGCTGCGCCACGAGCTTGCCGGTCTGGGGTGAGCCCGTGAACGAGATGTGCTGGATGCCGGGGTGTCGCGCCAGCGCCGCGCCGGCCTCATGGCCATAGCCGGTGACGATGTTCAGCGCGCCTTCGGGCAACCCCGCCTCGGCGGCCAGTTCGGCCACGCGCAGGATCGACAGGCAGGCGTCCTCGGCCGGCTTGACCACGCAGGCATTGCCGGTGGCCAGTGCCGCGCCCACGCTGCGCCCAAAGATCTGCAGCGGGTAGTTCCACGGGATGATGTGGCCGGTAATGCCGTGCGGCTCGCGCACGGTCAGCACGGTATAGCCGGCGTTGTAAGGAATGGTCTCGCCATGCAGCTTGTCGGCCGCACCGGCATAGAACTCGAAATAGCGTGCCACGGCACGCGCGTCGGCGCGGGCCTGGCGCATCGGCTTGCCGGTGTCGCGCGCTTCCAGCGCGGCCAGTTCGTCCTCGTGCTCGATCAGCTTGAGCGCCACGCGGTTCAGCAGGCGCACGCGGTCGGCCGGGTTCATCGTGCCCCAGACGCCCTCGGCAGCCTGGCGCGCGGCGTGCACGGCCACGCTGATATCGGTGGCATTGCCGCGCGCGATCTCGGCAAACGGCTCGCCGCTGGACGGGTCGAACACCTTGATGCGCAGCCCGGAATCGGGGGCGATCAGGCGGTTGGCGACGAAATGCTGGGCATGCATGCAGGTCTCCACGGCTCCGGTTATGGAGCAAATGCTGAAAATCGGGAATGCCGCATTATCGCGCACCGCGCCGGGCGCGCAAGGCATTGTGGGGCACATTGCCCGGTCAGGCTGTCAGCCTGCGGTCAGGCACGACCCGCTATAATGCCGCCCATCCCATTCCACAGGTATTCGGAGAACTCGCATGAGCTTCAACCTCGTCTCCCCGGGCAAGGACCTTCCCAACGACTTCAACGTCATCATCGAGATCTCGGCGCAAAGCGATCCGGTGAAGTATGAGGCCGACAAGGAAACCGGCCTGCTGTTCGTGGACCGTTTCATCGGCACGGGCATGCGCTATCCGGCCAACTACGGTTTCATTCCGCAAACGCTGTCGGGCGACGGCGACCCGGTCGACGTGCTGGTGCTGACCCCGTTCCCGATCCTGGCTGGTGCCGTCGTGCGTTGCCGTGCACTGGGCATGCTGAAGATGACCGACGAGTCGGGCGTCGACGCCAAGCTGGTGGCCGTGCCGGTGGACAAGCTGTCGCCGGCTACCGCCAGCATCAAGGGCCTGTCGGATGTGCCGCAAAACCTGCTGGACCAGATCAAGCACTTCTTTGAGAACTATAAGGCACTCGAAGCAGGCAAGTGGGTCAAGGTCGAAGGCTGGGCTGGTATCGAGGAAGCCCACAAGGAAATCACCGACGGCGTGGCGAACTTCAAGAAGTAAGCAGCGCGTACGGTTGTGCAGGAAACAGGAAACCCCGCCAGGCTGCGGGGTTTTTTGTTGGCGCAGGCTGGTACGGCCCCACACAAGAATGAAGAAGAACGAGTGCGCATGAATTTCCCGAAGATGTCAGGTACGGCCGAGATGGCTGCGGCGGCTTCGCCGCGTTATGGCGGCGTGGCGATCTTTCTGCACTGGGCGGTGTTCCTGCTGGTGGCCGTCGCGTACGCGGCAATCGAGCTCAAGGGACTGACTGGGCGGGGCACGCCGGCCCGTGCGCTGGCAATGTCGGCCCACGAGTGGGCCGGTGTCATGGTGCTGGCGCTGGCCGTTGCGCGTGTGCTGTGGCGCCTGGTGCGCGGTGCGCCGCCAGCCGAGCCCGGGCCGCGCTGGATGCAATGGGCCGGGCATGCCATGCACGGTGCGCTGTACCTGTTTATCGTGGCGCAGCCAGTCCTTGGCATCGTCACGCTCAATGCCGGCGGCCATTTGTTGCAACTGCCGGGGCTGGAGCTACCTTCAGTAGTTGGGCCAGACAAGGCGCTGCGCGACACGGTGAAGGCGATCCACGAAACCATTGGCACCGCGTTCTACCTGGTGATCGGCCTGCATGCCATGGGCGCGCTGTTTCACCACCATATGCTCGGCGACAACACGCTGCGGCGCATGTGGCCGCGCCGGTAATCAGTCTGCCTGTCGTGCGAACGGATTGCGCTCGTTGAGTTCGTCGAGATAGGCGTCCATGCCCTGGCGTTCGCGCGACAGGAAGCGCTCGACCGCATCCGCGAACGATGGATGGGCAAGCCAGTGCGCTGAGCGCGTGGCCACGGGCAGGAAGCCGCGCGCCATCTTGTGCTCGCCCTGGGCGCCGCCTTCGAAGCTGGCGATGCCTTCGGCAATGCAGAACTCCAGTGGCTGGTAGTAGGCGGTCTCGAAGTGCAGGCAGGGATGATGCTCGAGCGCGCCCCAGTAACGGCCGTACAACGTGCTGATCGCGGGATCGGCGTCAAACACCACCAGCGAACTGGCGATGTCGCGGCCGGCGCGTTCGGCAATCACCAGCAACAGGTTTTCAGGCATCGCCGCACCTATGCGGCGGAAGAAATCAAGGTTCAGGTAGGGCGAAGAGTGGTGTTCGCGATAGGTCTGCCGATAGCAGCGATTGAAGAACTTCCATGCTTCGTCGTCGATCTGCGTACCGCGCAGTTGACGGAACGTGATGCCGGCCTCGGCCACGCGGCGCCGCTCGGCGCGGATGTTCTTGCGCTTCTTCTGCGAAAGCGTGGCCAGGAAGGCGTCGAAACTTTCATAGCCGGGATTGGCCCAGTGAAACTGCACGCCGTGCCGCATCATCATGCCGGCTTCCTGCATCAGGTCCGCTTCATGGTCTGACGGAAACAGCACATGCAACGATGACAGCTCGCTTTCCTTGGCCAGGGCCAGCGCGAAGCGCAGCAGCACATGCCGGGCAAGATCGTCCTCGGCCAGCAGCCGCGCGCCGCGTACCGGCGTAAACGGGATTGCCGCGAGCCACTTCGGGTAGTAGTCGAGGCCATGCTGGCGGTAGGCATCGGCCCAGGCCCAGTCGAACACGTATTCGCCATACGAGTGCGTCTTGGCATAGAGCGGCATCGCCGCGGCCAGGCGATCGCGGCCGGGTCCATGGCCGTCGGGCACCCAAAGGGTCAGGAAGCGCGGCGACCAGCCGGTGTCGTCGGTGGCGCTGCCACTGGCATGCAGCGCGTGCAGGAACGCATGGCGCAGGAACGGCGTGGGCTCGGCCTGTACGGCAAGCAGCGCATCCCAGTCGGCCGCATCGATCTCGGCAAGGTCCTGCACGATATCCGTGCGGTAGTCGGGGCGCGATTCACTCATGAAGACGGACGAGGGCGGGTAGGGACGGATGCTTCCATGGCCTGGTGCTGGGCGAGTCTACCGGAAACAATGTGGCAGCGCAGACTGCCTGCCACGCGGGTGGCGCATGCGTCGTAGAATGCAGGCATCCGCAGCCCCTGCCGGGCAGATCCAGGGCCAGACATGACGCACCCGTTTTTCAATCTCTATTCCCACGGCTTCGCGCGCGTGGCCGTTGGCGTGCCCGAGTGCCGCGTGGCCGATCCCGCGTACAACGCGGAACAGACCATTGCGCTGGCCCGCCAGGCCGCCGATGGCGGCGCCGTGCTGGTGGCTTTTCCCGAGTTGGGCCTGCCGGCCTATACCTGCGACGACCTGTTCCATCAGCGTGCGTTGTTGCGCGAGTGCGAACTGGCGTTGCAGTCCATCGTCGAGGCTTCGGCCGGCATTCGTGCCGCTATGATCGTCGGCATGCCGGTGCTGGTGGAGCACCAGTTGTTCAACTGCGCGGTGGTGGTGGCCAATGGCATGGTGCAGGGCGTGGTGCCAAAGAGCTACCTGCCAAATTACTGGGAATTCTACGAGGCCCGCCAGTTCAGCCCCGCCGATTGCGCGGCCATCGACACGATCTCGTTGCTTGGTGCCACCGTGCCGTTCGGTGCCAACTTGCTGTTCGACATCGAGAACATCCCGTTCTTCCGTTTCCATGCCGAGATCTGCGAAGACGTATGGGTACCGATCCCGCCGTCGTCGTTTGCGGCGCTGGCCGGGGCCACGGTACTGGTGAACCTGTCGGCATCGAATATCGTGATCGGCAAGTCGGGCTACCGGCATCAACTGGTATCGCAGCAATCGGCGCGCTGCCTGGCCGCATACCTGTACACGTCGGCGGGCAAGGGGGAGTCGACGACCGACCTGGCCTGGGATGGTCAGGCACTGATCTATGAAAACGGCGAACTGCTCGGTGAATCGGAGCGCTTTGCCGATTCCTCGCACCTGCTGTTTGCCGATATCGACCTGGAACGCCTGTCGCGCGAGCGCATGCACCAGACCACGTTTGGTCATTCGGTACGTCGCCATCGCGACGAGGTGGAGCAGTTCGACGTGGTTGCCTTCCATGTCGAGGTGCCGACCGCGCAGGCCATGCCATTGCAGCGCAAGGTAGAGCGCTTCCCGTACGTGCCGGCCGACGCGCGACGCCGCGACGAGCGCTGCATGGAGGTCTACAACATCCAGGTGCAGGCGCTGGTGCAGCGGCTGTCATCGAGCCGGATCTCGAATGTAGTGATTGGTGTCTCGGGAGGGCTCGATTCCACCCATGCGCTGCTGGTCTGCGCCAAGGCCATGGACCGCCTGGGTCTGCCGCGCGCAAATATCCTGGCCTATACGATGCCGGGCTTTGCCACCAGCGACCGCACGCTGAAGCAGGCCCGCGAGCTGATGCAACTGGTGGGCTGCACCGCGCGCGAGATCGACATTCGCCCGAGCTGCCTGGCCATGCTCAAGGATCTCGATCATCCGTACTCACGCGGTGAGCCGATCTATGACGTGACCTTCGAGAACGTGCAGGCCGGCGAACGTACGAACCACCTGTTCCGACTGGCCAACCACAACCAGGCCATCGTGATCGGCACAGGCGACCTCAGTGAACTGGCGCTGGGCTGGTGTACCTACGGCGTGGGCGATCATATGTCGCACTACAACGTCAATGCGAGCGTGCCCAAGACGCTGATCAGCCATCTGGTGCGATGGGTGGCGGAAACGGGGCAGGTGGCCAAGGGTGGCCAGGATGTGCTGCTGGCGGTGCTCGATACCGATATCAGTCCCGAACTGGTGCCAAGCGGCGTCGCTGCCAACGGCCAGGACAAGGCGCCCGAACAGAAGACCGAACAGATCATCGGGCCGTACGAACTGCAGGATTTCAACCTCTACTACACGCTGCGCTATGGCTATGCGCCATCCAAGGTTGCCTTCCTGGCACTGCATGCCTGGGGCGACGTGGCGCGCGGTGAATGGCCGAACGGCCCGCATGTCACCCGTAACAGCTATCAACTGCCCGAAATCAAGCGCATCCTCGGGATTTTTGTCGACCGGTTCTTCCGTACCAGCCAGTTCAAGCGGTCGTGCATCCCGAATGCACCGAAAGTGGGGTCGGGCGGTTCGCTGTCGCCGCGTGGTGACTGGCGCGCACCGAGCGATGGGGAATCGGCGGTCTGGGTGCGCGATCTGGCGCGGATTCCGGACTGATTGGCACGCAGATTGCGGACAATATGGGTATGCCCGCAATCGCCGTGTGGTGTTTCGGGCTAGAATCTGTCATCTACCGACATCTTAGAGACAGGGGCCAGCCATGAAGCAGATTACCGCCATCATCAAACCGTTCAAGCTTGACGAAGTGCGCGAGGCATTGGCCGACGTGGGCGTGACCGGTCTGACGGTGACCGAGGTGAAAGGCTTCGGCCGTCAGAAGGGGCACACCGAGTTGTACCGTGGCGCCGAATACGTGGTCGACTTCCTGCCGAAGATCAAGATCGAGGTGGTTGTGGCCGAGAACCAGCTCGACACGGTGCTGGACTCGATCGTCAAGGCTGCCCACACCGGCAAGATCGGTGACGGCAAGATCTTCGTGACCGAGATCGAGCGCGTGATCCGCATTCGTACCGGCGAGCAGGACGAAGCCGCGGTGTAAGTGGCATCAGATATGCAGAAGGCCGGCACATGCCGGCCTTTTTTGTTTTGCGCGATACCGGTGGTTATGCATTCCCCTCGCCCACGATAGCGGCGAGGGGAGCGAACCCATTCAACTCGGCAGTTTCCAGCCGAACTGCACCGACAGCAGCCGCATTCCCATTGTCACCAGTGCGCCGGCCAGCAGCGCCACCTCCTGGTCCGCGCGCAGCCAGGTCAGGCCGACATAGACCCAGCATCCCACAAACGAACAGGTGGCATAGGGTGAGCGGTCGCGCAGGATCATCGGTACTTCATTGCACAGGATGTCGCGCAGCACGCCGCCGAACACCGCGGAGATGATGCCCATCATCACGGCCACGGTTGGCGTCATCTGGGCCACCAGCGCCAGCGAGGTGCCCGTGACCGAAAACAGGCCAAGCCCGATGGCATCGGCAATCAGCATGGTGCGGTCCGAGGCCACGCTGCTGACCACGCGGAAGACGATCGACGCGCCGATCGACATCGCAAAGATCAGCAGCACATAGTATTCGTGATCGACCCAGTAGAACGGCCGTCGATCCAGCAGCACGTCGCGCACCGTGCCGCCGCCGAAGGCGGTGGCGAACGCGACGATGAAAGTACCCACGGCATCGAGCCGTTGCTTGCGCGCATCGACCACGCCCGACACCGCGAACGCGAGCACCCCGGTGATCTCCATGATGTGGAGGATCAAGGGCAGCCGCCCCATCAGCAGATCGAACGGCAAGTGGAAGTGCATGGAGGTCAGGGTTTGGGCTGACGCAGCAATACCATCAGCGCGCCCGCTCCGCCCTGCGACTCACGGGCCTGGACGAAGGCAATCACTTCTTCCTTTTGCACGAGCCAACTGCGCACCTTGCCCTTGAGCACCGGCAGCTTGTCGGGCGAGCCGATGCCCTTGCCATGAATCACGCGCACGCAGCGCACGCCGTTGCGCACCGATCGGCGCAGGAAATTTGCCAGCGCCTCGCGCGCCTCGTCGCTACGCAGGCCGTGCAGGTCCACCTTGTCCTGTGGTACCCATTCGCCGCGGCGCAGTTTCTTGATCACATCCTCGCCAATCCCGGGGCGCCGAAACGACATCGTTTCATCGATATCGAGCAGGTTCTCGACGTCGAATTCATCGGACAACGAGGCTTCCAGCACGGCCTTGTCGTTCAGCTGGCTCTGCACGGGGATGGGTGAGGGGGCTTTCTGGGGGTGCTGGACGCGATTGCGCTCGCGTAGCGCGCTGACCGAGCCCACGCTCGATCGAAAGACATTGGCCTCTTCCTCGGCACGCTTTGCGGCGGCCTCGGCGGCCTTGCGCTCTGCCTCGCGGCGCTCGGTATCGGCCTTGAGGTTGTCACGCAGCGCGGCCAGGTCATTGAGGCCGAATCGCTTGGGGGGAGTTTTGGCGCCTTGCGACATAGGAGGACTCTCAAAATGCTCGGCGTCGATTATAAAGAAAACGGGGACGGCCGCGGCAAGGCGGGCGTCCCCGTTAGTCCTGATCGTCCGGATTGTCCCGGCGGCCAGGTAGCTTACTTCAGCGCTTCCACGAAGCGCTGTGCGTCCAGTGCGGCCATGCAGCCGGTGCCGGCGCTGGTGATGGCCTGGCGGTAGACATGGTCCTGCACGTCGCCGGCGGCGAACACGCCGGGGATGCTCGTTGCCGTGGCATCGCCCGACAGGCCGCTCTTGGTCACGATATAGCCGTTCTTCATCTCGAGCTGGCCTTCGAACAGGTCGGTGTTCGGCTTGTGGCCAATTGCCACGAACACGCCGGCCAGTTTCAGGTCCTCGGTCTGGTTGGCGTCCTTGGTGCTGCGGATACGCAAGCCCGTCACGCCCGACTGGTCGCCCAGCACTTCGTCCAGCGTATGGTCGTAGCGCAGTTCGATGCGGCCTTCCTGCACGCGTTGCAGCAGGCGGTCCACCAGGATCGGCTCGGCGCGGAACTTGTCGCGACGGTGGATCACGGTCACCTTGCTGGCGATGTGCGACAGGTAGAGGGCTTCCTCGACAGCGGTATTGCCTCCGCCGATCACCGCAACTTCCTGGTTCTTGTAGAAGAACCCGTCGCATGTGGCGCAGGCCGACACGCCGCGACCCATGAAGCTTTCCTCCGACGGCAGGCCCAGGTATTGGGCCGAAGCGCCGGTGGCAATGATCAGGGCGTCACAGGTGTACTCGCCCGAATCGCCAATCAGGCGGATCGGCTTTTCGGTCAGTTTGGCCGTATGGATGTGATCGAAGATGATTTCGGTGTTGAAACGCTCGGCGTGTGCCTGGAAACGCTGCATCAAGTCCGGGCCCTGCACGCCGTTAGCGTCAGCGGGCCAGTTTTCCACGTCGGTCGTGGTCATCAGCTGGCCGCCCTGGGCCAGGCCGGTGATCAGGACCGGGTTCAGGTTGGCGCGGGCCGCGTAGACGGCGGCAGTGTAGCCGGCCGGTCCGGACCCGAGAATTAGCACTTTTGCGTGTTTTGCAGACATGATGCGTTCCTGTAGGCAACAAGTGAGTCGACGCGGCGGTTACGCCGGTGTCACTCGAAACCGCCATTATATGTGGCACGGCGTTTGCCGACTGTTGCAAATTCCAATGGGTGCGATAGCTCCGGCAAAGGTTAAAATGGCCGCCATCGTCCACTTCGCACGATTGAACAGACCCTGACGCATGGCTCGCGCAACCACGACTACCCGGACCGACCCGTCGGCACTTCCATCGCGTATCGGCAAGCTGCTTGGCGAGGTGCGCTGGTTCCTGCTGCTCGCCGTGACGCTCGGCTTCCTGTGTGTGCTGGCCAGTTACAGCAAGGCCGACCCCGGCTGGTCGCACGCCAGCCAGGTGGCCGATATCCACAACCTTGGCGGCCGCGTGGGCGCCTGGGTGGCTGACGTACTGTTCTTCATCTTCGGCTTCTCCGCCTATTGGTGGAGCGTGCTGCTGATGCGCCGCTGCTGGCGTGGCTGGCGTGTGCTGACCGCCGAACTGCCCGAGCGCGTACCCGAACCGCACCACCACAGCACGGCCGTAAGCTGGATCGGCTTTGTGCTCACGCTGGTGTCGAGCATGGGCCTCGAGGCGATCCGCATGTATCCGCTACGGGCGGCGCTGCCGCGCGCACCGGGCGGCGTGCTGGGCGACCTGCTGGGTGGCTGGCTGCAACTGGCGCTTGGGTTCTCTGGCGCCACGCTGTTGCTGTTGCTGTTGCTCGCGATCGGCCTGTCGCTGTTCTTCCATTTCTCGTGGCTGTCGGTGGCCGAGCATGTGGGCGGCTTTGTCGAGACGCTGTTCATGGGATTCAAGGCGCGTCGCGAGAAAAAGCAGGACCGCATCATCGGCGCCGCGGCCAAGGTGGAACGAACGGAAACCGTAGAGGTGCAACGCGTCAGGCAGGAAGAGGCCGCGCCGGTGCAGATCGTACGTCCGCAGGCCGTGCCCAAGCACGAACGGGTGGAGCGCGAGAAGCAGCAGCCACTGTTCGCCGATATCCAGGACTCCGACCTGCCGCCGCTGTCGCTGCTCGATCCGATTCCCACGCAGCAGGAAACCGTCAGCGCCGAAACGCTCGAATATACCTCGCGCCTGATCGAAAAGAAGCTCAAGGACTTTGGCGTCGAGGTCAAGGTGGTGGCCGCGTATCCGGGCCCGGTGATCACGCGCTACGAAATCGAGCCGGCCACCGGCGTCAAGGGCAGCCAGGTGGTGAATCTTGCGCGCGATCTGGCACGCAGCCTGTCGCTGGTGTCGATCCGTGTGGTCGAGACGATTCCGGGCAAGAACTACATGGGCCTGGAACTGCCGAATCCGAAGCGCCAGACCGTGCGCCTGTCCGAGATCCTGGGCTCGCAGGTCTACAACGAGAGCGCGTCGAACCTGACCATGGCGCTCGGCAAGGACATCGCGGGCAAGCCGATGGTGGCCGACCTGGCCAAGATGCCTCACTGCATGGTGGCCGGTACCACGGGCTCCGGTAAATCGGTGGGCATCAACGCGATGATCCTGTCGCTGCTCTACAAGGCCAAGGCCGACCAGGTGCGCCTGATCCTGATCGATCCGAAGATGCTTGAAATGAGCGTCTACGAAGGCATTCCGCACTTGCTTTGCCCGGTCGTGACAGACATGCGCCAGGCCGGCAATGCGCTGAACTGGGCGGTCGGCGAGATGGAGCGCCGCTACAAGCTCATGAGCAAGCTTGGCGTGCGCAACCTTGCCGGTTACAACAAGAAAATCGACGAGGCCGCGGCGAAGGAAGAAAAGATTCCGAATCCGTTCAGCCTGACACCCGATGCGCCGGAGCCGCTGGACAAGCTGCCGGTCATCGTGATCGTGATCGACGAACTGGCCGACCTGATGATGGTGGTCGGCAAGAAGGTCGAGGAGCTGATTGCCCGGATCGCGCAGAAGGCGCGCGCGGCGGGCCTGCACCTGGTGCTGGCCACGCAGCGGCCGTCCGTCGACGTGATCACGGGCCTGATCAAGGCCAACGTGCCGACCCGGATCGCGTTCCAGGTCAGCAGCAAGATCGACTCGCGCACCATCCTGGACCAGCAGGGCGCGGAAGCACTGCTGGGCATGGGTGACATGCTTTACCTGGCGCCGGGAACCGGAATGCCGATACGCGTGCATGGAGCCTTCGTGTCCGATGAGGAAGTGCACCGCGTGGTCGAGAAGCTCAAGGAAGGCGGCGAAGCCAACTACATCGAGGGCATTCTTGAAGGTGGCGTGATCGATGGCGATGGCGGGGCCGATGCCTTTGGCGGCGGTGCCGGCATTGGCGGCGGCGGTGCCGAGGCCGACCCGCTCTACGACCAGGCCGTGGAAGTGGTGATCAAGAACCGCCGGGCCTCGATCTCACTGGTGCAACGCCATCTGCGCATCGGTTACAACCGCGCGGCGCGCCTGCTCGAAGACATGGAGAAGGCCGGGTTGGTCTCGGCCATGTCCGGCAATGGCAACCGCGACATCCTGGTCCCAGCCGGTGCCGGCGCGGGCCCGGGTGACGACTGACCCGCATCGGTTTTCCCACAGCACAGGTCGATGTGACGGGTAATATACCGTTACGCCCGTCACAGCCTGTCGCGGAATTGCCGATGCGCGGCCCGCTCTAACCAGACATTAGCGACTCAGAAAGGACCCGATTCCATGCGATCTCGCATTCTCGCGCCACTGTGCGCGACGCTGGCGCTGCTGGCCGCCGTGCCCGCCGCCCAGGCCGCCGCGACCGACCAGTTGCAGACCTTCGTGACCAGCGTGAAGTCCGCGCGGGGTGAATTCACGCAGAAGCAGGTCAAGGGGCAGGGCGCCAGCGCCAAGGTTTCCGGCACGTCGAGCGGCACGTTTGCATTCGCGCGCCCGGGCAAGTTCACGTGGCGCTATACCAAGCCGTACGATCAACTGCTGCAGGCCGACGGCCAGACGCTGTATATCTACGACAAGGACCTGAACCAGGTGACCGAGCGCAAGCTCGATGGCGCGTTGGGTTCCAGTCCGGCCGCGATCCTGTTCGGCAGCAACGACCTGAGCAAGAACTTCGATGTGAAGAACGGTGCCACGCGCGACGGCGTGGAATGGCTGGAACTGACGCCCAAGGCGAAGGATACCCAGTTCGAGCGCATCGGCATTGGCTTCAAGGCCGGTAATCTCGAAGCCATGGAATTGCGCGATGCGTTTGGCAACACCACGCTGCTGTCGTTCACAGGTATCCAGAAGAATCCGCCGCTGCCCGCGGACGCATTCCGCTTCACGGTGCCCAAGGGCGCGGATGTGATGAAGCAGTAATTCGCCCAAGGACCGCCATGAAAAACGCTCACCCATCCCTGTTCCGTCTGCATCGCGGAAAATTTGCCGCCCCGGGCAGCGCGTTGGCCGCCGCATTGGTGTTGTCGGCGTGCGCGCACAGCCAGGCCAGCCGGTTCGATGTCGATGCCTTCCTGCGTGGCTCGGACACGGCATTGCCTGAAGTGCTGGGCAATCCCGACTTTCTCAAGGCGACGCAGATCACCGCGAACGATTGCGCCGCACTGCTGCAGTCGCCACATAGCGGCGCCCTGGAAGACCTGCCGGCCAGCAATACGGCGCGCGGGCCGGCATGGGTACTCCATCCGGCCAGTACACCCGACAAGGTGTGGCTGATCGTGGGTCAGTCCGGCGGCGAGCGCACCTGCCATGGTCCGCTGCCGGCAGACGCCATGAAGGTGTTGACCGACCGGGCCAAGGGCTGAGGTCCAAGGCCCTGCCGTCAGCGTGAGGCGCTAGGCCAGCGCCTCGCGCGCATAGCGTTGGCGCGGCTTGGGCAACGCCTGAAGCTTCTCGCGCCGGATGCGGATCGCTTCCTCGTCATTGCGCTTGATTGCGGCGCGCAGTTTCAGCACGGCTTTCTTGTACTGCTTTTTCTTGCGCATGCGGGTGGTGATGGCCATGGCGGTGACGTCCTCCTGGTTTGTCAGTCCCCCATGGTACGGCCCGCATGCCGCCGCCAAGCCCGATGTCGAAAGAATTCAGATCTGGCGGCAAGGATGCTCAATGAGGCGGTGCAGCATGATCAGAGCAGGAACCGCCGGTTGTCGTTTTCCTCGTAACGCGGCTCTATCTTGCGGAAGGTGAGCTTGGTGCTGCTCTTGAGCTTGCGCCCGGCCGTCTTGCGCTGTAACTGGCGATGCACCGCGCGGATATGGCCTACCGAGTCCTGCGCATAAGGTTTGCCGTCGGTTGCACCGGCCAGGCCGCCGCCGGCTGCCAGTGCATCGTTGTGAGCGGCCGCTGACTTCGCGATCAGCACATCAAGATACTGGCGCGCACGCACCGCGGCATGCAGTTGGCCATCGGCCGGATTCTGCTTGGCGCGGACCGCATCCTGCGGCAGGCGCACATTGCCCGCCACACGGCGCAATGCTGCGCGCAGTTCGGCCCCGTCGAGCGTCGCGTCCTGCACGATCCAGACCGCATCGTGGCGGATCCAGCCTTCGGCGTCGGCCATGCGGCGCAACAGCGCCGGCAGCAACACTCGGCCGCCATAGCGGTGCGTGCGGCGGATCGCGGCCAGGCCGATACGACGCACGTGCGCGTTTTCATGGTCGAACAGGTCGGTGATGACACGGTCGGCGTCTTCCTGTGATTCGATCAGTTCGGCGAACTGGCCGGCCAGCGAGATCTCTTCCACGCCATTGAGCTTGTTCTTGCTCGCCAGGCGGTTCAGCTTGAACATCAGCATGCGGTAACGCAGCATACAAATCCCCGAAATTCGAAAACAGTCGTTCTGCGGTGAGCTGCCGGTCGTGACGCCGGCGTCGGATTTCCCGCGTGGCTTGAAGCGCGGGCCATTGGGTGCTATCGGCGCAGTTGAAGTCGGACTTGAGCCCGCCGGTCAAAAAATCCGCGCACGCGGGATCGTCTACACTGTGGCGTTCCGTGCCGCGTTGGCGGCCGCACCCGATTGAAAGGCTTGTACACCGTGGCGGATTCGCTGTTCTCCGACCCCCCTGACCGTTCCCGGCAACCGCTCGCGGAGCGCCTGCGCCCGCGCAATATCGACGAAGTCATTGGCCAGCAGCACCTGCTGGGCGCCGGCAAGCCGCTGCGCGTGGCCTTTGCATCGGGCGAACCGCACTCGATGATCCTGTGGGGCCCGCCCGGTGTGGGCAAGACCACGCTGGCCAGATTGATGGCCGACGCCTTCGATGCCGAGTTCATCGCGTTGTCGGCCGTGCTGTCGGGTGTCAAGGACATTCGCGAGGCCGTCGAGCGCGCCGAGCAGTTCCGCGCCCATGGCCGTCGCACGCTGGTGTTCGTCGATGAGGTGCATCGCTTCAACAAGAGCCAGCAGGACGCGTTCCTGCCGCACGTGGAAAGCGGGCTGTTCGTGTTCATTGGCGCGACCACCGAGAACCCGTCGTTCGAGGTCAACGGCGCGCTGCTGTCGCGCGCGGCGGTCTACGTGCTCAAGAGTCTCGACGAGAGTGAACTCAAGCAATTGGTGCTGCGCGCCAGCGAGGAGCTGGGCGGCGTGACATGGGACGACGAGGCCATGGGCCTGATCGTCGGTTCGGCCGATGGCGATGGCCGCAAGCTGCTCAACAATATCGAAATCGTGGTGCGCGCCGCGCGCAATGCCGGCGTGCAGGCCATCGACACCGCATTGCTGGGCAGCGCAATCTCGGAAAACCTGCGCCGTTTCGACAAGGGCGGGGATGCGTTCTACGACCAGATCAGCGCGCTGCACAAGTCGGTGCGTGGCTCCGACCCGGACGGCGCGCTGTACTGGTTCTGCCGCATGCTCGATGGCGGTGCCGATCCGCGCTACCTGGCGCGGCGCATCGTGCGGATGGCGTGGGAAGACATCGGCCTGGCCGATCCGCGCGCAGCGCGCATCACGCTCGATGCGTCGGAAACGTACGAACGCCTTGGGTCGCCCGAAGGTGAACTGGCGCTGGCCCAGGCGCTGATCTACCTGGCCGTGGCGCCCAAGTCGAACGCCGGTTACAACGCCTACAACGCGGTACGCGCGTTCGTTGCCAAGGACAAGTCGCGTCCCGTGCCCGTGCATTTGCGCAATGCACCGACCCGGCTGATGAAGGAACTCGGCTACGGTCACGCCTACCGCTATGCGCACGATGAACCGGAAGCCTATGCGGCCGGCGAGCACTACCTGCCGGACGACCTGCGGCGCCAGGACTGGTACCAGCCTGTACCGCGCGGGCTGGAGGGCAAGATTGCCGACAAGCTGCGGCATTTGCGCGACCTCGATGCGGCGTGGCATCGCGAGCACAAGGACCGCGAAAAGGGCGGCAACGGCTGAGCGCGCGCGCCGATCCGGCGAACAGCCGGTGAAAACGGCACAGATTCGGCGCCGTCCGGCCATGGCGGTGCAGTAAAATGTCGCGTTCGCCGGCATGTTGCCGGCACCGCACACCGATTTGCACACCGACTGCAATATGCTCGACATCCAGCTGTTCCGCAAAGACATCGACGCCGTGGCCCAGCGCCTCGCCACGCGCGGATTCCAACTCGACGTGGCTACGTTCCAGGGCCTGGAGGCCGAACGCAAGCAGTTGCAGACCCAGACCGAGGAGCTGCAGGCCCGTCGTAACACGCTGTCCAAGCAGATCGGCATGCTCAAGGGCAAGGGCGAGGACGCATCGGCCCCGATGGCCGAAGTTGCCGGTATCGGCGATACCCTGAAGGCCTCGGCCGAGCGCCTGGCACAGATCCAGGGCCAGCTCAACGACGCCATGATGTCGATCCCGAACCTGCCGCATGAAAGCGTGCCGGTGGGCAAGGACGAGACGCAGAACGTCGAAGTGCGCCGCATTGGCACGCCGCGCACGTTCGACTTCGAGGTCAAGGATCACGTCGACGTTGGCGGGAAGCTCGGTCTCGATTTCGAAACCGCATCGAAGGTCACCGGCTCGCGCTTCGCATTCCTGCGTGGTGGCGTGGCGCGCATGCATCGCGCGCTGGTGCAACTGATGGTGGATACGCACACGCTGGAGCACGGCTACACCGAGATGTACGTGCCGTACATCGTCAATGCCGCATCGATGCGTGGCACCGGCCAGTTGCCGAAGTTCGAGGACGACCTGTTCAAGGTGCCGCGCAAGGTGGGTGGCGAAGATGGCCAGGACACCATCGAGAACTTCTACCTGATCCCGACCGCCGAAGTGCCGCTGACCAATATGGTTCGCGATGCGATCGTGGCTGCCGAAAAGCTGCCGCTGCGTTACGTGGCCCATACGCCGTGCTTCCGTTCCGAAGCCGGTTCGTACGGCAAGGACACGCGCGGCATGATCCGCCAGCACCAGTTCGACAAGGTCGAGATGGTGCAGGTGGTGCCGGCCGACCAGTCGATGGATGCGCTCGAGCAAATGACCGGCCATGCCGAAACGATCCTGAAGAAGCTCGAACTGCCGTTCCGTACCGTGGTGCTGTGCACGGGCGACATGGGCTTTGGCAGCACCAAGACCTACGACATCGAGGTGTGGATCCCGGCGCAGAACACCTACCGGGAAATCAGTTCGTGCTCGAATATGGGCGATTTCCAGGCGCGCCGCATGCAGGCACGCTCGCGCGCCGGGCAGGGCAAGCCAGAACTCGTGCATACGCTGAACGGTTCGGGCCTGGCCGTGGGCCGCACGCTGGTGGCGATCCTGGAAAACTACCAGAATGCCGATGGCTCGCTGACGGTGCCCAAGGCACTCCAGCCGTACATGGGCGGCATCACGCGACTGGAACCGGAAGCGTAAAAAAATGTTGTAGAGGGGGCTTGCGTTGCAGGTAGCAATGTCCCTATAATCTTGGTTTCGCCGCTCACCAAGCGGTCGACCAAGTTACCGGAGAGGTGGCAGAGTGGTCGAATGTACCTGACTCGAAATCAGGCGTACCGGCGACGGTACCGTGGGTTCGAATCCCACCCTCTCCGCCACTTCGGAACAACGATGGGCACTCCGCCCGCCGCCGTGGCTACGCCATTGGCGGCCAGCACGCGGAGCAGGTTGCTCTTCGATCCCATGATGCGGACCTCGCCGCGATCGACCTCGACCCGCTGCGCCAAGGCGCGAAGATGGTCGCGGCGATAGCCGCCGCCTTCCGTGCGGATGCGCCGCCGCGCCGTTGACGCGAACTTTCGCAACGTGGCCGGCGTGATGGCCTGCTGCGTCGAGTTGAGCAGGAGGGCCGAGGCCCGCTCGGCATCCGCCCGCGCCTGATCGCGAGTCGCCTTCAAGGCGACGATGCGATCCCTGAGCGCCGGATCGTCCAAATCGGCGACGCCGCTTTCGATCGCGTCGTAGAGCCGTTTCAGGCGCAGCTCGGTCTCGGCGGATCGCCGGTTCAATTCCGCGATATGCTCGCGGCGCCGGTCGCTGCGCTCCTGTCGACGATCCAGAACCTCGGCTAGTACATCCTCCAGCCGGTCGGGATCGAGCAGCCGGTCGGCCAGATAGTTTGCGACCAGATCGTCCAGCCGCTCCATCGAAACCGTCATGCCCTCGCAGGCGGTCGCGCCCTGCCGCGCCTTCATCGAACAGGTGTAATAGCGATAGCGCCCACCCTTCCCGGTGCGAATCGTCATCGCGCCGCCGCACTTCCCGCAATGGATCAGGCCCGTCAGCAGCGTCGGGCCACCGACGACCTGCGGATGGGCGACCTTCGGGTTGCGCGCCTTGAAATGTGCCTGCACCGCATCGAACGTGGCCTGGTCGATGATCGCCGGAACCTCGACCGCGATCACTTCCTCGGAGGGCTTCAATTCCTTGCTCTTGCCGCGCTTGTTGAACTCGTGGCGGCCGATATAGGTCGGCCGGGTCAGCATCCGATGAACCGTGCCGATGCCCCAGCGGCCGCCGTCGCGCGTGAAGATACGGCGCTCGTTGAGATGCTTGGTGATCGACTTCACGCCCATCGGGCCGGATGTGCCGTCGCCTTCCAGCGCCAGCTTGAACGCCAGCCGCACCGTGTCGGCGTGGATCGGGTCGATCTCCAGCTTCTTCTTCATCTTCGCGCCGCGTTGCTCGGCATCGACCACGCGATATCCGATCGGCGGCAGCGAGCCGTTCCAGAAGCCTTGCCGGGCATTTTCCTTGAGCGCGCGAAGGACGTGCTTCGCATTCTCCTTCGACTGATATTCGTCGAACAGCGCCATGATCTGACGCATCATGACGTGCATCGGATCGTCGCCCATTTCCTGCGTGATCGACAACAGCTTGACGCCGTTCTTGGCGAGCTTGCGAACGTAGAACTCCAGTTCGAAGTGATCGCGGAAGAAGCGCGAGAAGCTGTGGACCACCACTACGTCGAACGACGCGGGCTTGCTGGTCCCGGCCTCGATCATGCGCTGGAACTCGGGCCGCCGGTCGTTCGTCGCCGATGCGCCGGCCTCGACGAAGGTATCGACCAGCTCCAGTCCCCGCGACAGGCAATAGGCTTCGCCCTGCTTGCGCTGATCGGGGATCGACACGTCATGCTCGGCCTGCCGCGCCGTTGAAACGCGCAGGTAAAGGGCGGCGCGCAGCGGCACGGTCATGGTAGCGAACTCCTCACATCATTGGCACGGCCCGAACAGCTCGTCGAAAACGTCGCCGAACCATGCCTCGAACACATCCACTTCCGCACTCGTGACCGGCACGCGCTCGGGCCAGTCGTCGGTGACGGTCCAGGTCGAAAGATCGTCCTTCGGGCTTTTCCCCGCGCAAGGACGGAGGCTGCCGACCGGCAGCGTGGCATAGTCGAACAGGTCGTCCGGGCATTCGGCCCGGCGACGATGGGGGCGACGATGGACTTTGCGGGCAAGGGCCATCCCGACAGGCTGCTTCGCGCTCGCGCCTCATGCAAAGCCTCTGTCGCGGCGAAGCGCAGATAGGGGCGAAGGGCGGCGCGCTGCATCGTAGCGTTCGATGCGGCCGGCCTCATCGTCAGTCGTCCGACTCGAAGCTGCGCTCCTCGCGGCAATGCCACAGGCGCAGGATGAAGATCGTCGCATCCGCAATCTCGTAGCGCAGCTCGTAATTGCCGACGATGATGCGCCGAACCTCGCGCGGCTCGTAGGCGTCCAGCTTCTCGCCGATCCGGGGATAGTCGAGCAGCCGATCCGGCGCGCGCGAGAGCTGCTGCACGACCCGCGCCGCCGCCTCCGGGGCAACCGGACGCAGATGCTCGTGCAGCCGCACCAAATCCGAGGACGCCTTGCCGGTCCACTTGATCCTCATGCCGAAGGCGGCGGCAGCGGGGTGTCAGTGCCGAGGCTGTCCGCCCAAGCGCGCACGGCCTGATGGTCGATCACGCGCCCGGCATCGACATCTTCCATTGCTTCGAGCGTCATGCGGTGACGCTCCTCCTCCTGATCAACCCAGGCGGCGAGCGCCTGTTTCATCACCCAGCCACGCGAGCGTTCGAGCCGCGAGGCCATTGCTTCAACCTTCTCCGCGAGGTGCAGCGGGACGTGTGCGGTCAACACTTTTGTCTCAGTCGCCATGTTCATCACCTGCTATCAACCCGATTAAAATATAATCGAAATAGGCTGGAAAAGCAAGGTCAGCAGAATGGCTTGGCGCCTCCCTACGGGACCGCCGCTCTATCTCCGCTGCGCTCCGACCGAGCCCCTGACGGGTCTCGTCCCTGCCGGGTGACGATCAGCATGGCGGGGTGGCGCTGCTGCGCCGTTCGGCAATCCGCTGCGCGGATTGTTGTCTTTCCGATCTGCGGAGATCGAGCCAGGGCTGCGCCAGCCCGATCGCATCTGGTCGTTTCTCTCCCCGTCGATGGGGTGGGCGACGCTTCCCTTTAGGCCCGCCGCGCCGGGCCGCAACGCGCTGTTGGCGCGTCCTCCACTGCGTTCCGGTCCTGCGGATGCTGCCCGGCTCCGCCAGCGGGCCAACGGCAAGCTTCTTCGCCGCCCACCCCATTCCGGGGTGAGTGTGGTTTTTAGGAGAAGTGTGATGAACGCTGTTACCGAAATCCTAGCCGCCGAGCCTGTGTCGGGCGTCGAGATTTTCGTGCCGCTCGCCAAGCTCAAGAAGTCCCCGCGCAATGCCCGCAAGGTGCCGCATGGGGAAGCCGCTATCGAGGCGCTGGCCGCTTCGATCCAGCACAAGGGGCTGATCCAGAACCTTGTCGTAGAGCCGGAAACCAAGGAGGACGGGACGCCGACCGGCAACTATCTCGTTACCGCTGGTGAAGGCCGCAGGCTGGCGATGTTGCTGCGCGCCAAGCGCAAGCAGATCAAGAAGTCGGAAGTCGTGCGCTGCTGGCTCGATACCGCCAACGATCCGTCCGAAATCAGTCTGGACGAGAACGTGACCCGGACCCCTATGCACCCCGCCGACCAGTTCGAGCGGTTCCGCGAACTGTCCGAAAGCAAGGGCTATGGCGTGGAAGAAATCGGCGCGCGGTTTGGCGTGTCGGCTGGCGTGGTGAAGCAGCGGCTTCGCCTTGGCGCTGTCTCGCCCAAGCTGTTGCAGGTCTATCGGGAGGACGGTCTTACGCTGGATCAGCTTATGGCCTTCGCTATCACCGAGGACCATGACCGGCAGGAGCAGGTTTTCGCCAACCTGCATCACAACCGCGAACCGTGGATCATCCGGCGCGACATGACCGCAAGCAATGTCGTGGCAGAGGACCGGCGCGCGATATTCGTCGGAGCCGAAGCTTACGCGGAAGCGGGCGGCAACATCATCCGCGACCTGTTCAGCGAGGATCGTGGCGGGTTCTTCGAGGATGCGGGTTTGCTCGATACGCTCGCCGTCGAGAAATTGCGCGAAGTTGCCGAGCGCGTTCAGGCCGAGGGCTGGAAATGGGCCGAGGCGCATATCGACTATCCCCACGCCCACGGGATGCGGCGCTTCTATCCGCAGACCGTCGCCCTGTCCGACGAGGAGGAGGCGCGGGTCGATGAGGCATGGGCCGAGTACGACCAGATCGTCGACGGCTATGACTCGCTGGATGAAATGCCCGAGGATTTGGCGGCGAAAGCCCGTGCGCTGGACGCCGAAATGGACGCCCTGTCCGCCAAGCGTTCCGCCTACGACCCCAATGTGATCGCCAATGGCGGTGCGTTCGTCGTACTTCAACATGACGGCACGGTCAGGGTCGAGCGCGGTTTCGTGCGGGCCGAGGACGAGGCGTTGGCGGACCCCCAGCCGGAGCCGGAAGAAGGCGATGCGACCGAGCCGCAGATGGGCGACGACGAGCAGCCGGAGGACGGCGACGAGGACGTGCAGGATGCCGACGAGGACGAAGACCCGGGCAAGCCGATTTCCGACAGCCTCACCCGTGACCTGTCCGCCTATCGGACGCTGGCGCTTCGCGTGGCGCTGGCCGAGCAGCCCGATATGGCCCTGATCGCGCTGACCCACACGCTGACCGCGCAACTTTTCTACAGCTATGCGGAGGCCGGTTGCCTTGAGGTTCGTCCGACCGTGACCCCCTTGGGGAGCCATGCGGACGGGATCGAGGACACGCCATTGGCGGCACGGGCGAGCGAGCAGCACGAGGCATGGGCCGAGCGGATGCCGCGCGACGTGGCGGACCTGTGGGGCTTCATCGTCGGGCTGGACGAGGCGAAGCGGATTGCGTTGCTGGCGCATTGCGCGGCTCGCACCGTCAACGCTCTGCGGTTGCCGTGGGACCGCAAGCCCCGGTCGCTGCAAACGGCGGACAGGCTGGCGGACGCGCTGGCGCTGGACGTGGCGAAGGACTGGACGCCGACCGTGGACAGCTACCTTGGCCGCGTCACCAAGGCGCATATCGTGGACGCTGTGACCGAAGGCGTGTCCGAGGACGCCGCTCGCCGCATCGCGGACATGAAGAAGCCGGACATGGCGCAAGCCGCCGAGCAGCTTCTTTCCGGGACCGGCTGGCTTCCTGCCGTGCTGCGGACGCCCGAACCGGAGGGAGCGGACCCCGCGCCTGCGGAGCCGGAGGACGCGGATAGCGTGGAGCAGCCGCCCGAAGTGGAGGACAGCGAAGCATCCTTTGCTGTCGCCGCCGAATAGCGGCACGGGGCCGGGACCGCGCGAGCGGTCCCGGCTTCTTTTTGTGACCGGCGAAAAATCGCGGCCGCGCCCGTTGGGGCGCGGCCGCTTTCCCATTGCACAGGCGCCCCGCTCCGAGGACGCGGGGCGGCGTGCTGATAGCGGATCGACCGTTGCATTTCTGGAGGTGGGTTCGTCGAGTAAAGTTGCAGACCCACGCGGCGGGACCGCTCGGCGACTATGATGCGGGCGATGAGCGACGGTCTATGCCAGCCTCGCGCGGGATCTCGGCGAACACATAGGGAGCGTCAGCGGCGTTCGCTCTCCTGTAGTCTTTGCGAAGGATTACTTGCGAGGTGAGCCTGGCGCGGTCCAGCAAAGAAGCGAATGCCCTCCGACTGACGATGCCCATCATAGCCACGGCGTAGAATTTCCGGCTCGGCGACAACCGCGCGGCCTCTCGATTGGCTTGATCTAACCGGGGCCGGCTTCGCCTTGATCGGCCTGGCGCAACGGCGCCGCGCGGCTTTTTTCCGCCGCCTTCGGCTTTGCATCGCGAAACAAAAAAGCCGCGCGTCGCCATCCTCCGCTGTGCTTCGGCCGCAAGCGGTGCGCGTCCGATCATCCCCGCTTCACCGATCGCCATCGAGGCCGCGGCGGTCGTGGCCCGAAGCAAAAGGAACTTCGACATGGCCACCATCGGCACCTTCACCCAGGCGGGCAACGGCTCCTTCAGCGGAACCATCAAGACGCTCACCCTCAACGCAAAGGCCACCCTCCGTCCGATCGAGAAGGAGAGCGATAAGGCCCCCGATTTTCGTCTCGTGGTCGGCACGGTCGAGTGCGGCGCGGGATGGAAGAAGACCAGCCGCGAGAACCGCGACTACATCTCGGTCAAGCTGGACGATCCGACCTTCGCGGCTCCGATCTACGCCACTCTGGTCGAAACCGAGACCCCCGGCGAATACGCTCTCATCTGGTCGCGCTGACCTCGACACGGCGCCCCGCTCCCTCTGAGCGGGGCGCCTTCGTGTGTTGGTTCGCCAGTTCATAATATGGACGGGCCATCGGCCCGGCATGTTGTGAGGTGCTTGGGGCGCCGCCCCCAGCGCCCTTCGGAGCGGCTTCCGCCCAGCTTCCTTCACGCGCGAGCGCGTTCCGTGCAGCCGGTTCCCCGCGAAGCCGCCCACTCCGGTTGCACCCCCGGTCTCGCCGACGGGCAGGGTTTCAGCGCGGCGTTCCGCTGCGCGGAAACCCAAGCCCAAGGAGTTCAGCCATGTGTCATCAGCTTGCCACCCGGTTCGGCCGCAACGCCCATCAGATCAGCGGCCGTGAGGCGCTCGACAACGAGGCGCTGTATCGGCACGTGCCGTCCATCTTCGCCCGCGAGGCGCACGACAGCCGTTCGGAGCGCTATGTCTATGTTCCGACCATCGACATCGTGGAGGGGCTGCGCCGGGAAGGATGGTTCCCTTTCTTCGCGGTTCAGTCGGTTCCGCGCGACGGCAGCCGCCACGGCCACGCCAAGCACATGCTGCGCCTGCGCCGGGACGACGGTATCGGCAAGCCCGAGGCGGCCGAAGTCATCATCGTCAACAGCCATGACGGGACCAGCGCCTATCAGATGTTCGCCGGGATGCTGCGGTTCGTCTGCACCAATAGCATGATCGCGGGCGAGCGGTTCGAGGAGGTCCGCGTGCCGCACAAGGGCAACATCCAGCACGATATAATCGAGGGTGTTTACACCGTGGCGGAGGACTTCCCCCGGCTGATCGACGCCAGCGAGACCATGAAGGAGGTTCGGCTTTCCGAGGAAGAGCGCCGCTTACTCGGCGAGGTCAGCCTGGTCGCGCGCTACGGAGAGGACGAAAGCCCGTTGCGGCCCGAGCAGATCATCGAGCCGCGCCGCCGCGAGGACATGGGTGACAGCCTGTGGACCACGTTCAACGTCATTCAGGAGAATGTCGTTCGGGGCGGATTACAGGGCCGCAAGCGCAATGCCGAGGGCCGTATCCGCCGCAGCCAGACCCGCGCCATCAACGGCATCGACCAGAACGTGACGCTCAATCGCGCGCTTTGGACACTGGCCGAAGGGATGCAGCGCCTCAAAGCCTAACTATCGCCGCCGCAGGGCCGAGCTCGGCCCTGCGGCTTCGCCATTTCCGCGCCGATCCGCTGCGGCGGATCGGCGGCGGCCGCGCGTCCCCAAGGTCCGCGCGGCCGCAAAGGTTCGCTCGCCGGGCTGCCGCCCGGCTCGCTTTGGGTAGTCATTTCGGCAGTGCTGTTCTATGAAGTCCTCGGGCCGCTACGCGGCGGCCTGGGGTGTGGAAACCCCGGATTAACCGGTTCGGCGCCGGCCGTGACGGCGTCGCGATCCTTGACCATGCGGTCGGGGAGCCTGCGACGTATGTCCAGGTGCCTCGGTGCTAAAGGTCGTAGGAACCGAGTTAATCCGGTTTTCCAACTCCCCGATCACGGGTTCAGGAGCTGTTTGCGGGGGCGCACCGCAAATCAGCAGCCCTGTGAATTGTCGAGGCATTGCAGATTCCGCGCGCAGTCATGCAGAACGAGCGCATCGAAAATGCTCCGACATTGGCTTATTGGTTAACGCGGGCGGGAAGTCGGGGGCATCATGGTCAAGATGGGATTCGATGAATGCGCGCCTGATTCGCAGCAGCTCACCAGCTATGACGAGGGTCATTTGGCGGACTATCTGCGCTTGTTAGATGCTAACGCAGATGGAACCGATTGGCGCGAGGCAGCGGGACTGATTTTCGGCATCGACGCCGCCGTGGAGCCGGATCGTGCGAAGACGATGCATGACACTCATCTAGCTCGCGCGCGGTGGATAACAGAGGTGGGATATGCTCATCTGCTCGGCTGTCAGCCCCCGCTAAACCGTTAAAATTGAACTCCAATTTGGATCGAGTTCGGTTGTTATGGTCCCGCCCGCGCGACATGGTTGTGCGCGATCTTCGCTCTATCCTGTAGGTAAGGCGGCGACGATGTTGCGTTCTCCGAAATCCGCGCAGAGCGCGGCGGGGAGGATGCAATGCCGACGCCACCTGGGCGTCGCCAGCGGCGCGCCGGCGGACTGTCCGACGCCCTCGGGCGCGCCGATTTAGCAGCTGAGTTCCTACGCCGAAACCGCACCTATCGCGCCGAACACACGCAGATGCAGCAGCGCATCGCGAGCGGCGCCGTCGCGAAGAACGCCGCCGAGACGGCGTTCGCGCGGCGCTGGGGGTTGTCCTTTCGCCACGGCGCCGGATGAGCTTTTAGAGTCGGTCATCTGGCGCCCGGAGCTGACCGCCGTCACGGTCATTCTCGACGCCGCGCCGGAGGGATTTGAGACCGCCGCCCCGGTCCCTCCGCGCGCGCTGGGCGCGCTGCTCGCCGACCTGGCCGGGATCGACGGCCGCCATGTCGTCGTCGCCGACGCGGCCGGCGAGCATCGGCTGTGGCTGCGCGATCCTGCACCGGGCAAGCCGCTCGCCGCGATCATTCCGCTCGACAAGGACTTCATCACCCGGATCGCGAGCCTGCTGCGCTTTCACCGGCGTCTGCTCGGCCGGACAGCCGGGCCGCTGCCGCGCGGCTGGCCGCTGACGGCCTATCGGCTCGCACGGCTCGACCTGATGCTCCGCGCGATAGACCTCCGTCAGAACGGCGCAACCTACCGCGAAATCGCGACAGCGCTGGGACGCGATGACGCTGCCCGTCTTTCCGCGAGCGACTGGAAAATGTCGGCCTCGCGGTCATTCGTCGTGCGCCTGGTCCGCGACGGCATCGCCATGATGAATGGCGACTATCGCAAGCTGCTCCGCATTCGTTGATCGTCCTAAACGGCCCCTCGAAATTGGATTATAGGACTTTCACGCAATATAAGGTCGCGCAGTTTCCGGCGCGGCGGCGTTGCGGCAGCAAAGTAACGACCTAACATCAAGAACGAGCATTGAGAGCGGTGGCTATTAGGGGCAGGTAGCGACTAACTTGATCGCGGTCGCTTTGCTTCTCTTTGGCGCTGAGATCATGGTAGTCCGTCGCCGCTTGCCGATCCCATCGTTCCACCAGTTCGGCAGGCAAGACGAGCGAGCCGTCTGCTTGCCTGACGCCCTTTGAATGCATGTATCGCTGCCAATGTGACCAGCGCTCATGCTCGATCGCAGCCAGTTCGTCCATGAGACCGTACAAGACGGCATCGACGTCGATCGGATCGCCCATCGGTTAGATGAGCCCGTCAGCGACAAGCTGCCGATAATGCTGTCCGAGAACCGTCAACTCGCAGGACTTGCTGTTCATCGCTGCGTGCCACATGTGGGCTTCCCCGACCGGACGAACCAAATTTACCTTCACATAGCGCTGTAACACCGCAAAGACCGCGTTCTTTTGGGGGTCTGGTGGCGGTAGATTTGGGTCAGCCTTCTGTTCCTCCGTGCGTTCCGGCTCGTAGCTGGGATCTAGGGGAAAATCATAGTCCGGGCGGGGGAAATATGTCGCCAGCACTTGCAAATCCGCAAGCGGGATCGGTGCTGCAGCCTTACGCAATGACACGAAGGTCTTCACATTGGTCTTGAACATAGGGCGTTGTGCCCAAGGGCCAAGAGATTGATCGATATGCGCATAGACGCTGCCGGGCGTTACGTCGCCAAGTAGATTTGCAGCCGCACCGCCGAGTGCATCGACGAATAGGCTCGTGAAGACACCGGCCCCACCTCCGGGAACTTCCATCGCATATTGCTCTGCGGTTGAAGCCGTCAGAATGGTCATGCCTTCCTTCACTTCGGCAATCATCTGCTCCGGCCGCGTGCCTGCAACGCCACTGTGGCAACTATCGAGAATGACGATCTTGTTCTTTGCGGGAGACTTCCCTGCGAGAGTCATCAACTCGGAGAGCGAGAGACCATCGTCGCCAGACTTGCATTCCGTGCCACACAGAAAACCGCCAGTATCTTCAATGTAGCCATGACCGGCAAAATAGAAGAGCGCGATTTCCGAATCGTCAGCAAATAGTTCTCTAACCGCGTCCTTGAGCCGCCCCTTTTCGACTCGATCCGTCGCGCTGGTTCCAGTCAGCAACATCGGCGTGGCGAAATTGACAGTGCCGTCGGCATGCCGTTCGAGCACGCTTTTCACCGAGTGAGCGTCATTTACGCAACCACTCAGGCCGCCAATGTGGTCGTAGTGGTCGATACCGACAATGAGAGCCTTACGCACAAATGCACCTCATCAAAGCGAGTCGATGAAGCCGCTGATATTCGTGTCGCTCCAGACGTACGTGGTCACGCCCGCCAGACTGGTCCGGTCATTGGAGTAGGCGTAGATGCCTCGAATAGGCTTACCCTCTTCCTGAGCGCACTGAATCTCCCATTTTTGGCCGCTCGAAGTCAGCGAGTTTTTGCTTACGAGGACGATCACACCGTCTGAACGACGGATGCGAGTGCGCACCTTCGTCTTCCAATCATTGTCGTAAGCCTGCTTCACCGACATGTCGATGAACTCATACGGAGCGCGGGGATGAAGCGACTGCCCCTTCAAGAAATCCCGCTGGCGTTCGTCTTCGATTGCGAACGCGATGAACACCACTTTCTTGTCAGCCATCTCTGCCCCCAAGTGATTCTGGATAAGCCAGTAAACCTGTGATTGCATATAGCGGCTGGGACGCAAGGAAGACATAGTTCATTCCGCTTCCGGCTGAGGCCGATCGCCCTCGCGGGGTGGTCGCGTCCGTGCAGCCGCACATCTTCATACCCCACCCGGCCGCCTCAGTTCTGACAATTACGCCTCCTGCCGCCACCGCCCGCAGGAGCAGTCACTTGTCCGATACGCCTCCCAATCTGCCGCCCCGCTTCCTGCGCACGCCGGAAGCCGCGCGGTTTCTCGGCCTCTCCGGCCGGACCCTCGAAAAGCACCGCTATTTCGGGACCGGCCCTGCCTACCGCCGGATCGGCGGGCGGGTGGTCTATTCGGTCGATGACCTGCGCGCCTGGGCCGACATCGGCATCAAGCACTCGACCTCCGATCCGGGGCAGGACGACCTCATGCCGCGTGCGGATTCGGCCATCGCTCGGAGCCGGCGATGACCGTCCCACCGTCGCCCATGCGCCACCGCCAGCCGTCCGATGACGGCATGACCCGCGTTGAACTGACCTGGATCGAGAAGCGGATCGAGCACTGGATCAGGTTCGGCCGCGTCGCGGTGGACGAAATCGTTGATCGCCGCCGCCGCATCGTCCAGTTCCGTCCCGGCGCGATCTTCGCGTTCGTCCGATGGGCGGCGAACGACTACGGCACGGTCAGCTCGCGCATTGACATCGTGCGCGCGGTCGGCGCGAACGAGCCGTTCACGACGCTCCCGTTCGTGCGGCCGGGCGGCGACATCCTGCTCAAGATCGAAGGCTGGCCCAAGGTCAGCCAAGTGCTCGCCGCGATCGACGCTACCGAGGCGGCCGGCGTCGATCCATGCGACGCCGCGCCCGATCACTGGCGGCATGTCGCCAACCGGATCGCGGCCGGACAGCAGCCGCGCCCCTACACGATTGAGCGTCATCGCGCCTGGCTTAAGCGCCGGGAGATCGAAGGATGACGCGCCGTGGATGGGCCATTGCGACAGCATCCGCCGCGTCGCTGTTCGCCGCGTCGTTCCTCGCCGTGGCGGTGTTCGACCCGTTCCCGCGCGTCGTCTGGAACGCCAGCGCCAGCGCGCCGATCGGACTATACCGGATCGAGCCGCTGCCCGATCCGCCGCACGGTGCATTGGTCGCCGTGAAGCCGCCACCAGCGCTGGCGCGATGGCTGGCGGAGCGCGGCTATCTCGGCGAGCGTGTGCCGCTGTTGAAGCATGTCGCGGCGCGGCCGGGACAGATCGTGTGCCGCATCGACGCGGTGGTAAGCGTCGATGGGCGGCCCGTCGTCGTCGCCCAGCAGCGTGACGGCCGGGGCCGCACGCTGCCGGTCTGGCAAGGCTGCCGCACGCTGCGCGCCGGTGAGCTGCTGATGCTCAACCCCGACCACGCCGACAGCATGGACGGCCGCTATTTCGGGCCGCTGCCGGCCTCGACGGTGCTCGGCCGCGCCACGCCGATCCTCACCCGCAACACGCCCGACGCGCCGCTCACCTGGCGCTGACCCGCTTTCCCGCCCGCCAACCCAAAGGAGATTCCCATGCAGATCGGCAGCTTCTTCCGCACCGCCAAAGGCTACGAAGGCATCATCGAGACGGCGACGCTCGACATCCGTATCTCGATCGTTCCGGCCGAGCAGAGCGACGCCGACAAGGCGCCGGACTGGCGCGTCCATCGCGGCGATGACGGCGAAGGCCCGGAGATCGGCGCCGGCTGGAATGAGACCGGCGAACGCGCCGGGGATTACGTCTCGCTGCGCATCGACGACCCCGCCTTCGCGCAGCCGCTTCGCGCCGCGCTGTTCCAGAGCACCGCCGACAAGTCGGCTTGGTCGCTGCGCTGGAACCGTCAGCCGAAGTCGCGCGAGCAGGATTGATCCGGTGCGCTTCCCCATAATCCCTTTGTTCGCGGGAAAACCGTCTCATCCCTCCGTCCCGCTCGGTCGCAGGCCGGCCGGCGCGCGCAGCGAAGGTCAAGGGCGGCCAAAGGCCGGCGCTCCGCGCGCACCCTTGAGCGTAGCGAGCACGCTGGCAGGCTGGCGGCGGAGTGGAGTGGGATCGGCAGTGGCGCCTGCCGTCATGCTGCTGTCCGGCGGCGTCGCGTCTGTCCCGGCGGTGGCGCAGGAAGTGCCGGCGGCGCGATCGGCGGCCGTCCATCCCTATGCCGGTCATGTCGCCGGGGCCGCGCGGCGGTTCGGCATCCCGGAAGCGTGGATATGGGCGGTGATGCGCGTCGAGAGCGGCGGCAATGCCCGCGCCGTATCGCGCGCCGGGGCGATGGGCTTGATGCAGATCATGCCCGCGACCTGGGCGGGGCTTCGCACCCGCTACGGCCTCGGCTCCGATCCGTTCGACGTGCGCGATAACATCATGGCGGGCGCGGCCTATCTGCGCGAGATGCACGACCGCTACGGCAACGCCAGCGCTATGCTGGCGGCCTATAATGCGGGACCGGGCCGCTACGACGACTTCGTGTCGCGCGGCCGTCCGCTGCCGCCCGAGACGGTCGGCTATCTGGCCCAGCTCGCGCCGATCACGGGCGCATCGAGCGCGGTGGAGGCGGCGACCACTGCTACGCCTGATCCGTTCGCATGGCGTCGTGCAGCGCTGTTCGTCCGCACCGCTAGCGCCGCTTCGGAAGCTGTCGTCGGGCAGTCGGACGGAGAAGAAGCCGCGTCCGAGCTGCCAACCGACCGGCCGACATCTGGCGGCGTTCGCGCTGCCGATCCGTCCGCCAATGAGCCGCGCGAAACGCTGTTCGTGTCCCGCGCCCGCGCGGGCCGACCGCAATGATCGGCCTGTCGCCCCCCTCATCCGTCCGAAGCAGTAAGGGGGCTGGGGAGGAGGAAAACGGCAGGGACAGACGAGGGCAAGATATAAGCCGCACCCCGTGTCGTCGAAAAGCCAAGGCTTTTCCGTGGCTTCACGCGGGGGCGTCGGTCGGCACGCGTGCCGCGCGGAAGGAAAAAGGCAGCAATATCAATGCGCCGAACGGCACCAAGGGCCGTTTTCGGCGGAAAGCGCCCCGGCCGTGAGCGAGGACAGCGAGTTCTGCGTCCGGCCGGGCAAGGCCAAGCGTAGCAAGGCGCAGGGGCGCAATGCGCGCGGTCTGGTGGCTGAGGTGCTGCGCGTCGCGGCGATCCACAGCAGCGGCAGGCGCACCGGGGGCGGGCCGCGCCGTGGCGGCCAGTCGAGTTTCGGCCGGGGCCGCACGGCGTTCGCGCGCAGTCGCCTGTTCGGCTCGGGCCGGCGAGTGATGGTCAAGATGCTGCCCGTCACCACGCGCAGTCGAGGCGGGCGGCGCATGGCGCCGCTGTCCGCGCACGTCGCCTATCTAAAGCGCGAGGGCGTGACCCGCGATGGCTCGCCGACCCGGATGTTCGACGCGGCCGGCGACAACGCAGACGATCGCGCCTTCACTGACCGTTGCAAGGACGATCGTCATCACTTCCGCATCATTGTATCGCCAGAGGATGCGGCCGAGCTGACGGACCTGCGCGAATACACGCGCGACCTCATGCGCCAAATGGAGACGGACCTGGGCACGCGGCTCGATTGGGTCGCGGTCGATCATTGGAACACCGACAATCCGCACGTCCATCTGCTTGTGCGCGGGCAGACCGACCAGGGTGCCGATCTCGTCATCTCCCGCGACTACATCAGCCACAATCTCCGGTCGCGCGCGCAAGACTTGGCTTTCGCCGAGCTGGGGCCGAAACCCGAACATGAGGTGCAGCGCGCGCTCGACCGCGAGGTGACGGCAGAACGCTGGACCCGGCTCGATGCCGAGATCCAGCGTTCTGCCGACGAGCTGGGCGTGATCGACCTGCGCGCCGAGCGGCCCGGCCCGGACGATCCGCGCCTCCGCCGGTTGATGGTCGGCAGGTTGCAGCATCTGGAAACGATGGGCCTCACTGCCGAGGGCGAGCCCGGCCAATGGGCCGTCGCCGAGGGCGCGCAGGCGAAGCTCCGCGAGTTGGGCGCGCGCGGCGACATCATCCGCACGATCGGCGCGGCGCTCAAGGACCGCGGGCAGGACCGGTCGCTCGACAGCTACGCGGTCCTCAGCGGCGCGCCCGACAAGCCGATCGCCGGCCGGTTGATCGACAAGGGGTTGCACGACGAGCTGACCGGCACGGCCTATGCGGTGATCGACGGCACAGACGGCCGCACGCATCATGTTCGGCTCCCCGGCATCGAGGCGCTAGAGCATAGCCCGGCGATCGGCGGTATCGTCGAGCTGCGCGCAATCGGCAAGCCCGGTGAGCCGAAACCGACCCTGATCCTTGCCACGCGGTCGGACCTCGACCTCACCGCGCAGATCAAGGCGCCCGGCGCGACGTGGCTCGACCATCGGCTGATCGAGCGCGGCGCGAGCGTCGCGGACAGAGGGTTCGGCGCCGAGGCGCGCCGCGCGATGGACGCGCGCACCGATCATCTTGTCCGCGAAGGACTGGCGCGCCGCTACGGCGAGCGGACCGTGTTCGAGCGCGGACTGATCGACACGCTGCGCCGCCGCGAGCTGGACGCCGTTGGCGCGAAGATCGCCAGCGAAACCGGGCTGGCCTATCGGCCGACGCAGGCCGGCGAGAAGATCGCCGGTGTCGTGCGGCAGCGTCTCGTGCTCGCCTCCGGCCGCTTCGCCATGATCGACGACGGTCTCGGCTTCCGCCTCGTGCCCTGGGCCAGCGCCCTCGAACAGCAGCTTGGCCGACAAGTCGCGGGCGTGATCCGCGATGGCGGCGGCCTCGACCTCGCGCTGGGCCGCAAACGCGGCCTCGGTCTGTAACCCCGAAAAGGAGTCCTCAATGTCCGCCACCAAGATTCTTTGGGGCCAGGTCTTCGCCGTCTTCCTGATCGTGCTCGCCGGGGTGTGGGGTGCGACGCAGTGGACGGCCGCCGCGCTCGCCTATCAGCCCGAGCTGGGGCCGCCCTGGTTCGCTGCGTTCGGCTGGCGCGTCTATCCGCCCCCGGCCTTCTTCTGGTGGTGGTTCTCGTTCGACGCCTATGCGCCCGCGATCTTCCAGACCGGCGCCTTCATCGCCGCGTCGGGCGGCTTCGTGTCGATCGCGGTCGCGATCGGCATGTCGGTGTGGCGGGCGCGCGAATTAAAGAACGCCGAGACCTATGGCTCGGCTCGCTGGGCGACCGAGCGGGAGGTGCGCGCAGCCGGGTTGCTAGGGCCGAACGGCGTGGTGCTTGGCAAGCTCGCCGCCGATTATCTGCGCCACGACGGTCCCGAGCATGTGCTGTGCTTCGCGCCCACGCGCAGCGGCAAGGGCGTCGGCCTTGTCGTGCCGTCACTGCTGACCTGGCCGGCCTCGGCGATCGTGCATGACATTAAGGGGGAGAACTGGACGCTGACCGCCGGCTTTCGATCGCGCCACGGCCGGGTGCTGCTGTTCGATCCGACCAACGCGGCGTCCGCTGCCTACAACCCGCTGCTGGAGGTGCGGCGCGGCCAGTGGGAGGTGCGCGACGTGCAGAATGTCGCCGACGTGCTGGTCGATCCCGAAGGCAGCCTCGAGCGTCGGAACCACTGGGAGAAGACCTCGCACTCGCTGCTGGTCGGCGCGATCCTCCATGTCCTCTATGCCGAGCCGGACAAGACCTTGGCGGGCGTCGCCGGGTTCCTGTCCGATCCCGGTCGCACGATCGAGCAGACTCTGGCCGCGATGATGGCGACGCCGCACCTGGGCAAAGCCGGCGTGCATCCTGTCGTTGCTTCCGCCGCGCGCGAGCTGCTGAACAAGTCCGACAACGAGCGATCGGGCGTGCTCAGCACGGCGATGTCGTTCCTTGGCCTGTATCGCGATCCCGTCGTCGCGCAGGTCACGCGCGCTTGCCAATGGCGCATATCGGATCTGGTCGAGGGCGATCGGCCGGCAACGCTCTATCTGGTCGTGCCGCCCAGCGACATATCCCGCACCAAGCCGCTGATCCGCCTCATCCTCAACCAGATCGGGCGCCGGCTGACCGAGGAGCTGACCCCGAAGGGCAACCGGCATCGGGTGTTGCTGATGCTCGACGAGTTTCCCGCGCTCGGCCGGCTCGACTTCTTCGAATCCGCCCTGGCGTTCATGGCCGGCTATGGACTCAAGGCGTTCCTCATCGCGCAGTCTCTCAACCAGATCGAAAAGGCTTACGGCCCGAACAACGCGATCCTCGACAACTGCCATGTCCGCGTGAGCTTCGCCACGAACGACGAGCGGACCGCCAAGCGTGTGTCGGACGCCCTCGGCACCGCGACCGAGATGCGGGCGATGAAGAACTATGCCGGGCACCGGCTGTCGCCGTGGCTGGGGCACTTGATGGTGTCGCGGTCGGAGACCGCCCGCCAGCTCCTCACGCCGGGTGAGGTGATGCAGCTCCCGCCCGACGACGAGATCGTGATGGTGGCGGGCGTCCACCCGATCCGCGCGAAGAAGGCGCGCTACTATCAGGACCGGCGGCTGTCCGAGCGGATCATGGCGGCGCCGGCGTCCGTGGCTGCCACGATCCGTCCCGACGATTGGACCGGGCGGCAGGCGGCCGCCGATCCAAAGCAGGTCGCGCGGATTGTCCGCGATGCGGAAGACGCGGCCAATGCCGGTCTGCGCCGGGAGCCCGAACTGCCCGAGCATGTCGCCATCGCGCCCGAAACGGCAGCACCGCCAGCCCAGGAGTTCGCCATCGTCGATGACGAACGGGACGACGCGGCGCGGCAGGCGGCCGTGCGGCGCCGGATGCAGGGACTTGCGCGGCAAGCGTCGCTCGACCCCGGCGACGGCATCGAGCTGTAGGAGGCGATCATGCGGACCCGGCTCAACGTCTATTTCCCGCCCGCGCTCGCCAAACAGGTTGACGAGCTGGCGATCCGGCGACGCATATCACGCTCGGCGATCGTGGAGGCGGCGGTGGCGTCCTACCTGTCGCCGGACGGCACCGACCGGATGGAGGCGGCGTTCGCGCGCCGGCTCGATCGCCTGTCGCGGCAGGTGCAGCGGCTGGAGCGCAATACCGGACTGAGCACCGAGGCACTGAGCCTGTTCGTCCGTTTCTGGCTGTCCGTGACCCCGCCGCTGCCCGACGAAGATCAGGCAGCGGCGCAGGTCAAAGGTCGTAAACGCTACGAGGGTTTTATCGAGACGCTTGGTCGGCGCTTCGCCAGCGGCAAGACCCTCATGGACGAAATACCGGAGGATGTCTGGCCGCGGTCAACATCGCCCGAGTCGGAGTAGCAGAAGCGCGCCGACCTTGATGTAGTCTGCAAGAGACTTCGCCTCCGGCACCGTATCTACCGCCCCCTCTACTACGCCGATAACTAGCTGTTGCGACGCGAGCATTGCTGCGTCTCTTGATGTGCCCCTGACGCCGGGCGGCGGTTCGCCCGGCCCAATCGAGGGGCCAGTCGTTGACCGTCCAGCCAATCCGATCCGAGGCGAAATCACGCGGCGCGCGGATGCTGCGCACGGCGCTGGGACCGTCGATCACAGCCTGGCTCGACGACCCCGCCGTCATCGAGGTGATGCTGAACCCGGACGGCCGACTTTGGCTCGATCGGCTCGGCGAGGGGATTAGCGATACCGGCGAGATGCTGTCCGCCGCAGACGGCGAACGCATCGTCCGGCTGGTCGCGCACCATGTCGGTGTCGAGGGTCATGCTCGCAGCCCCCGCGTCTCGGCCGAACTGCCCGAGGGGGGCGAACGGTTCGAGGGATTGCTGCCACCCGTCGTCGCGGCGCCGGCCTTCGCTATACGCAAGCCCGCCGTCGCCGTATTCACGCTCGACGATTACGCACGCGCCGGGATCATGTCGGCAGTTGAGGCCGAGGCGTTGCGCCACGGCGTCGAGACCCGCGCCAATATTCTCGTCGCTGGTGGGACCGGCGCGGGCAAGACAACGCTGGTCAACGCGCTGCTCGCCGAGGTGGCAAAGACCGCCGATCGCATCGTCCTGATCGAAGACACGCGCGAACTGCAATGCGCCGCGCCCAACCTCGTCGCCATGCGCACCAAGGATGGCGTGGTGTCTCTCGCCGAGCTGGTCCGCTCATCACTGCGCCTGCGTCCCGACCGCATCCCGATCGGCGAGGTGCGCGGTGCCGAGGCGCTCGACCTCATCAAGGCGTGGGGCACCGGCCATCCCGGCGGGGTCGGCACGATCCACGCCGGCACCGGGCTAGGCGCGCTGCGCCGCATGGAGCAGCTCATCCAGGAGGCCGTCGTCACGGTCCCGCGCGCGCTGATCGCCGAGACGATCGACCTGATCGCCGTGCTGGTGCGCGACGCGCACGGGCGTCGGCTGACCGAGCTGGCCCGCGTTGAAGGGCTCGATCCCACGACCGGCGATTACCGCCTCGCATCCCTTTCCACCACCCAATCGGGAGACCTGCCATGATCCATGCCATTCGGCATGGCGCACGCCGCGCCATGCTTACCACCACCGCCGGCGTGGTCGCGCTGACCTTCGCCGTTCCGGCCCGTGCCGGTGGATCGTCGATGCCCTGGGAAGCGCCGCTCCAGTCGATCCTCGAAAGCATCGAGGGGCCGGTGGCGAAGATCGTGGCGGTCATCATCATCATCGTGACCGGCCTGACTTTGGCGTTCGGCGACACCAGCGGCGGGTTCCGCCGGCTGATCCAGATCGTGTTCGGCCTGTCGATCGCGTTCGCAGCCAGCTCCTTCTTCCTGAGCTTCTTCAGCTTCGGCGGCGGGGCGCTGGTCTGATGCTCGACGTGGCCGAACCGATCGCGGGTTTCCATGCTCCCGTTCACCGGGCGCTGACCGAGCCGATACTGCTCGGCGGTGCCCCGCGGGCGCTCGCCATCGTCAACGGAACGCTGGCGGGCGCGATCGGCCTCGGCCTGCGGCTGTGGATCGCAGGCCTGGTCATCTGGGCCATCGGCCACGGGCTGTCCGTCTGGGCCGCCCGCCGCGACCCGCAATTCGTGGACGTGGCCCGCCGCCACCTCCGCTTGCCTGTTTGGATGCGGCCATGATGAGCTTGCGCGAATATCGTAGCAAAGCTGCAAACCTGCCAGACTTCCTGCCCTGGGCCGCGCTGGTCGGCGAAGGGGTCGTGTTGAACAAGGACGGCTCGTTCCAGCGCACTGCGAGGTTTCGCGGCCCCGATCTCGACAGCGCGACGCCGGCCGAGCTGGTCGCCACGACTGCGCGATTGAACAATTCGCTGCGTCGGCTTGGCTCAGGCTGGGCGATCTTCGTTGAGGCGCAGCGCACGCCTGCGCTCGACTATCCGGAAGGCCACTTTCCCGATCCTGTGTCGTCGCTGGTCGAGTTCGAGCGCCGCGAACAATTCCGCGAGGAAGGCGCACACTTCGAGAGCCGCTATTTCCTGACGCTGCTGTGGATGCCGCCCGCAGAGGAAGCGGCGCGCGCCGAAGGCTGGCTTTACGAGGGCCGGGCCACGACCGGCGTCGATCCGTGGGAACTGCTCAAGGGCTTTACCGATCGCAGCGACCGCGTCCTCAATCTGGTCGAGGGATTCGTGCCCGAGGTCCGCTGGCTCAATGACGCCGAGACGCTGACCTACCTGCACAGCACGGTCTCGACCCGCCGCCAGCGCGTGCGCGTGCCGGAAACGCCGATGCACCTCGACGCCCTCTTGGCGGACGAGCCGCTGACCGGCGGGCTGGAACCGCGCCTGGGCGACCATCACCTCCGCACGCTCACCATCGTCGGCTTTCCGAGCGTGACGTTCCCCGGCTTGCTCGACGAGCTGAACCGGCTCGCCTTCGAGTATCGCTGGGCGACGCGGGCGATCATGCTCGACAAGACCGACGCGACCAAGCTGCTGAGCCGCATCCGCCGCCAGTGGTTCGCCAAGCGCAAGAGCGTCGTGGCGATCTTGAAGGAGGTGATGACCAACGAGGCGTCGGTCCTGATGGACAGCGACGCCTCGAACAAGGCCGCCGACGCCGACACCGCCCTGCAGGAACTGGGTGCCGATTATGCCGGCATGGCCTACGTCACCGCCACGGTGACGGTGTGGGACCGCGATCCCGCCATCGCCGCCGAGAAGCTGCGGCTGGTCGAGAAGGTCATCCAGGGCCGCGACTTCACCGTCATTCCCGAGGGCATGAACGCGATCGAGGCGTGGCTGGGAAGCCTGCCCGGCCACATCTACGCCAATGTCCGCCAGCCCCCGATCTCCACCATCAATCTCGCCCACCTGATCCCCCTGTCAGCAGTATGGGCGGGGCCGGAACGGGACGAGCATTTCGGTGCGCCCCCCTTGCTCTATGGCAAGACCGAAGGCTCGACTCCGTTCCGGTTTTCCCTTCACGTCGGCGACGTCGGCCACACGCTGATCGTCGGCCCGACCGGCGCCGGCAAGTCGGTGCTGCTCGCGCTGATGGCGATGCAGTTCCGCCGCTACGAGAACGGCCAGGTCTTCGCCTTCGACTTCGGCGGCAGCATCCGCGCCGCCGCGATCGGCATGGGCGGCGATTGGCAGGACTTGGGCGGGATGCTCGCCGACGAGGCGGGTGACGGCGTGCAGCTCCAGCCTCTCGCCCGGATCGACGATCCGTCCGAGCGTGCGTGGGCGGCGGAATGGCTCGCGGCGATCCTCGTCTCCGAAGGCGTCGCGGTCGATCCGCAGGCGAAAGAGCATTTGTGGTCGGCGCTCGGGTCGCTTGCCAGTGCGCCCGCGCCGGAACGCACGCTGACCGGGCTGGCCGTGCTGCTCCAGAGCCAGCAGCTCAAGCAGGCGCTCGCTTCCTATTGCCTCGGCGGGCCGTGGGGTCGGCTGCTCGACGCAGAGGTCGAGCGTCTCGGCGAGGCGTCTGTCCAGGTGTTCGAGACCGAGGGCTTGGTTGGCGCCGGATCGGCCGCCGCTGTCCTGTCCTATCTGTTCCACCGGATCGAAGGCCGGCTGAACGGCTCGCCGACGCTCATCATCATCGACGAGGGTTGGCTAGTTCTCGACAGCCCGCAGTTCGCCGCGCAACTCCGCGAATGGCTGAAAACGCTGCGCAAGAAGAACGCCAGCGTTGTGTTCGCCACGCAGAGCCTCGCCGATATTGAAACCTCGAACATCGCGCCGGCCATCATCGAAAGCTGCCCGACGCGCATCTTCCTGCCGAACGAGCGCGCGGCCGAGCCGCAGATCGCTGCCATCTACGAGCGGTTCGGGCTCAACGCCCGACAGATCGAAATCCTCAGCCGGGCGACGCCCAAGCGCGACTATTACTGCCAGTCGCGGCGCGGCAACCGGCTGTTTGAGCTGGGGCTTGGCGAGGTCGCGCTGGCCTTCGCCGCCGCTTCTTCCAAGACCGATCAGCTCCGCATCACCGAACTCGTCGAGACACACGGTCGCGAGCACTTCGCCGCCGAGTGGTTGCGCCATCGCGGCTTGGCCTGGGCGGTCGATCTCCTTCCCGACCCCCAACCTGATCCGCTGGCCGGTCGCCGGGAAGATGCCGGCCAGCTTCCCCTTGCCTTGAAGGACATGACCCCATGAAGCCCAATATCCTGCGCCGCGCCATGCTGGCCGGCGCCATCGCCACGTCGAGCATGATCGGCATCACCGCCGCCACGCCGGCGCACGCTCAGTTCGGCGGGATCGTCTATGACCCGACCAATTACGCGCAGAACGTGCTGACGGCCGCGCGGTCGCTCCAGCAGATCAACAACCAGATCCAGCAAATCCAGCAGCAGGCGACCAGCCTCATCAACGAGGCGCGCAATCTGGCGTCGCTGCCGTTCAACTCGCTCCAGCAGTTGCAGCAGCAGGTGCAGCGCACCCAGCAGCTTCTCGGCGAAGCCCAGCGCATCGCCTACGACGTGCAGAACGTCCAACAGGTCTTCAACGGCCGCTACAAGGGCGCGGCGCTCACCGGCACCCACGCGCAGATGGTCGCTAACGCCAATGCGCGCTGGGAGGATAGCGTCGGCGCGTTCGAGGATGCGCTGCGTGTGCAGGCTGGCGTCGTCGGCAATATCGACGGCGCGCGGACGACGATGGACGGCGTGGTCACGTCTAGTCAGTCGGCGACCGGCGCGCTCCAAGCCGCGCAGGCGGGCAACCAGCTTCTCGCGCTGCAATCGCAGCAGCTCGCGGACCTGACGGCGCTGCTCGCCGCGCAGGGCCGGGCGCAGGCGCTGGATTCGGCGCGCAACGCGGCCGTTGAAGCCGAGAGCCGCGAACGTCTGCGCCGCTTCCTGACGCGGTCCACCGGCTATCAGCCGGGCAACGCCCGCATGTTCCACGACTAACGCCCGTGGACAGCAAGCTCCTCGCGCGCATCGGCGCGGTCATCTTCGTCGCCATCGCCATCACCATGACGGCGATCGAGATGAGCCGTGCGCCAGAGCCACCGCGCGCGGGGCCGGCGGCCGTCGCCGAGACATCGGCGACGGACCCGCTGCTGATCGAGCTGCGCCGCTGCCAGTCGATCGGCGCGGCCGGGGCGAGTGACCCGGATTGCCTGCGTGCCTGGGCCGAGAACCGTCGCCGGTTCCTCGCGCCCGGTGCGCTTCCCGCTGCCCGCATCGCCGATGGCGCGACCCCACAGGAGAACTGACATGGGCGGCACCGGCGTCGTCGATCGCTTTCTGGATGTCTTCACCCGCTACATCGACAGTGGGTTCGGCCTGCTCGGCGGCGAAGTGGCGTTCATCGCCACCACCCTGATCGTCATCGACGTGACCCTGGCCGCCCTGTTCTGGACGTGGGGAGAGGGCGACGACATCATTGCGCGCCTTGTCAAGAAGACGCTGTTCGTCGGCGTCTTCGCCTACATCATCGGCAACTGGAACAGCCTGGCACGCATCGTCTTCGAGAGTTTCGCCGGGCTCGGCCTCAAAGCGTCGGGCACCGGCTTTACGGCGGCCGAACTGCTCCAGCCGGGCCGCGTCGCGCAGGTTGGCTTGGAAGCGGGCCAGCCTATTCTCGAATCCATCTCCGACCTTATGGGCTGGGTCGCGTTCTTCGAGAACTTCATCCAGATCGCGGTGCTGCTGATCGCCTGGCTGCTGGTCATCCTCGCCTTCTTCATTCTGGCGATCCAGCTTTTCGTGACGCTGATCGAGTTCAAGCTGGCGACGCTCGCCGGATTCGTGCTCATCCCGTTCGGCCTGTTTGGCAAGACCGCGTTCATGGCCGAGCGCGTGCTGGGGCTGGTGATCTCGTCAGGCATTAAGGTGCTGGTGCTCGCCGTCATCGTCGGCATCGGTTCGACCCTGTTCGACGAGTTCCGCGCCGGCTTCGGCGGCGCGCAGCCCAGCATCGAGGACGCGCTGGCCGTCGCGCTCGCCTCGCTGTGCCTTCTCGGCCTTGGCATCTTCGGCCCGTCGATCGCCAATGGCATTGTCTCCGGCGGCCCGGCGCTTGGCGCAGGGGCCGCAGCGGGGACCGTGCTCGCGGCCGGCGGTGCGCTGGCCGGTGGCGCCGCTGCGGCCCGGCTCGGCGTCGGCGCTGCGGTGGGCGCGGCCGGTGGCGCCGCGCGAGGCGCCGCCTTCACGTCCGGGGCCGCAAACAGCGCCTATGCGCTTGGTTCGGCTGGCAAGTCCGGCGCGGCCGCAGTCGCTGGCGGCGCAGGCGGCGTCGGACAAGCCGCCGTCGGCGCAGCCATGTCGCCGCTGCGCAAGGCGGCAGCCTCGCTCAAGGATAGCTACCGTTCCGGCGGACGTGCCGCCGTCACCGCGACCGGCGGGACCATTTCGGGCGGCAGCTCCACGCCGTCGCCGGACGCACCGGCCGGCGCGCCCGCCTGGGCGTCCGCGATGAAGAACCGCCAGACCATGACCCACGGCGCGACCATCGCTGCCCACACGCTGCGCTCCGGCGATGGCGGCGGCAGCGGCGCGTCCGTCGACACCAGCCAGAAGGATTGACCCATGTTCAAGCGACCGAGCATCCGCTACGGCCAGACGCCCGCGCCGACCACCCCTTATCAGCGCGCGGCGCAGGCATGGGACGACCGCATGGGCTCGGCGCGCGTGCAGGCGAAGAACTGGCGGCTCGCCTTCTTCGGGACGCTGTCCCTCTCAGGCGTTCTGGCCGGCGGTCTGGTCTGGCAATCGACGCGCGGCCATATCGTCCCCTGGGTCGTGCAGGTCGATCGGCTCGGCGAGGCCCAAGCGGTCGCGCCGGCCGAGGCCGGCTACCGTCCCACCGACCCGCAGGTCGCGTTCCATCTCGCCCGCTTCATCGAGCAGGTCCGCGCGATACCGGCCGATCCGGTCATCGTCCGTCAGAACTGGCTTCGAGCATACGATTTCACCACCGATCGCGGCGCGCTCGCGCTCAACGATTACGCGAGGGCCAACGACCCGTTCGCCAATGTCGGTCGGGGGCAGGTCGCGGTGGAAGTGTCGAGCGTCATCCGCGCCTCACCCGACAGCTTCCGCGTCGCCTGGATCGAGCGCCATTATCAGGACGGCAGCCTTGCCGCCACCGAACGCTGGTCGGCGATCCTCACCATCGTCGTGCAGCCGCCGCGCACCCCCGACGCCCTGCGCAAGAATCCGCTCGGCGTCTTCGTCAACGCCCTCAATTGGTCGAAGGAGCTGTCGCAATGACCGGCATACTCATCCGCCGCGTGGCCACGGCCGCGCTCTTCGTCTCCGCATCCGCGCTCGCCGGCTGCGCCACCACGTCGGCCAGGCCGCCCGTGATCGCGTTGGACGATCCGCCCCCGGCGATCGCCGCGACGCCCGCGGCCGAGCCGCCCCGCGCGGTCGAGATCGTCACGATCCCCGAGCCGTTGCCGCTCCCCGGTCAATTGAAGCCGGTGACGGAGCGCGCGCGACCGCCGGAGCCCGCCGATCCGCGCCGCCGTGTCGGCGACGCCAACGATGCCGCGCGCGTCCAGCCGGTGCGCGACGGCTTCCTCAACGCCATCCAGCAATACCCGTGGACCGAAGGCGCGCTCTATCAGGTCTATACCGCGCCCGGTCAGGTGACAGACATCGCCTTGCAGCAAGGCGAGCAGCTTGTCGGGCCGGGGCCGGTCGCGGCGGGCGACACGGTGCGGTGGATCATCGGCGATACGGTGAGCGGCAGCGGAGCAGCTGCCCGCGTGCATATCTTGGTAAAGCCCACCCGACCCGACCTCGCCACCAACCTCATTATCAATACGGATCGGCGCACCTACCATCTGGAGCTGCGCGCCACCCCCGTGACCTACATGGCGTCAGTGTCCTGGACCTATCCGCACGACCAGCTCATCGCCTTGCAAGGCCGCAACGCGGCTGCTGCTGCGGCTGCACCGGTAGCGACCGGCGTGGACGTGGCGGCGCTCAACTTCCGCTATCGCATCGACGGCGATAGAGCGCCGTGGCGTCCGGCCCGCGCGTTCGACGACGGAAGGCAGGTCTTCATCGAGTTTCCCGCCGGGATCTCGCAGGGCGAGATGCCACCGCTTTTCGTGACCGGCGTGGCCGGCGACGCCGAGCTGGTCAATTACCGCGTGCAAAGCCGCTACATGGTGGTCGATCGCCTGTTCGCTGCCGCCGAGCTGCGCCTGGGCGACCGGCGCACCGAGCAGCGTGTCCGCATCGTGCGGGACGATGGACGGAGGGGGCGGCCGTGACCGACAGCCACGATCCGTCCGTCGAGGATCGGCCCGCCGCACAGTCGGCCCGCCCTGATCCGGCGGCGTTCCAGCTTCGCGGCGATCCGCCCCGCGTCATGCGGCTTTCCCGTAAAGCGCTCGCCGTCGTCGGCGTCGCCGCCGGCCTCGGCATAGGTGGTTCGCTGATCTATGCGCTACGACCGCCGAGCGATCGGGCCGCGCAGGAACTCTACAACACCGATAGCCGCGCCACGGCCGAGACTATCACGTCGGGGCCCCGCGACTATGCCCAAGCGCCCCGGCTCGGCCCGCCGCTGCCCGGCGACCTCGGCCGACCGATCGTATCGGCACAGCAGCGCGGCGAGGATGTCACCGTGCCGCCGGTCGGCGCGCAGCCAGGTCCGCCCGATCCGCGCGCTCAGGCGGCGGAGGCGGCTCGGCAGCGTGCCGCTCAGGAGCGCGACGCGGCCCGCACCAGCTCGGTCTTCCTCGGCGGCAGCGGAAGCGCCGCATCACCGGACACCCCGGTTACGCCGGTTCTCGCAGCGCCGACTCCAGCGCCTGCGGCGACGGGCGATGCGTCGGCGCAAAGCGATCAAGCGGGAAGGCGCACCTTCATGGCGCAGGCGCCGAACCAGCGCACGGTCAGTGTCGAGAGGCTGACCACGCCGTCATCACCCAACATCGTGCAGGCCGGCAGCTTGATACCGGCTGCCCTCATCACCGGCATCCGCTCCGACCTTCCCGGCCAGATCACCGCGCAGGTAACGGCCAACGTCTATGACAGCCCTACGGGGCGCATCCTCCTCATCCCGCAGGGCGCGCGGCTGATTGGCGAGTATGACAGTGAGGTCGCCGCGGGTCAGACACGCGTGCTGCTGGCCTGGGACCGGCTCATCCTGCCGGACGGACGTTCGATCGTTCTCGAGCGCCAGCCCGGCACCGATGGCGCAGGGTTTGCGGGCCTACAGGACCGCGTCAACCAGCATTGGGGCAATCTCCTGAAGGCGGCGGCCGTTTCGACGCTTTTGGGGGTCGGTGCTGAGCTGGGCGCAGACAGCGAGGACGACCTGACCCGCGCACTGCGACGCGGCTCGCAGGACACCATCAACCAGACCGGCCAGCAGATCGTGCGTCGGCAGCTCAATGTGCCGCCCACGCTCACCATCCGGCCGGGGCATCCGCTGCGCGTGGTGCTGACCCGCGACTTGGTGCTCGAACCCATCGGAGTAACGCGATGACGAAGTTGAAGCTCGGGCCGCTGGCCGACGATCGCCCCGTCAAGCTCACGGTGGAGTTGCCTGCCGCTGTTCACCGCGATCTCACGGCCTACGCCGCCGCGCTTGCGGCCGAGACCGGCGGGGATGCTATCGTTCCTGAGAAGCTCGTCTCGCCAATGCTGGCGAAGTTCATGGCGAGCGACCGAGGATTCTCGCGGCGACGGGATACCTCGAAGAGCTGACCGCCTCGCTGCCATCAGTTACCCAGGAAGCGTCGGCGGCGATCCTGAGCATCCACCTTGATGATCGCTTCTTCGGCCGTGGCGCATTCGCCGCCACGGACCGAGCCGTCACGACATCCGGCCACCAACTGTCGAGCCTCGTCGATATGAGCGACGAAATACTGTGTGCCGCGTGCGTCGTCCGATGCCTTGGCCACCGCTGCCCCGGTGGCGGTAATCCTCGCTTGAGGGATCGGCGCAATCAGCGGTCGTAAGGCAAAGCCTCCCGCAAAACCGATGGCCAAGTTGACTAACACGATAATGATTGTCTTGCTGTGAGACATAGTAGATATCTCCAGAAAATTCTGTGTAAATTACTGTATTTTTGTCGAGAAATCAAAGGTTAGCGCGTAGCGACTCTTGATGAATCCGAGGAAACGGTGAATAGTCGGATTGATATTGTCTTCGCACCAATAGGCGGAAAAGCCAGTTAGTGCCGGCCCTTGTTCCCCGTGTATTGGCCGATACACAACATCAGGGTACAGTGCGCCGGTCGAACCTTCGCAAACGATGCTCACGCCAGAGCTAACGCCTAGCATGCTCAACACAGTCTCTCGGCTCGACCGCAATACTCGAATATCGGGCTTACTGCCGGACAACGCCAGACGGCCAAGCAGCATATCGCGAATAGCTGGGCCAGGGTCGGTGATTGGTAATAGGAAGCGCTCTTCCCGAAGATCAGTCCAGTGCACGACATCTTGGTTCGCGAGTGGATGCGACTCGGGTAATGCAACGAGCATTCGCTCGCTCCACACCGGTTCGCAGCGAAATCCGTTCTGCCCCGCAACGCCCATCAAGATTGCGATGTCAATTTCTCCAGTATTCAGTCCGGCCAGAAGTAGACTTCTGTCGGATTCAACGCACTCCACATCAACATCCGGGTGAGTTTCGATCCAATTCAATATCGTTGCACGCAAATTGCCGGCAGAAACGGAACTGTTGTGTCCGATCATCAGGCCACCAGCACGGCCCTGACCTGCTGCACGCATCATTTTTACCAACTTATCGGCTGTGTCTACCATCGGCTTAGCGCTGCGGATGAAGGTGCTTCCAGCCAGCGTTGTTGTGACACCTGAACGCGAGCGCTCAAAAATAGACATGCCGATAGAGTGTTCCAGCTTCAGGATAGCCCGGCTCAGAGTCGATTGCTCGACATCTAGGGCACGTGCCGCACGATAGAAGGAACCGTGATCTGCTGCCGCGATAGCGTAGCGAAGTTGCCGGATATTGAACGGCAAATTAATGCCCGGACGAGGTTGAGAAGACCTGCATAACGACCACGCCTGAAACGATCAGGCCGATGCCAATGATCGCGGCCACATCCAAAGCCTGGCGGAGCACAACAACCCCCACGATGGCAGTGAGAACGATGCCGCATCCAGCCCAAATTGCATATGTTATGCCAAGAGGGATAACGCGGAGCGCTTGCGTCAAACAGTAAAATGACATCCCAAAGAATAATGCCATCAAAAGTGTCGGAATTGGCCGAGTAAACTGCTCAGATTTTGCCATGAAAGTCGAGCCGGTCACTTCGCATATAATAGCAGCCGTCAACGCAGCATAGGGAAAGAAAGGATGCATTTTTAGTTCCCTTATTAAATGACGTCGTTGAATGATGGTTCATTGCACCACGGGATTTTGATTATTGAACTTAAGGGCGGATGTCGCGCCAGCCTGCTCCCAACGCGAGCTGCGCGGCTATCCAGCCTTGCGTTTTCTGAACTCGCCGGGCCAAGGCGGTCGACTTTGCATCCAGTGCTTCGACTTGCGCGCCCAACCGTGCACGAGCAGAAATCTGACCCGCATTTTCCCGAACTGTCGCCAATTCAGCGCTTTGCTCGGCAGAGCGCGCGGCAATTTCTGCCTCATTGGCGGCCCACCGACTTGAGTTCCAAGCCTCCAAGGCGCTATCGGACTCTTCGAGTGCGGCCAGAACCACGGCCTGCCACTGTGCAAGCGCGGCTTCCGATCTAGCATCAGCAGATTTCACCCGGCGTAGTAGCCGGGGCATATCAAACAAACCCCAGATCAGGCTCGGCCCAACCGCAAATCCTACGGCGCCATCATCGCCGAGCCGGTCAGGCCGAGCTGAAAGCGCGATATTTCCGGCTAGCGAAATACGTGGATAGAGATCTGTGACCGCAATACGCGCTTGTGCCACAGTGCCAGCAAGCCGCTGCTCGGCTGCGCCGACATCGGGTCGTCGGCGCAGCATGGCTGCCGGATCGCCGGCATCAAGCACGCTGGGAGCGATGGGTAGACTGCCTGGCGCCAGATTGGGGTCAGGCACGCGCCCGCCAAGGATCGACAGACGTCGTGCGCTATTGCGGCGTGAAGCGACAAGGTCAGGTAACTGACCTCGCGCCAGGGCAAGCGCACTAGTTGCCGCCTCGCGATCTATGCGTGAAGCGGCACCGAGCGCTTCCGCTTTATCGACACTCAGTGAAATTGCCTCCAGCGCGGCGATGCGCTTCTGCACCAGCAGCTCTTGCTCGGCAGCGTAGCGATTCTCCACATAAGCGCGGACAACCGACGCCGCTACCGCAGCCTCTGTCTGCCGGCGCAGCCATAGAGCTTCACCTTCCTGAGCGCGTGCTGCTGCGAGGTTCGCGGAGATGCGTCCAAACAGATCGACTTCCCACCCGAGCGTGACTCCGACATTTGCCAGATTCTGGTCCGGATAGCGATCAGGCGCCCCCGGAAATGGGGGCTGGGCTAATCCCGCAACGCGCCTGCTGGAGACGCCAGCTTCAACCGATCCACCTGGCAGAGCGCTGGCCTTCGCTTCGCCAACCAGTGCCTGAGCCGCTTTGAGGTTTGCGGCAGCGGCGGCGAGATCGGCATTGCGCGCCAACGCATCGCTGACCAATGTATCGAGCACCGGGTCATTAAATGCCCGCCACCAGTCCAGAACGACCGGCTGGGCACTCTGTCCTTCTGCAATCACCGTCCAGGTCGGCATCACCGGGGGAACTGGTGTTCGCTCAGAGAGACTGACACAACCGCTTAGCGCGAGCGCAGCCGAAGCGAGTAAGACAACTTGCGATCTCATGACAAAGCCTCCTGAGGCGGGGCAGAACGGGTTCGCAAAGCCGGCAGGCGGTGGAACAACAGCGAATAGAGCGCCGGGATCAGGACCAAAGTGATAAGCGTGCCGAGCGCCAGGCCTCCGATCATCGCGGCTGCCATCGGTCGCCAAAGATCGCCGCCGAAGGCGAACAGCGGCAGAAGACCGACAATGCAGGTAAGCTTGGTCATGATGATCGGGCGCAAACGGACCTCCGCTGCACGGACGATGGCATCGACATGACCGGCACCGTTGGCCCGCTCCTCGACTACTCGTTCGAGCAGTAGAACCGCATTGTTGACGATGATTCCAGCCAGCGCCAGCAGACCGAGCGTGGCGGTGTAGTTCATCTCCTGACGGGCGAGGAACAGACCCAAGGTCGCCCCAATGATGACGAATGGGATCGAGGCCATGACGATCATCGTCTTCCTGACGCTACCAAACTGCCACAGGAACAGTCCGGCCATGCCGAAGAGTGCTATCGGCAAATACTGGATCAGGCCGCCATTGGCTTCGGCAGATTCTTCGATCTCACCCCCCGGGATCACCGAATGCCCGGCTGGCAGGTCGAGGCTGGCGACCGCGTCGGCGACCTTGCTGGTCAGTGCCTGGGCCGTCAGAGTGGGGTGGCGCGCACTAACCATAATCGTGGGGTATTGATTGCGGCGATTTAAAACGCTGTCCTGATCGGCCAGGCGCACTGTCGCGATATCGCCAAGCGTAACGCCCGGCTTGACCAGCGTCGCCGAGATTGCGTCGGGCGAAAGGCGCAGCGTCGCATCGGCGCGCAATACGACCGGGGTCGTGAGTTCGCCACGGGTCAATGTGGTGACCGTTACCCCCGAGTAAGCCGCTTGCAGGGCACGCGCCGTGTCGGCCGGCGTGACGCTGGCGGCTTCCGCGCGTGCGCGATCGATATCTACGACAAGGCGCGGGATCACCGTTTCAGCATCATCTCGGACGTCGAGCGTCCCCGGCACTGTACGCAGTGCCGATTTGAGCTTCTCGGCAGCCTTGCTCAATGTGTCGCGATCGGGCCCTGTAAGAATGAACACCGCCTTGCCGGCTTCCGACATCCCCAGGGAAAAGCGCTTGGGCTCGATACGCGCCTGCGGAAAACGGGTGGTGAGATCGTCGCGCAGTTCGCGCACGACAGCATCGCTATCAGCGCCCTTGGCAAGATTGACGACGGCGTAGGCGCGGTTGCCAGCCGGCAGAGGCGGGTTGAGGCCAAGAATGAACCGCGGTCCACCGTCGCCGACATAAACCACGTTGCTGACGACTTCCGGATGCGCCTTCCGATCGCTTATCCTTGCCGAGATTTCCTGAGCCACCCTCAGGCTTTCCCGAGTGGCGCCTCCGGGGGCGATCTCAATCGGAATCTGTACCTGGGCACGGTCAGACGGACCCAGCAGCCCTTGAGGCAGGAGGCCATTGAGGACGGTCGCCCCTGCGAGGAGCGCAACCATTGCGACAGCTACAGTTGCTGGACGGCCGACAATGATTAGTACTTTGCGCCCGTACCAGCGCCTGAGCCGCCCGATCCAGTCGTCCTTCTCATGCTCCTCGTGAGGGGCTTTGATGTACATCTTGCAGAGTAGTGCCACGACCGTCAGGGCGAGAAACAACGACAGGAGTAATGTGACGCCGAGAACAATAGCGAGGCTGCGCATGTATTCGGCAGTTTCACTCGACCCGGCCACCAGCGGGGTAAAGGCCAGGATGATAGCCAGAGACGAAACCAGCAGCGGCGCGGCCATAGTCTTGCCCGCATGGATAGCAGCGGATTCGGCGGCTTCGCCATCTCCAATACGTCGCTGATAATCCTCGACTACCACGATGGCATTGTCGACGAAGATACCAAGCGCGATGATGATGGCGGCGATTGAGATCTGGTGCAGTTCGATCCCAAGCACGCTCATCACCAGAAGAGTGCCGAGGACCGTTAGCGGCACAATCACACTGGTGACCAATCCAGCACGCCAACCGAGAAACACGACGACGACACCCATGACGATGACGACCGTCTCCGCGAAAATCTTGCCGACCTTCTGCAGATTGTGGCCCACGACCTCCGCCTGATCGGTGATCGGGGAAAGGGTCATCCCGATCGGGAGGTCTGCTTGTGCGGAGGCGACTCCCGCGCGGAGCGCGTCAGCGAAATCGACGACGTTCAGGCCCGTGCGCATCGAGACGCCGAGTACGATCGCCGGTTTGCCGTCGAAAACGGCAGCAGCCGTCGGAGGGTCCTGGGGGCGTTGTTCGATCTTGGCGATCGTGGAAAGCGGGACGGAACCTCCGCCTGGAAGGGCGACGGGTACAGCCCCGACCGCAGAGGCTGTCTTGAGCTGACCGGAGGCATCAAGCATCAGAGTGCGTCCGGACACATCGAGCTCGCCGGCCGACACCACCATGTTCCGATCACCGATCGCCTTGGCGACGGCTTCCAGGCTGATGCCAGCCGCAGCGAGGCGCGCTGGCAATATTTCAATGTAAATTTGTTCTTCACGCACACCGTGAAGCGAGACCTGCTCAACGCCGGTCACGCCTTGCAACCGCAATCGTGCCGCGCGCGCAGCTTCCTGTAGCTGACCCTGGCTGTAACTTTCGCCAGTAAGCGCAAGGGTCATAACTGATACCCGGCCCCAGGAATCGTTGAGGACTGGGCCGATCGTGCCTGCCGGGAAGAGCGCTGCGGCCTCCTGGCTTCGAGCGCGCAAGGTCTGCCAGACCTGGTTTACGCGCTGAGGACTGACATTGCTGTGAAGCGCAATGGTCATGATCACCACGCCAGGGCGCAGAGTCGTTTCCATTTTTTTGACTTCGGCAACGGTTCGCACACGCTCTTCGAGCGGCTTGGCCACTAGGCTCTCCAGACGCTCAGGTGTTGCGCCCGGAAGATAGGCTTCAATTGTGGCAGCCCGAAACGGGACGGTCGGCTCCTCGGTGGCGGGGAATCCGATCAGGATCACCAAGCCTGCGATGAGCAAGGCGACGGCGCCGGTCAGAGTGAAGCGTGACCGCTTCATGGCGATTTCAGTGAGGGACATGATGCCTACCGCGTTCAAGGCGTGAAGGTGAGCGGGCGAACACGTTCGCCAGCCTTGATGAGTTCAGCGCCAGTGGCAATGACGCGCTGGCCAGGAGATAACCGTCCCCGCACCAGCGCGCCCGCAGAGGAGACGCTGATGATCTGAACCGGTTCTGCCGTCGTTCGACCGTCCTGACCGACAACGACAACCCGGCGGGCACCGGAGCGGTCAGCGATGACGGCCGACAAAGGCAGCATCAAATCGCCGTTGGTGGCTCCTCCGGCTGGCAAGCGAACTTCGACGGCCGCTCCGGGTGCTGCGGTGCCTGAAACGATGGTGAACCGCGCTGTCTGTGCATCCACACCGGCAGATCGCGGAGAAAGGCCGGACAATCGAGCTTGCCCGCCCGAACCACCGATATTGAAACGCACGATCGTTCCGATGCGTAGCTGTTCGGCCGTCGCGCTGGAGACCGAAGCAACGATCTCGCGTTCACCCGCACCTTCCAGCGAGAACACGGGGGCCCCAGCCGGAAGTATGGCGCCAAGCTCGCCTTGACGAGCCGTAATCACCCCGGCCACGGGCGCGCGTAATTGGGTTTTTGCCAAGGCACGGGCATTCAGCGCAGCTTGGTCGGAGGTAGCCCGCTGCTGTGCTTCCGCACGGCTGACGTTTGTCCTTGCGGCATCAAGATCCTGCCGCGCCGCCGCGCCAGCCTCAACAAGCCCTTCAAGACGTTTTGCCTCACGGCGGGCAGCATCCAGATCAACATTCGCGGCCTGCATCTGCGCTCGGGACTGGGACGCCTGAAGTCGGAATGGCTCCGCGTCGAATTCTGCAAGAATTTGACCCTGCGCGACCCTATCGCCGATGTTTGCTCTTAGCCGAACAAGCCGCCCAGGATTCTCGGGGGCAATATCATAAGACCCCAATGATCGGACGATGCCAGTGATCTGGGTGTCGCTTGAACTAGCTTGCTGCACCGTCGCCGTGAGAGCCGTCCTGAGCGGCGCAGGTTCTGGCTGGGATGATCCACACCCGGCGAGTTGCCCTGATGCCAGCACAACTGACCCTATCATCAGCCAGCGGCGAACTGATATAACTGAGGCCTTACTAATATATGGCACGCAATCTATGGCCGTGTTTGACATGTGTTAGTCCTTAGAAATCAGATTGGTACGGCGGCGCGGCGCATCATATCGACGCAAGCAGTCACTAACTGAGCGCGAGCGTAACCGGGTAAACAAATGCGCCCGAACAGCCCATCCATTATACAGTTAAATGCGATCGTTAGCTCATACGGATCGACTGAACTTGCGATCTGGCCTTTTGCTTGTGCCAAAGTGACGGCTCGAACCATCGCCGTGGTAAAACGCTGGTCGCAGGAGATCGCAATCTCAGCAATTTCCGGTTTGCGGCTCGCTTCAGCTATAATTTCTAGCCGAAGGCGCGACATGGCTTGCTGCCGTTCGTCCTGCATAGCCAAGAGGAGTATGCTTTCAGCACCATCAAAAAAGTTCTCACTGGCCATCAGAACTTCGATGAGGCCAACGCTTTCGGCGAGATCTAACTCGATCAGAGCTAGAATGAGATCGTCTTTGCTCGGAAAATACTGATAGAGGCCGGCAACACTTATCTCGGCTTCAGCACTGATCTCCGCGGCGGTCGTAAGGTGAAACCCTTTCCGCGCAAAGCATCGATGCGCAGCCTCCAGAATCTGTGAGCGACGCTTAGCACGTGCCTGAGGATCGGCCGGTCGGCCACGGCGTGCAGCGATATTCGATTTGGACATTCGATTTATGTGAGCTATCACTAACCTAATGTCAATCTGGAGATCGTTTATGAATGTCGACAGGCGGCGCAGAAGGATCGTTGTGGTGGGTGGTGGAGTAGCAGGGGTCGAAATTGCCACCTCGCTCGGACGCCGGTCGAAGAACGATCAGAGTATGCCGGCTGTCATATTGGTCGATCGTGATTCCGCCCATATCTGGAAGCCGATGCTTCACACGATCGCGGCAGGTACACGTGATATATCTCAACAGCAGACGCCTTATCTCGCACAAGCCCGAGATGCTGGCTTCGAATATCAGCCTGGCGAGATGTGCAGTCTCAATCGGGCCAATCGCACGATAGGCCTCGCTCCGCTCCATGCTCCAGATGGTCGGTTGCTCGTTCCTGCAAGGGAAATCGCCTACGACACTCTCGTCATATCGGTTGGAAGCGAGGCCAATGACTTCGGAACACCTGGTGTACAGGAATATTGCTTCAAAATTGATTCCCGCTTGCAGGCTGACGCATTCAACCGTGAAGTCCGTATTCGGATGCTGCAATCCGTCGCGCAGGAACAGGACTTATCCATCGCAATAGTAGGCGGTGGCGCGACCGGCGTCGAACTCGCGGCCGAACTAATGCAACTCACGCAGATCGCGGAGGCCTACGGCGCCCCAGCACTATCATCCCGGATCAGGATCACCCTGATCGAGAGTGGGCCACGCTTGTTGCCGGCCTTTCCAGACGACATCTCGCAGGCAACGGAGGAGAGGCTTGAGAGTATCGGCATCAGGGTGATGACTAACTCTAAGGTCAGTGCGGCAACGACGGAAGGCTTCGAGCTTGACGATGGCCCAACGGTCACCGCGTCTCTCAAAGTATGGGCTGCCGGCGTGAAAGCGCCCGCTTTTCTGACCAATCTCGATGGACTCGAGAGCACCCGAGGCAACCAACTTGTCGTGCTGCCGTCACTGCAGACGACACAGGACCCAAACATTTTTTCACTCGGAGATTGCTCAAGCCTTACCTTGTCCCAAGGGGAACGTCCCCTGCCGCCAACGGCGCAGGTCGCCCACCAGCAGGCGCAGCATTTGATTCGTCATCTTCCCGCCGTCATCTCGCGTGGAAAGCGGCCGCCTGATTTTAACTATCGGGATTTCGGTTCTCTCGTATCGCTTGCCGAATATGATGCTTTTGGCTCACTCGGAAAATACGGATTATTCAAGGGAACGACGATAAGAGGAAGACTGGCCCAGTTGAGCCATGCAATGCTGTACCGCAGCCATCAGGCACGGTTGTACGGTTTTTGGCGCGGAAGTCTTGTCTGGATGGTGGATCGTCTCAACATGCGGCTGCGCTCGGCGATCCGCCTCGATTGATCTTCTGGCGGCTTAGTTCGGTAAATGCATGACCGTCTCAAATACTCCGTGCCGAGTAGCGCAATGAGTTTGTCGGCATCCGCCGATGTCACTTGAACTGGATTGCAGCCAGGAGACGCGCCCTGCGGTAAATCACCGAGATCTATGCCAGCGCGTGTCGGTCGCGACGATGTACCCAGCGACACCACGGCCGCGTTGTAAGCAACCCGCTTTCCATATTTCGCCGGAGGCATGGCGACATGACGATAGAATCTCACGATCTAACGGCCAGGCAAGAATTCACGCTCGACCTTGCAGCAGCGGGCAAATGTTATCGCCGAAAGAACCGGCCCGCTAATCGCCGCCGGCAGAAGATTGTCCGCTTCGTTGGACGTGAGGGCGACGTCGAGACCTTTACGGTCCAGCAGACGTTCCCGGTCGTTGGTAGTCTGAACTCCGATCTTCCATCAGATCGCCAAATCGAAGCTGTGGAGCAGTTTTTCAGACACCGCCCAGAGACACGTTGGCAAGCTCACACCATGCTGAGCGCGCGCGATTACGGATTGGAGCTTTCAAGCCGCTATCCGTTTACCGCCATTCGACGGATGGTGATCGGTGTCAGCGTCGCAGCGTTCATACTTAGCGACCGGGCGCTCCGCGACAATGTGCGCCGATGGTGTGAAGATCGCTATCAAGAATCGTGCCCCGGCATCAGCTCGGGAATAGCAAATCATGCTCCTCATCGAATAGCGAGCCGGTTCGCCGAAAAGCTCGTGATGGATATGCGTGGTGCAGGCTCGGAGGTATTCGGCTAAGGCCAGTCACGATCGCGGGGACTGACTGGGGGAATATTATGACGACCGTGCCGCCGGCACCTATCGAATATCAGCTCATTGGCCTCGCTGAAGACGGCGGCATCGGGAACCTACTGGCGGGTCTCGATCAGAAGCAGGGGCGTGTCCGCCTTCAAGCGCTCATATCCGAATGGCTACGAATGGAGAATCTCGTCGTTCTGACGGGATCGGGCACGTCGGTTTCCGTCGGCGGTAAGACGATGGCCAATCTCGAAACGGCTGTATTCGCCACGATCCAGGCGCTGCCCGACATCCCCGCCTCGGTCGCTGCTATCATCGAAGCCCGCAAGAACGCTGTCCTTCTCGCCGCCTTCGACGATGATGACCCGATCGGTTTCGAGGCATGGCTTTCGTTCGTCGCCAATGCTCTGGTCGTCGCGGAGTCTACGGGCGGACCATTTTCCGCCGTGACGTGGCCCAGTACGCCGGCGCCCAGCGTCGCCGATCTGCGTTGGCTCGTCGATCGCCTTCGCATGGCGATTTTCGCCGAGTGCGCGCTTTCGCTCCCTGATACGGGGCTGGCCGCGTCCGCTGATGGCATCGTGCCGCATCTTGCATTTCTATCCAAACTCGTGGCTCGCGATAGCAACCTCGGACGCACCCATCTCTTCACGCTCAATTACGACACGCTTTTCGAGCAGGCATTGGAGCTGCTCGGCGTCCAGTATTTTGACGGTTTCACCGGCCGCGCAGCCGGCCGGTTCGACCCTTCCGTTTATGGTTTGGACATCTACTATCCGGGCGAGGTGGCGGAGGGCCGTGTACGGCGCTTCGACAAGTTCCTGCATTTCTACAAGCTCCACGGCTCGATCCACTGGTTCGAGCAGGGCACCGAGATGCGCGCGCGTCATCCTGATCTGACCCCTTTTCAGACCTACGCCGCCATGACGGCCGAGCAGAAAGCCGCGTCGCTTCTGTCTCTGGTCGGAGGGACGCCTTCGGTCGGGATTCTACCGACCGCGAACAAATTCGCTCAGACGCTTGCGATGCCCTACGCTCACCTCTTCCGGTCCTTTCAGGTGCGGCTCGGCATCCCCCAGACCTTCCTCCTCGTGCTGGGCTATGGCTTCGGCGACGATCATGTCAGCCGGATCATCGAGAATGCGCTCATGAATCCGTCGCTTGTGATGCTGGTAGTCGAACCAAATCCGAACAGTCCGGTGATCGCACGCATCCGGCGATACAAGGATCTCGGTAAGCGCGCCTTCGTCCTATGTCCGACGACGGATGCCTTCTCAGCAACACCATTCAAGCTCGCGACCTTCGACGACTTTGCGCGAACGGTGATGCCCGACGTGCAGTGGCTCGACGACTTCCTTCGCTTGCGCCGCTTCGAAAAGCAGATCGCTTCGTCCGCAACATCAGCCGGAGCGGACACGGAGGGCGCGGATGGATAATCCGCGCCTCGTCGGGCACATCGTGTCGGTTCAAGGCTTCCGAGTGAAGGTCGAATTGCTGCCCGAAACTCGGTCGGCGTTACGCGCCACGCTAGACGGCGTGCAGGCGGCCATCGCAATCAACGCCTATCTGACCTTCTCGCTCGGTGCGGGGGAAACGGTCATCGGCATCATCACCGATCTGGAAGCTCGCGAGACCTTCGATCCCGGTAGCGGGGACGATCTAAACCTCGAACTGATGAAACCACGCCGCGTTGCCAGCGTACAGCTGCTGGGCACGATCGAGCACAAGGACGAGGAGCCTACCTTCAGTCCAGGCATCTCGGTGCTGCCAACACTCGACACTCCCGCGGAGATCGGATCGCCGGACATCCTTCGCGCGGTGTTCGAGATACCACCGCGGCGCAACAAGCCAGAGGACTATGACGCGAAGGATTTCGATTGCGATCTGAAGATCGGATTCCCGACCGGCCAAGACCGCAACGTCGTGCGGGCCTCCTATAACGACCTGTTCTCGCGGCCGCTCGCGATCGTGGGCAATACCGGCTCGGGCAAATCCTTCTCGGTGTCGAGCCTGATCCAGAAGGCGATGGCTGCGCTCGATGGCGCGGCCGAGGAGCCGCACGTCTTCATCCTCGACATCAATGGCGAGTATGCCAAGGCCTTCCCGACGGCTGAAGCGGCGCAACGCTTGCCGGATCGCATCTACCTCAATGGCAAGGAGTTCAGCCTTCCGCTCTGGTTTCTGAACGCCGAAGAAATCTGTGCGTGGCTGAGCGCGTCGGAGCAAACGCAGGAGCCCGTGCTGAAAGACTGGTGGGCGATTGCCAAGGGCGGCAGTGCCACCGCCGCCGCCAGCATGGGAGCGTTTCAGAATGGCATGAGCGCGCTCGACCAGCTCTTGAGCGAACTGACGAAGATCAAGAAGAAGGCAGCCGGCTCCTATTGCGATGCCGTGGTCGGCCACCTCGCCGATACAGACATTGATACAGACCCGTTCGCTGGCCTGTTTACCGCTCATAGGTCAGCTAACGATTTCAACACCGAGGTCATGAACAATCAGGCCGCCATAGCTGCGGAGGCGGAGAAGCTGAAAGACGCGATTCGCGCCAAGATCGTCGGTGGTAGCGGCACGGCGGAGGCCGGTGCACGCACTGCGGACTCTCCGTTGCCGATCGCCCGCGCAACCCTGACCGATCCATCGCTTATCAATCGGGCCGTATCCAAGGAGGATACGTTTCGCGTCGATGCCCACCTGACGACGTTGAAGCTGCGGCTGAAAACCCGCCTCGACGACAAGCGATGGCGCGCCTTCCTCAACTATGAGGAGACCGATACGAAGATCGAGAAGCTGTCCTCATGGTTCGCACGCTTCGGGCTTGGTGCTGCAACGGGACCGAAAGTCTCGGTGCTCGACCTGTCAATGTTGAGCAACGAGGTTCTTCCCTATGCTTGCGCGGTGATCGGGCGGGTGTTGCTGGAGGCGCGTGAGCGCCTGCCCGCAGCCTCGCGCTATAAGCATCCGTGGGTGCTTGTTCTCGAAGAGGCGCACAACTATGCCCGCCCGGCCCGCTCAGACGAGGATCGCGGTCATCGCCTAGCGCGGTTGACATACGAGCGCATCGCCAAAGAGGGGCGCAAATTCGGCCTTTCACTCATCATCGCCAGCCAGCGGCCGAGCGAGATCAGCCAGACGATCATCAGCCAGTGCGCCAACTTTATCAGCCATCGCCTACAAAATCCTGACGATATCGACCATTTCCGGCGCATCATTCCAATGCAGGCGAGACGGCTGCTCGATCAGGTGACTATCCTGTCGTCAGGCGAGGCAATCGTATTCGGTAGCGCCTTTCATATTCCGACGCGGGTTCAATTCGACCGGCCTCAACCCGGCCCTTATAGTCAGACGGCCGCGCCCTATCATGAGTGGCGCAAGGAACAGAATCCGTTCCCGCTGTCGCAGGTCATCGATGCGTGGGGTGCCTGACGCGCAGGTTTCGCCAGCCCTGCTCATGGCATTGTGCAGCGGCTCATTTCAAAACACTAGAAATGGGGACCACCTAGGCGAACAGGCCGCTGCCCTCTACGGCGACAATCGGCGGAGAAAGACGCTACACGGTGGCCCAATCATAGTGCGATAGCGTAGGTATAGTGCCCATCCTCATCGGGCGTGGCCCGCCAAACAAGAAGCTGCTGACGGATTCGACCACCAGCAGACAAAAACAGCGTAGTAAAACTCAAGCCGACGTACTGTGAAAGCAGACGTCGGTTTTGTTTTTTGGCGGGTCAAGTCAATTGCTGATTGTTGCTCCCCTCTCCCATGCAATGGGAGAGGGGCCGGGGGAGAGGGTCGGCGTATCAAGATGCGACTATCGCAATTTGAACCACTGGCCCTCACCCCCAACCCCTCTCCCGCTGTGCGGGAGAGGGGAGCAAAAACACACACTATCCATCGGCCTGCGCGGTCGATTCCACTGCCGTCGGCAGTCGCGACACCAGCAACTGGTCGATCTTGTGATGGTCGATGTCGAGCACCTCGAAGCGGAAGCCGGCCACGGTGATCGACTCGGATTTCTTCGGGATCCGTTTCAGCGAATAGATCACGAGTCCCGCAGCGGTGTCGACATAGTCTTCTCCCGGTAGCGTGTCGAGTTCCAGTGCCTTCTTCAGGTCCACCAGCGGAGTCAGGCCGTCCACCAGCCATGACGAGTCGTCGCGGCGTACGATCTGCTCGTCTTCGGTCGTGTAGAGAATGTCGCCCATCAGCGCGCCAACAATGTCGTCAAGCGTGACGATGCCCACCACCAGCCCATACTCGTTCATCACCACGGCAAAGTTCTCGTGCATTTCGCGAAAGCGCGTCAGCGATTCCGACAGCGTGAGCGTGTCCGGTATCACGAGTACGTTCTTGTCGTAGTGCTTGCCAAGATCGTCGAGCACGGCCGCGCTCTCGTTGGCGAGCAGCAATTGCAGGATGGCCTTGGAATCCATGTAGCCGAGCACGTCGTCGATGCTCTTGCCACAGACCGGGTATTGCGCGTGCGGTTGCTTGACGAGCTTGCGGCGGATGCTGTCGGCGGTCTCGTCGAGCGTCAGGAACACCACGTCATCGCGCGGCGTCATGATCGCGGTAATGGGTTTGGAGTCGAGTTCGAATACGTTCTCGATCAGGTGGAGTTCGTGCTTGTGCAGCACGCCAGCTTCGGCGCCGGCATCGACCATCGCGGCGATATCTTCCGTGGTGATCTGGTCCACCGGTTTGGTCGGGATACCCATTAGCCTGAGCATGGCATCGGCAGCCGCATTGAACACCCACACCAGCGGCTTGAAGACCTTCAGTAGTGTCAGCATCGGGCCGATGACCTGCACGGCGCAGGCCTCCGGAAACGTCATCGCAATGCGCTTCGGAATCAGGTCGGCAAACTGGATGAACAGCAGCGTGACCACCAGGAATGAACCGATATTGGCCACGCGCTGCGCCATGCCGGCGTCCATATAGCCAAGCAAGAGTTCATAGACCAGGTCGGATACGTGTTTCTCGCCGAGGATACCGGCCAGGATCGCCACGCTGTTCACGCCGATCTGTACCACCGTAAAGAAATTGCCAGGCTCTTCCTTGAGCAGCAATACCTTGGTCGCACGGCGGTCGCCGCGTTCGGAGAGAACCTGGAGTTTGGTACGCCGGGCGGCTGTGAGTGCAATCTCCGAGATCGAGAAGAACGCGCTCACCAGCACGAGAAGGATCAGGGTCAGGACGAACATGGATGTTTCATGCGCCTATCGGTGCGTGTTGATAATGGTGCACAGCGTGGTGCGCTGTCAATTGTCTGCTCAATTACCGACTGGCGGCATCGAACATTGCCGCCGGCGCTTCTAGCCGTTCGCCGAGTGTGGCCGCCAATGTGGCTGCGGCGGCGGCAAACTGCGCGTGCATGTCATCGACCAGGCTCGACGCACCACGATGGCTGGCGCGCAGCATCTGGATCTCGAAGGCCAGTTCGGGTTGCACATCGTGCAGGGCCACGTTAGCCGGATTGGCGCTCAAGGCGGTGTACTGGTCGAGCAGCGTCAGGCCAAGCCCCGCATCGACCAGCGCCAGCGCCAGCGAGTATGTCTGCACTTCAAGTGTGGAATGCGGTTCCAGCGCGTGGCGCGCCAGCGTCTGGCGCACCAGCAATCCCAGCGAGCTGTCATCGTCGTAGCCAATAAATGGTCGCTCCATGACCTTGCGAATCGGCACCACGCCGCGCCGGCCCCCGGCGGGCAGCGGTTGCGCACGCGGCACGGCCAGCAACATGCGCCCGGCCGCCACGGGCTCGCTGGTGATCGCTTCATGCCGCGGCGGCGAGAACGCAAAGCCGACGTCGATCTGGTTGGCCAGCAACGCGGCCACGATCTCATTCGTATGGTGGGTCAGCACCTGGACCTGGGTCTCCGGATGCCGTGCGCAGAAGCGGCGCACCGCGGGTACCAGCAACGGGTTGGCCAGGCTCGGGGTCGCGGCTACGCGCAGGCGCCCGGCGCCCTTGTGGCGCAGGCTTTCCGATACGCGCCGCACGCGTTCGATCTCGCCATATAGCCTTTCGACATCGCCGTAGAGCGCCACGGCTTCGGGCGTGGGTTGCAGGCGGCCACGCTGGCGATCGAACAGACGAAACCCGAGAGAGGCCTCGGCGTGCTGCAGCACGCGTGTCACCACGGGTTGGGAGACATGCAGCAGGCGCGCGGCTTCGCTGACGGTGCCGGTCAGCATCACGGCACGGAACACTTCGATCTGGCGCAGGCGCATCGTTATGGTGCTGGGAAAAGCCGCTTCTGGTGCGGCGGAATGGCGGTGAAATGGTGCTATGCACTACGGGTAGACCCGGGTGGCGCGACCCATAGCCTGAGGACATATTCTGGCACGTATTGGCATTGGGCAAGCGGCGCCCGGTGTTCTACGCTCTGGCCCATCGTTGGTAATGGGAAGGCAAGGCAAGTCAGATGCGCGTAGCAATAGTGGGTGCCGGCGTGGTGGGGATGACTACCGCGTGGCGGTTGGCCAATGACGGACATGAAGTCACGGTGGTCGAGCGCCACGATGGTCCGGGCGAGGAAACCAGCTTTGCCAATGGCGGGCAGCTTAGCTACAGCTATGTGGCGCCGCTGGCCGGGCCGGGCGTGTTGTCGAAGGTGCCGGGCTGGCTGCTCGACCGTGATTCGCCGATGCGCTTCCGGCCGTCGATGGATCCGGAGCAATGGCGCTGGCTGATGGCATTCGTACAGGCCTGCAACGCATCGACCAGCGAAGCCACCACGCGCAAGCTGCTGCGGCTGGCCTTTTATTCACGCGACCTGATGCAGGCGTTCACCAACCGGCGCGAGGCGCGCGAGGAGGGTGGGGGATTCGATTTTGCGCGGCGCGGCAAGCTGGTGGTGCATCGCGACGCCGCGGCGTATGCGTCGGCATGCCGCTTGCTGGACTACCAGGCGAGCCTCGGCTGCGAGCAGCAGGCACTGGACCGCACCGCGACCGTGGCGCTGGAGCCCGCGTTGGCAGGCATTCGCGACGATATTGCCGGTGCGATCTACACGCCAAGCGAGGAAGTGGGCGATTGCCATCGGTTCTGCGTGTCCCTGGCCCATCTGTTGCAAGGCAACCCTGCCGTGACGCTATGCTTCGGCACGCGGGTCTCCGAGCTGATCCGCAGCGGGGATCGCGTGACGGGCCTGCGCACGGATCGGGGCGACATCGCGGCCGATGTGGTGATCGTCTCGGGCGGTATCGGTAGCGTGCCGCTGCTACGGCCCACCGGTATCAGGCCGATGCTGTGGCCGCTCAAGGGCTACAGCATCACCGTTCCGATCGCGGATGGTGCGGCGGCGCCGCACATCAGCGTGACGGACTTCGCAAACAAGATCGTCTATGCGCGGATTGGCAACACGCTGCGCGTGGCAGGCATGGCGGACATCGTGCGTGGCGGCGCGGTGGTCGATCGGGAGCGCGCCCAGACGCTGGTCACGCAAACGCGCCTGGTGTTTGGCAACGTGATGAATGGCGCCGACCTCGATGCGCTGCAGCCGTGGGCGGGTCTGCGCCCGGCGACGCCGACGGGCCTGCCGATGATCGGGGAATCACGCCTGCGTGGACTGTGGCTGAACCTAGGCCACGGCGCGCTTGGTTTTACATTGGCCATGGGTAGCGCGGGCCTGCTGGCGGACCAGCTGGCGGGGCGCAAGCCGGTGCTCGACGCCGGAGATTTCAGTGCAGCAGCGGCCTAGCCTGACCGGGCCGATGCAACACGGGTTGTGCTGGAAGTGAAGTCACAAGTTTGGTAGTGAGATTTGCCTCAAGTCTGTCTATTAATCCAAGCCCCTTGAAGGAGCGAAGCATGAAGTCACTGTCTGTCCGTCAATTCCCCATCCATCGCCTGTTGGCTGCTGCCGTGCTGGTGAGCGCCGCGGCCGGCGCCCATGCCGCCGATGGCGACACGCTCAAGAAGATCAAGGACAGCGGGGTGATTTCGCTGGGCTATCGCGAATCGTCGATTCCGTTCTCGTATTCGGACGGCAAGGAGGTAATGGGCTATTCGCACGACTACCTGCTGGCGATCGTCGACAAGGTGAAGTCGACGCTGAACATGCCGAACCTGCAGGTCAAGTTGACGCCGATCACGTCGCAGAACCGCATTCCGCTGATGCAGAACGGCACGATCGATATCGAGTGCGGCAGCACCACCAACAACACCGAACGCCAGAAGCAGGTGTCCTTCTCGAACAGCCTGTTCATCTACGGTATCCGCATGCTGACGAAGAAGGATTCGGGCGTGACGGACTTCCCGCAGCTCAAGGGCAAGAACGTGGTGACCACGGCCGGCACCACCGGTGAGCGCCAACTGGTCAAGATGAATGGCGATGGCATGGAAATGAACCTGACCAGCGCCAAGGATCACGGCCAGGCATTCCTGATCCTGGAGTCGGGCCGTGCCGTGGCATTCGTGATGGACGAGCCGTTGCTGTACGGCGAGCGCACCAAGGCCAAGAACGCCGCGGACTGGGTGGTGGTCGGCACGCCGCTGCAGACCGAGAACTACGCCTGCATGTTCCGCAAGGACGATGCATCGTTCAAGAAGCTCGTCGATGACGTGGTGGCCGACATCCAGAAGAGCGGTCGTGCAGAGAAGATGTACACCAAGTGGTTCCTGCAACCGATCCCGCCGCGCAATATCAATATGAACTACGCGCTGTCGCCGGAAATGAAGCAACTGTTCGCCGCGCCGAACGACAAGGCGTTCCAGTAATCCGCCGGCGCGGGCGGTAGTGGTTGTCTCCCCTCTCCCGCAAAGCGGGAGAGGGGTCGGGGGAGAGGGCCAGCGGTGCAAGCTGACAAGTCGCAATTTGAACCGCATTGCCCTCACCCCCAACCCCTCTCCCACCTGCGGCGGGAGAGGGGAGCGAAAACAAGCAAGTGTGAACGGCCTTGCGAGTTATATAGCCATATCGAATCGTTATTTCGTCGTCGATAGTGTTTGCGGTACTGTGATGCCCGTTATAGGCTCATAGAGTTGCCGGAATTCCCTCAAAAGGGGAAACCGGCGATCAAACCGCATCCCACTGGAGAACATATGCGAACGATTCGATCGGGTTGGTTCAAATCCCTGCTGGCTACCGCACTGGTGGCAGGCGCCACCGGTATTGCCGCAACTGCCGCAACTGCCGCACATGCTGCCGACCTGCTTGATACCGTGAAGCAGGCGGGCGTGCTCAAGGTTGGCCTGGAAGGAACCTATCCTCCGTTCGGATATCGCGGCGCGAACAATGAGCTCGATGGTTTCGACGTCGACGTGGCGCGCGCGGTGGCGGGCAAGCTTGGCGTCAAGCCCGAGTTCGTGACCACCGAATGGAGCGCGATCATCGCGGGCCTGCAGGCCGGCAAGTTCGACATCATCGTCAATCAGGTTTCGGTGACCCCGCAACGCAAGCAGGTGCTCGATTTCTCGACGCCGTACGTCTACTCGGCCGCCCAACTGATCCAGCGCAAGGACGACAAGCGCGAGTTTGCTTCGCTCGACGCATTGAAAGGTCACAAGCTTGGCGTGAGCCTGGGCAGCAACTACAACGAACTGGCCAAGTCGGTGCCGGGCATCGACGTAAAGACCTATCCCGGCGCGCCCGAATACTTGCGAGACCTCGCCGCACAACGCGTGGACGCCGCGCTCAATGACCGCCTGATGGTCAACTACCTGATCAAGCAGGCCAATCTGCCGCTGCGCCCAGGTGCCGTGCTGCCGGGCGCCAATAGCGAAGTCGCGATTCCGTTCCGCAAGGACAACCCCAAGTTCGCCGCCGCGATCGACAAGGCGCTCGACGACCTGCGCCGCGACGGCACGCTCACCAAGCTGTCCAACAAATGGTTCGGTTCGGACGTGACGAAGGCGGCTAAGTAAACAGCAGTCGCCGAAGCAGGCGCGGGTCATAGATCCACTTGCGAATCTTCCTGAAAGTGATTTTCTTCGCGTCCGCATGACTGGGATTGATCAGCACGTTCGGCTCTTCCGGAATGATCGATGACGGGACGATCAGGATTGCCGAGCGGAGCTCAGCAATCCATTGATCTCCAAGGTCAAGACTTGTCTTCCCGTGAGGCACTGCATCCCATCCTACGGGAGCAGTCGCTTCGGAGAAATGGATTGCCTGGCACCACAATTCGTCTGGGATATCGACCCGTGACAGGTACCGATTCATCAAAAGATCATTCGGCCGAAGGCGGATCAGCGTCTCAAGGCAGGCCAGGGAAATCGACTCGGCGCAATACGTGACGGGAACGCCTTTGCGGTTCCAGCGTCCCCCATCCCGGGACGCCCCCGTTCCGCTCGAGTCGTCGGCAGCGTATTCTTCAGCTTCCTTTGAGATCCTCCAGGCGGTCTTCATACGTAGAGTCCGAATATCGGGGCGACGAGGGCATCCTCGACGTGCTCCTGGCGCTCGACTGTGTTCATGTAGTCGGCGCCGTAGCTGCCACCAAGACAGTGGTGCCGGCGAAGCAGAAATTGCCCCATCCACCGCTCCGGGTTGAAGGTCGCATCGTATGCCTTTTCAGGGTAGTAGCGATGGACGAACCGGATCATTCGTTTCAGTCCGTGAAACAACTCACTCTGCTTCTCGTTCAGGTAGGCTCCATCCTTTGCCTTACGAACCAGTTCACCACGTGAGTATCCCAGGGCATGGATCAATTTTTTCTTGGCAATGCCCATTCTGCGCGCCATCTCGACAACCTCGATAGCGCGTACTTCGGGAAGTGGTTCGGCCGGCGTTTCAGGTTGCCTGCCCCAGATTTCCTTAGGCCCCCAGGTCATCAGGAAATATTCTTCCAGCGTACCGCTCCAGAGCACGTTTTCATCCGACATCGTCACCACCTCCGTCCAGAAACAGATTCCATTCATATGCCGGTGCCCTGATCACGTATGATCGCGTCATCGCGGGTTTCCGCCGGCTTCCGACTGACCTCAGCCCCTCCCATGTCCGCCCTCCAGCTCGTCATTGATTCGCTGCCCGTATTGCTGCAGGGCACGCTGCTCACGCTGAAGTTCGCCGTGTTGTCCATGGTGTTCGGACTGCTGATTGGCATTGTGGTGGCGCTGATGGGCATAAGCCATCAGCCGATTCTCAAAGTGCTGGCGCGCGTGTACGTCAGCATCATGCGCGGTACGCCGTTGCTGGTGCAGATCTTCGTGGTGTATTACGGTTTGCCGGGCATCGGCATTACGCTGGAGCCCACGCCGGCCGGCGTGCTTACGCTGAGCCTCAACGTCGGGGCATATCTGTCGGAGAGCATGCGCGGTGCCATCCAGGGCGTTGCGCGCGGGCAGTGGCTGGCGGCATACAGCCTCGGCATGACGCCGGTACAGACGCTGCGTTACGTGGTGGGACCGCAGGCGTTGCGGCTGTCGGTGCCAAGCCTGTCGAACAGCCTGATCAGCCTGATCAAGGACACCTCGCTGGTTTCGGTGATTACCGTCACGGAGTTGTTGCGCACGTCGCAGGAAATCATCGCGGCCACCTATCAGCCGTTGCCGCTGTATCTGGCCGCCGCGGCGATCTACTGGGTGCTCAGCACCGCGCTATCGGTGCTGCAGCATATGCTGGAGCGCCGGCTGTCACTGCCGGGACGTCATTGAATGTATGGGGACAGGGTAGGGTAGAGCGGGAAAGAGGGAGAGTGGAGAGGACCAGCGGCTCAAGCCACTACAAGTTGCGGTTTGATGCGCCTTGCCCTCTCCCCCAACCCCTCTCCCGCGCCGCGGGAGAGGGGGGCGAACAGCAGGAGCCTTACTTCCCTGCGATTCGCTTGGCGATGTGGTCCAGTGCTTCTTCCACCTGGTCGATCAGGATCAGGCACAAGTCACCGGGCTGCAGGCGTGCCAGCGCGGTGTCGATGGCCACGAACTCGCCGCGGATTTCCTCGGTGTAGGTCGTGCGTTGCGCACCGACCAGGCCTTCGCGCAGCAGTGCCAGCACTTCACCATCTTCACGGCCGCGCTGGCATTGGTCCTGGTACAGCAGTACTTCGTCGAATGCGCCGCCAAGGATCTGCGTCTGCTTGCGGATGTCCTCGTCGCGGCGATCGCCGGCGCCGCTGATCAGCACCACGCGCTTGTTCGACGGCATGCCCTGAACGGCGTTGCACAGTGCCTGGATCGCATCGGGATTGTGGCCGTAGTCCGCAATCAGCGTGGCGCCGTTGTAGTCGAACACGTTGAAGCGACCCGGCGCGGTGGCGGCGTCATTGACGAACGTAGCCAGCGCGCGGCGGATCACGGGCCAGTCGATGCCGAGCGCCCAGGCGGCGGCGATCGACGACATCGCGTTCTCGACCTGGAACCCGATCGAGCCATTGCGCGTGAGCGGAATGTCGGCCAGCGCAAAACGCACGCTGGTTTCGCCTTCGGTGGCAACGATCTCGTCACCCTCGACGAACACCACGCGCTTGCCCTGGGCGCGATGCAGCGCCATGGTCGGCAGACCGGCATCGTGCGCGAAGAACGTGACCGAGCCGGGGCACGCGTCGGCCATGCGCGCGACCATCGGGTCGGCGGCGTTCAGCACGGCCATGCCATGCGGCGCGACGTTCTGCACGATCACGCTCTTGAGCACGGCCAGGTCCTCGACGGTGCTGATGTACGACAGCCCGAGGTGGTCGCCTTCGCCGACATTGGTCACCACGGCCACGTCGCAGCGGTCGAACGCCAGGCCTTCGCGCAGCAGCCCGCCACGCGCCGTTTCGAACACGGCGGCATCCACGTCCGGGTGCAGCAGGACATTGCGTGCGCTACGCGGACCGCTGCAGTCGCCGGTGTCGATGCGCTGACCCTGGATGTACACGCCATCGGTGCCGGTCATGCCCATGCGCAGGCCGTTCGACGCCAGGATATGCGTGATCAGGCGAACCGTAGTGGTCTTGCCATTGGTGCCCGACACGGCCACCACGGGAATGCGGCCGTCGTCGCCATCGGTGAACATCGTCGAGATAATGGCTTCACCAACCGCGCGACCCTTGCCGTATGACGGCTGCAGGTGCATGCGCAGGCCCGGTGCGGCGTTCACTTCGACAATGCCGCCGGCCTGTTCCTCGAACGGCTTGAGCATGGTCTCGCAAACGGCATCGACGCCGCAGATGTCGAGGCCAACCATCTGTGCGGCGGCCACGGCGCGCGCGGCGATGTCGGGGTGGACATCGTCGGTGACGTCGGTAGCACTGCCGCCGGTGGACAGGTTCGCGTTATTGCGCAGTACCACGCGCGTGCCCTTGGCCGGCACCGCGTCGGCGCTCAGGCCCTGCTTGGCCAGCGTGGCCAGCGCGATGTCGTCGAAGCGGATCTTCGTCAGCGATGTGGCATGGCCTTCGCCACGGCGCGGATCGCGGTTCACTTCCTCCACGAGTTGGCGCACCGTGTGCGAACCGTCGCCAATCACCTGCGGCGGATCGCGGCGTGCCGCGGCCACCAGATGCTTGCCCACCACCAGCAGGCGGAAGTCGTGACCCGGGATATAACGCTCGACGATCACGTCGGAAGAAATGTCGGACGCTACCTCGTAGGCCGTCATCACTTCCTCGCGCGTACGGATGCGCACGGCCACGCCCTTGCCCTGGTTGCCGTCGCGCGGCTTCACCACGACCGGGCCGTTGATTTCCTGCGCGGCGGCCCAGGCTTCCTCGGCGCTGTCCACGGAGCGGCCCATCGGCACCGGCACGCCTGCTGCGTGCAGCAAGGCCTTGGTCAGTTCCTTGTCCTGTGCGATCGATTCGGATACCGCACTGGTCATGTCGGTTTCCGCGGCCTGGATGCGTCGCTGCTTGCTGCCCCAGCCGAACTGGACCATCGAGCCCTGCGTCAGGCGACGATACGGAATGCCACGCGCCACGGCGGCGTAGACGATCGAACCGGTACTCGGTCCCAGGCGCACGTCTTCATCGAGATCGCGCAAGCGGTGCAGCGCATCGTCGAGGTCGAACGGCTGGTCGTCGCGTGCGGCCAGGCACAGGCGCTCGGCCAGTTCGAAGGCCAGGCGGCCTACTTCCTCTTCACTGTATTGCACCACCACCTGGTAGGTGCCCGGTTCCAGTGTGGGCGCGGTGTAGCCAAACGTGACCGGACAACCGGCCGCGGCCTGCAGGCCCAGTGCGGTAGCTTCGAGCGCGTGGGCCATCGATAGCGAACCGGTTTCATCGTCGGGACGCATCGGGCCGATGCCCGGGAAGCGCGCGCGCAGCCGATCCTCGAAACCGGGCAACTCGGCCAGCAGGTGGGATTGGTCCGAACACGCGATGATGGCTTCGATCGCAGTGTGCCGGCACCAGAGATTCGGGCCACGCAGGGCCCGGATGCGAGAAACTTCCATAGAATCTTTTTTCCGTTGTTCTTCCGGAACTACGCGCGGCGTCCGCTGCGGCCCATCCACTGGTGTACCTGTTCGACGGTGCTTTCAGTCGAGCCTTCATCGCACTGCAGTACCAGCAGGTCGCCGGCCACCAGTTGCGACAATGCGGCTTCCACCGCGGCACGGCGTGAGCCTTCGTCGATGATCTTGGTCACGCGGCGGCCTTCATAGAGGCCCTTCTTGATCTGCGCGCGCGCTTCGGTATCGGGCAGGTCTCGACGCACGCTATGGTCCTCGCACAGGAACACGCGGTCGAAGGCCTTGCCAATGACCTTGCCCTGCTGCACCAGGTCTTCATCGCGGCGCTGTACGCCGGCGCCGAAGACGAGCATGCGGCGCTCGGCCGGGAAGCGGTCCAGTGCGGCGGCCAGCGCCTCGATTGCCGGGGCGTTGTGCGCGTCGTCGACGACTACCGTGGCACCCTGGCGCTCGAACATCGTGAAGCGGCCCGGCACATCCACCTGGCCGACGTCGAACGTCACGATGCCGGCGCGAATCAGGTCATTCGAGATGCCGAGTGCCCAGCCCGTGGCCACGGCGGCCAGCACGTTCTCGATCTGGAACGCAACGCGGCCAGCGTAGGTCAACGGGATCGCCGAGACGTCGGTCAGGGCGGTCTCGCTATGGCCGGTGGCCATCACGACCTTGCCGTCGCGCACGAACACGGCGCGCTTGCCGGCCGCACGATGTTCGGTAATCGCCGGCAAGTCGGCGGACAGGCCGAAGAAGATCACGTCGCCATCGCACAGTTCGGCCATTTCGACCAGCCGGGCGTCGGCGGCGTTGAGCACCGCGGCGCCATTCTTGAGCACTACGTCGACCTGGGTGCGCAGCACGTTGTACATGCGGTCCTCATCCTCGACGTAGTAGTCGCCGAGGTGGTCGGGCTGGCCGAAGTTGGTGACCACGCCAACCTGGCAACGATCGTAGGGCAGGCCTTGCGACAGGATCATGCCGCTGTCGTTCTCGAACACGGCGGCTTCCACCGCGCGGTTCATCAGGATGCGATGACCGGCATCCCAGCTGGCCTTTTCGCCACGGTCGCCCTTTTCCACCTGACGGCGGTCCAGGAACAGGCCGTCGCTGCAGGCCAGGCCGGTATGCTTGCCCGACAGTTGCAGCAGGCGGGCCACGAGCTTGGCCACCACGGTCTTGCCGTTGGTGCCGGTGATGCCCACCACGGGAATGCGGCCGTCGTCTTCCACGCCATTGCGGGTCGGGAACAGGTGGTCGACGATGGCACGACCCACCGGGCGCGGCTCGCCGTCGGCAGGCTTGATATGCATCAGCAGTCCCGGACCGGCATTGACCTCGACCACGGCGCCACGCTGGTCAGCCAGCGGACGCGAGATGTCTTCGGCAACCAGGTCCACGCCGGCGATATCAAGACCCACCACGCGTGCGGCCAGCGCGGCGTGTGCTGCCACGCTCGGGTGCACGCGGTCGGTGACGTCGAACGCCACGTTACCGTTGCGCTGGATCAGTACCGTACGGCCCTCGGGCGGCACGGCAGTGCCGTCGGCATAGCCCTGGCGCTTCAGCTCGAGGCGCGCGGCGGAATCGAGCCGGACGCGGTTCAGCGGATGATCCTCGGTGCTGCCGCGGCGCGGATCGGAGTTGATCTGCGATTCGATCAGTTCATCGATGGTCTGCTTGCCATCGCCGACGACCGAGGCGGTCTCGCCCATCGCGGCGGCCACCAGGCGGCCGCCCACCACCAGCAGGCGGTGTTCGTTGCCAGGGATGAAGCGTTCGACGATCACGCCGTTGCCCTCGTCGATGGCCACCGCATAAGCGGTTTCCACTTCCTCGCGCGTCATCAGGTTGGTGAAGACGCCGCGGCCATGGTTGCCATCGTAGGGCTTGACCACCACGGGCACGCCGATGCTCTCGGCTGCATCCCAGGCGTCTTCGGCGCTCTCGACCATACGGCCTTCCGGCACCGGCACGCCGCACGATTCGAGCAGGCTCTTGGTCAGGTCCTTGTCGCGCGAAATCGATTCGGCGATGGCGCTGGTGCGGTCGGTCTCGGCGGTCCAGATCCGGCGTTGGCGCGCGCCATGGCCGAGCTGCACAAGGTTGCCGTCGGACAGGCGGATCGACGGGATGTCGCGATCATCGGCGGCATCGACAATACATGCCGTGCTCGGGCCCAGGCAGTGTTCGTCGACCAGGTCGCGCAGGGCCTCGACGGCAGCGGGCACGTCGAACGGACGGTCCTCGATCGCGGCCATGACCAGGTCGCGGGCGGTGAACAGCGCCGCGCGCGTCACCTGCTCGTGCCAGGCACGGACGATTACCTTGTAGACGCCGCGTACCGGGGTCTCGCGCGCCTTGCCGAATCCGCCCGGCATGCCGGCCAGGTTCTGCAGCTCAAGCGTGACGTGTTCCAGGATATGGCCCGGCCAGGTGCCTTCCTTCAGGCGCATCAGGAAGCCCCCGCGCACGCCGGGGCTGCAGCGGTGCTCGATCAGCGTCGGCAGCCATGCCGACAGGCGCTCGTAGAAGCCCGGAATCTTGTTGGAGGGGAAATCCTCCAGTTCGCCGATATCGACCCATGCCTCCAGCACTGGCCGATATGTCCACATATTCGGGCCGCGCAGCGACATGACATCGAAAATCTCAATGTCCTTCTTTTTCATCGATTTAGCTTGAGGCAGTGGGCGAGTGCCCGAGAAATGGAAGCCTAACCTTTCAGTAACGTTACAGTAGCCTCAGGGTTGACCCTTGGTACCCATTTTGAGACTACCACTCGTTGTGCAGCGCACCAGGCGCCCCGCTTGTTTTGCGTTATGTATACTTGCGGGCAAAATTGCGGGCCGCCAGACGGCGAACCGCTTAAATTGTTTCAAGTTATGTCCGTTTTCGATCCGTTTTGGGGCCTGCGGACGCGCTTTTGCGGCTTGTCTTACCAATTGTCTTACCGCTCGTTTTACCGATTATCGCGCCAACAATGACCCAGTCCTCCCCGTCTGCTTCCATCCACCCCGGCTCGCAAGGTCCCTGGGTTGCCGAACTCGGCACCAGCCTCCTGCCAGGTGAAACCGTCCTGGCCGGGCTGCAGCTGGACCTGGACGCAAGGCTGCATTTTACCCAAGGGTGGCTGGTTGTGACGGATCGTCGTCTGATCTCTCGCTTTCCCGGTGAAAAAGACCTGCGCCATTGGGAGATTGCCCCGGGCCTGACGCTGTCCCATGGCGACCACGCCGGCGTGGGTACGCTGGAACTGGCCGATGGCCAGAGCCGCCTGGCCAACTGGCGTTATACGCTTGGTTACAATCCAGACGCATTGCGGCTGGCCGACCAGTTCGAAAGCCAGCGCGACGTGCTGGCGACGGGGCATGCCGCCCAGACCGAGGCCGACATCTGCCCGACCTGCAAGGCACCGATCCCGCCCGGCGAGGAGCAATGCCCGCAATGCAGCCGCGAGCTCGAAACGCCGCCGTCCACATGGGCGTTGCTGCGGCTGTGGCGCTTCGCCCGGCCGTACCGCTGGGAGCTGCTGGCGGGGTTTGTCCTGCTGCTGCTTGGTACCGCCGCCACGCTGGTGCCGCCGTACCTGACCATGCCGCTGATGGACAAGGTGCTGATTCCGTACCAGAACGGCGTGCCCATCGACCATGACCTGGTCAAGCTCTACCTGGCCGGTCTGCTGGGTGCCGCGCTGGTGGCCTGGGGGCTGGGCTGGGCGCGCACCTACCTGCTGGCGCGCGTCTCGGAGCGCATCAGTGCCGACCTGCGTACCACCACATACGAGCACCTGCTCAAACTGTCGCTCGAATACTTCGGCGGCAAGCGCACCGGTGACCTGATGGCTCGGATCGGCTCGGAAAGCGACCGGATCAGCGTGTTCCTGTCCCTGCATCTGCTCGACTTCGCCACCGATGTGCTGATGATCGCCATGACCGCGATCATCCTGATCTCTATCAACCCGTGGCTGGCACTGGTCACGCTGGTGCCGCTTCCGTTCATCGCCTGGATGATCCATCTGGTGCGCGACCGTTTGCGCCACGGCTTCGAGAAGATCGACCGGATCTGGTCGGAGATCACCAACGTGCTGGCCGATACCATTCCCGGCATCCGCGTGGTCAAGGCTTTTGCGCAGGAAAAGCGTGAAGTGGCCCGTTTCCGCGATGCCAACCGGCATAACCTGCTGATCAACGACCGCGTGAACGCCGTGTGGTCGCTGTTCACGCCAACCGTGACGCTGCTGACCGAAGTGGGCCTGCTGGTGGTGTGGATCTTCGGCATCTGGCAGGTCAGCCACAACGCGATCACGGTGGGCGTGCTGGTGGCGTTCCTGACCTATATCAGCCGCTTCTACACGCGGCTCGATTCGATGAGCCGCATCGTGTCGGTCACGCAGAAGGCCGCCGCCGGCGCCAAGCGGATCTTCGACATTCTCGATCACGTATCGAGCGTGCCCGAACCGCGGAAGCCGGTGCATATCGACAACGTTCAAGGCGCCATCGAGTTGCGCGACCTCGGGTTCCGCTACGGCAATCGCGCCGTGATCCGCGGCCTGAACCTGACCATCAAGCCGGGCGAGATGATTGGACTGGTGGGGCACAGCGGCTCGGGCAAGAGCACGCTGGTGAACCTGATCTGCCGTTTCTACGATGTGTCCGAAGGTGCGATTCGTGTGGACGGCGTGGATATCCGTTCGCTGCCGGTATCGGAGTTCCGCCGCAATATCGGCCTGGTGCTGCAGGAGCCGTTCCTGTTCTTCGGCACGATCGCCGACAACATTGCCTACGGCAAGCCCGATGCAACGCGCGAGGAAATCGTCGCCGCGGCACGCGCGGCGCACGCGCACGAGTTCATCCTGCGCCTGCCGCATGGCTATGATTCGCTGGTGGGCGAACGTGGCCAGGCGCTGTCGGGCGGTGAGCGGCAGCGGATTTCGATTGCGCGTGCGCTGCTGATCGATCCGCGCATCCTGATCATGGATGAGGCGACCTCGTCGGTGGATACCACCACGGAGAAGGAAATCCAGAAGGCGCTCGACAACCTGGTGCAGGGCCGTACCACGATTGCCATCGCGCACCGTTTGTCGACGCTGCGCAAGGCCGATCGCCTGGTGGTGATGGATCGCGGCCAGATTGTGGAAGTGGGCAACCACGACGAACTGCTCGCGCGTGAAGGTGCCTACTACAAGCTGTACCAGGCACAGGCGCGCAATGTCGATGCCGAAGCCGAAGAAGCCAGCGATGGCGATCGGGTGCAAACCGCGGAGCCGGTCAGTGCGCAGTAATCATTCTCTTGAACAAACCACCATGCAGACGCCTGATTTCACCCTGAGCCGCAACAGCCTCGGCAAACTCGTGCTGACGACGGCGGATGGCACGCGGCATGAAGGCGTGGTGCCCGTGCGTGCATTCCCGATTTCCGCCGCCGACGATGGCGTGGGCATGATGAGCACGGACGGGCGCGAGCTTGCCTGGATTCCGCGTCTAGACGGCCTGCCTGCGCCAACGCGAGCGCTGATCGACGCAGAACTGGCCGGCCGCGAGTTCATGCCGGAGATCCGCGCAATCGATAGCGTATCCACATATGCCACGCCGAGTGTCTGGACCGTGCAGACCGACCGTGGCCGGACCGAACTGGTGCTGCGCGGCGAGGAGGATATTCGCCGGCTCACCGGTAACACGCTGCTGATCTCGGACAGCCACGGCATTCATTACCTGATCCGCGACCAGCTTGCGCTGGACAAACCAAGTCGGAAGATTCTGGACCGGTTCCTTTGAAGAACGTGAACCACGGAGCAGCATGAAAAAACGGCACGCCAAGGCGTGCCGTTTTCTTTGCCGGATGCGTACTTAGTGAAGAAGAGTAGGGGACTCTTCATCGTCGTCGCCCTCGTCCCAATCCTCGTGTTCGATGGGAGCCTCCGGGGCCATGTCCCAGACCATCGAATGGAGGCGGGGTGTGAACCATTCGCGAAACATCGCCAAGGTCAGCTTCTCGGGCCATAGGGAAATGTCGAACCACTCACCGAGCAGAAATTCGAAGAAGTAGCGCCAGCGCTTTTCCACCCAGCGCAATGCATCTTCGTCACTCTCGGCCACTTCACCCGGGAGCAGGAATACGCTGGCGTCATCGCGTACGCGATCGAGCGAGAGCGAGGGAACCGGCTCCGGATCCACGGCCTTGATCCAGTCCAGAAATGGTTGCTCGGGCATCAGGATGACCACGGAGCGGTTGATGGTGAAACGAGGATGGTCGGACATGGGGACAGGGCAGTGAGCAGCGACACCCTATTGTAGCCCCGACCAGCCCGGCTACCTGCATGGATTGGGTCGCATAGTCCTGATAGCGGTCCGTGCATTGCAATCTTTCGGATGGATCCGATTGCCTGATGGTGTCAGAACGGTTGAACTCGTGCCGCCATTGCAACAAATGGAATGGCGCGAAGAGAGCTACTACAACACGTCAAGGAAATCGATATGTCATTGAAAGCAATCTCGCTCGCCGGGCTGGCAGTTGTGACTGCGGCAGCTTTGCCACTACGCGCATCGGCACACGGTACGCTGGAACTGCCGGCCAGCCGTGCACTGACCTGCCATGCCGAGAGTGCCGACTTGCCACGGTCGGCGGCATGTCAGGCTGCCAGGGCAGCCGGCGGTATCCAGCAGGTCCATGACTGGAATGGTGTGCGGATCGGCAATGCAGCCGGTAACCACCGCAACCTCGTGCCGGACGGAAAGCTCTGCTCCGCAGGCTCCGCGAATTTCCGCGGCCTCGATCTGGCGCGAGCGGACTGGCCGCGGACCTTTATTGCACCGACGCCGGATCGCGCCTACACGTTTGTGTGGCGCGCCTCGACCCGCCATGCCACGCAATACTTCAAGTACTACATCACGCGCGATGGATGGCGTCCCGACACGCCGTTACGCTGGAGCGACCTCGAATTGTTCGCCACGGTACCAGGTTCGGCCGCGAATGAAGCCGGGGGCCGCTATCGCATGACCGTGCAGCTACCGCAGCGAAGAGCAGGCAATCATCTGATTTTCAGTGTGTGGCAGCGCGGTGATAGCCCGGAGGCGTTCTATGCATGCGCCGACGTTGCGTTTCCCGAAGATGGCCTGCCGGTGTCGCCAGCCAGTTGGGAAGACCAGGGTTCGGTCGGCGCCGTTGGCAAGCTGGCGGTCGGCACGCGGCTCACATTCCGTGTCATGGATACAGACGCGCGCGACGTGGCGAAGCATGTGCTGGAGATCGCCGCAGCCAATGCCGAGGCCGATGCATGGTCATACGAACTGGCGCAGAAGGTCAATGCCGAGTCGCACTTCTTCCGGATTGGCAAGCTACAGGCGAACGGTGCAGTGGCCAGCGTCGTGCCGCAGGCAGCGGCGAACAGGAACCGTGTCTACGTCAGCAAGAACAATGTCGGCTACCAATTCGAGATCGACAAGGAAACCGAATTGCCGGATGCCGCCAACGTGTGGCTTGAGGGAAAGACCTATGAAATAGATCATGTTGTGATGTACAGGGGGCAGCAGTACCGCTGTCTGCAGCGTCATACCGCATGGCGTGGCGCCGGCTGGAATCCTGTCGCCGCGCCGGCGCTCTGGCACGCCGTTCGCTGACCACAATGAAATGAAGGGGCCGCCAGGTCACGTCTTGGCGTCCTCTTTTCCTTACCGGTATGAGCGCCGGCAAGGCAACTGATCTTTTGAGAGATCTCTGATTTCCTGATCGTGTCGCAGCGGTTCAAATCGCGCCGCCATTTCAATGAATGGCGATGAGACCTATCTCAACACATGAAGGAAACACTATGTCTTTAAAAGCGATCCCAGGCGCATGGCTGGCACTCGCTGCCGCTGCGACGCCATTGGCGGCACAGGCGCATGGCACGATGGAACTGCCGGTCAGTCGCGTGCTGAACTGCTATAACGAGGGCGCACAACAACCGAAGTCGGGCGCGTGCCAAGCTGCCAGGGCTGTTGGTGGCGCACAGCAATTCTATGACTGGAACGGCGTACGCCAGGGCAATGCCGCAGGCAATCATCGTGCGGTCGTGGCCGATGGAGAGTTGTGCTCGGGTGGATCGGCCAGCTTCCGTGGCCTTGACCTGGCCCGCCTCGACTGGCCGCAAACCTCGATCGTGCCGACCGCGGGCGGTGACTATGCATTTGCGTGGCGCGCCTCGGCTGCGCATGCCACCCAGTATTTCAAGTACTACATCACTCGCGATGACTGGGATCCCGGCGTGCCATTGCGCTGGAGCGATCTTGAGGAATTTGCCACGGTCACCGGAGCGCAGGCGGTGCGTGACAATGGTCGCTACCAGATGAACGTGCGCTTGCCGCAAGGCAAGAAGGGCAGCCACATCATCTATAGCATCTGGCAACGTGCCGATAGCCCGGAAGCGTTCTACGCTTGTGCCGACGTCAAGTTCCCAGGCGACGGCCAGCCGGTTCGCGACATTGGCTGGGAAGACCAGGGTGCGGTGTCGGCAATGGGCGATCTTGTGACAGGTACCAAACTCACGTTCCGCGCGATGGATGCCTCCGGTCGCGATGCCGGCAAGCAGGTGCTGGCGATTACCGCAGCCAATGCCAAGGCGAGCGTGTGGGCCTATCAGCTGGCGCAGAAGGTCAACGCCGAATCGCAGATCTTCCGCATTGGCGAACTGCAGGCACGCAATGGCGCGGCGAACATCGTCCCCCTGAGCTCGGCCACGGCCAATCGGGTCTATCTCAGCAAGGCCTATCCAGGCTATCGGTTCGAAATCGACAAGGAGGCGCCCAGCGCCAGCGGACGATCGGGCGGAAGCGGCAGCAGTGGTGCTACCGGCCAGCCCGATGGCAAGGCCCTCGACACATGGCGTGAAGGCCCGAGCTATGAAACCGGCCAGGCCGTCACCTATCAGGGCAAGCGCTACGTTTGCCTGCAGCGCCATACCGCATGGCGCGGTGCAGGATGGACCCCTGCGGTGACGCCGGCTTTGTGGCGTGTGATTCGCTAAGTGTTGTTTTTTCGCCGGAAGCCGTCAAGATCGATGCCATTTGCTTCCGATTGCTACAGTTTTCGGCGAAAAATGCCGTCATTGTTCGGATACGGGGATAGGAGCCGTCAGATGAGTCTTACCTTTCTCCCGCCCGGGGACGCTTTCATGCCGACCATGACGGAGCGGTTCGCCGAGGCGGAAAAAATTGAAGATCGCGCTGCGCGCTGGACTGCCCAGGCAGAAATCGCGCTCGATACCGGCGACATGTACCTGGTAGGCCTGGTGCTGTTCAAAGCCATCCAGGAGTTCGGGGTCGATACGTTCGCGGAATACTCGGGCGAGCCACAGGTGCGCCTGCAGAGGTTGTGGATGCCGGGGATGGTCGGATCGGTGGATCACGCGAAGCGCCTGTTCGGACATCTTGGCGTCAGTTTGCCGGTCGACCGATTCTATGCCGCGCGCCTGGAGGGCATGTCGGCGGATGGCGCCGTGGTGCACTGACTGCAAGGCAGATGACGCCGCAACGGCGTCATCGTTCCCACGTCAGTCGGCTTTACGCTGCGCTGCCTGGTACGCCGGGTCGAACGGTGCTTTCCAGCCGTGCGCAACCCGGTTGATCGCGGTTTGCTGGCAGGTGCCGGCAGCGATCTGGCGATGGACTTCGGCGTTCGCTGCATCGCTCTCGAAGATTCGCGCATCGGCTGCGATCGGCTCTTCAGGGGGGCACGGCTCCGGCACTGCAGGCTCGGGTTCCTTGTCTGCCACGATGGCGCAGAACCACGCCTTGTCACCGCAATGACCCCGGTCAGGGTTGGTCGAGTACGCCAGGAGCCCGAAGGCCAGGAATGCCATCAGGATGAGTGCTGCACGGCGGCTTACAAACTTCCAGAAGGCCAGTACAGCTGCCAGCATGACTGCGATGCCCATTCCTCGCACCTCCCCTCGCTCAACATCCATGATGTCTCACATCATGCATCAGTTCGTGGCCAGGGACGATGACGGTCACGTAAAGCAACAAAAAACCCGCGAAGCTTGCGCTATCGCGGGTTTCCAGATGCTGCCAGTGTCGTCGGACTGAATATTGGTGGAGCCGGCGGGAATCGAACCCGCGTCCGCAAGCCCTCCACAGAGAGTTCTACATACTTAGTTCTGTCATTTGATTTAACCGGCGCATCGCGGACGAACACGCTCTACGACGGCGAGTCACTAGGTTTTCGTCCACGGGCCCGTGACACTCCCGCAGCTTATCTGACGTAAATGACCTCGCTGGTTCTTGCGAACCCTAGCCCGTCAGCGAGCCAGTGCGAGGACGGCTAGCCCTTAGGCAGCCAGTGCGTAACGTTCGTCGTTAGCAGTTATTGCATTCCCATTGATTAACGAGGTGACGGGTCCTCGGTATGCCCTCCACTGCTTTGCAACCCACGTCGAAACCAGGTCGGCCCCAATGTGCGTAGTCAAACGCGAAAGAAACCGGATTGTACTCCGTTTCGACGCCGATGGCGCGAATCGGTTCCGTGTCTTGCAGATGGTGGCTCAGTCGAGCAATGCAAGCAGTTCGGACGGGTGGCGGATCAGATAGTCGGCGCCCCAGGTTTCAGGAGGCTCGTCCTCGCCGCAATAGCCATAGGCGGCCGATACGGTGGCCATGCCCGCGGCCTTGCCGGCCTGTATGTCGCGCAGGTCATCGCCCACATAAAGGCAGCGGGCTGGCGCCACGCCGCTTACCTGGGCCGCATGCAGCAGCGGGGCAGGGTGGGGTTTGGCATGCGGCGTGGTATCTCCGCTGACCACGGCGGATGCGCGCGGTGCCAGGCCAATTGCCTTGACCAGCGGCACCGTGAAGCGGGCGATCTTGTTGGTGACGATACCCCAGCGGATACCATTGGCTTCGAGCTTGGCCAGCACGGTGTCCATACCCTCGAACAGCCGCGTATGCACGGCAATATCGGCTTCGTAGTATTCGAGGAAGGTGTCGCGCAGCGCCGGAAACTCGGGATCTTCGGGGCGCTTGCCGAAGGCGGCGCCAATCAGCCCGCGCGCGCCGTGCGAGGCCACCGGGCGAAGCTTCTCGTAGGCAACCGGGGCCAGGCCATGTTCCACGACAAGCCGGTTGGCCGCCGCCGCGAGGTCGGGAGCGGTGTCCGCCAGCGTGCCGTCGAGGTCAAAGAAAACTGCGTCGAATGTTGCCATGGTTCAAGCCACCTTGCGAAACGCCATCATATAGTTGACGTCGGTATCGCGGCCGAGCGCGTAGATCTGCGTCAGCGGGTTGTAGGTCATGCCGCGCATCTCGATCAGCTCCAGGCCGACATTGCGGGCGAAGCGCGCCATTTCGGAAGGCGTGATGAATTTGTCGTAGTCATGCGTGCCGCGCGGCAGCATGTTCAGTACGTACTCGGCGCCGACGATGGCCAGCAGGTAGGCCTTCAGGTTGCGGTTGATCGTCGAGAAGAAGACGTGTCCGCCCGGTTTGACCAGGGTCGTGCAAGCGCGCACGATCGACTGCGGATCGGGTACGTGCTCGAGCATTTCCATGCAGGTCACCACATCGACGCTGGCCGGCGCACGCGCGGCCAGGTCTTCGACGGCGATCTCCTCGTAGGTGACCGCTACACCGGACTCCAGGCTATGCAGGTCCGCTACTTTCAGTGCCTTGGTGGACAGGTCGATGCCGCGCACCGTGGCACCGGTGCGCGCCATGCTTTCGGACAGGATGCCACCACCGCAGCCCACGTCGATGACCTGCTTGCCCGACAGGCGTGCAATGCCGTCGATCCAGCCAAGGCGAAGCGGGTTCAGATCGTGCAGCGGCTTGAATTCACTGTTCGGGTCCCACCAGCGGTGCGCCAGCTCGCTGAACTTGTCGATCTCTTTCGGATCGGCATTGCGGCCGGACAGGGGTGGGGAGTTCAGGGTGGTCGATTGCGGCATGCATTGCGGCCGCGTGATGCGGCGGGTCTCATGAGAAGGCTGCGGCAACTTTACCAAAAAATCCGCGCCGCGCCGAATCGGGGTGCAGGCCAGAATACTTCGGTATCAGGCCGGTCCATCAAGGCGAAAAAAAAGCCCAGCTTGCGCTGGGCTTTTCTTCATCGGAGAGGATCCGATTAACGTGCGCTGCGGGTGCCGACCACTTCGACTTCCACGCGACGGTTCGGCTGCTGGCAGGCGATCTGAGCAGTGCGGTTGCCCTTGCACGACTTCGGATCAACCTTCAGCTGACGCTTGCCCTTGCCTTCGGTGTACACGCGGTTGGCTTCAACGCCCTTGCTCACCAGGTAAGCCTTGACCGATTCAGCGCGACGGATCGACAGGCGATCGTTGTACTTGTCCGAACCGAACGAGTCGGTGTGGCCAACGGCGATGATGACTTCCAGCGTGATGCCTTGCAGCTTCGAGACCAGGTCGTCCAGCTTGGCCTTGCCTTCGGGCTTCAGAACAGCCTTGTCGAAATCGAACAGCGTGTCAGCAGCGAAAGTGACCTTCTCGCTCGACACAACCGGCGGTGCCACCGGGGTCGGGGCCGGAGCCGGTGCAGCAGCCGGAGCCAGTGCGCCATCGCACAGGGCATTGGCCGTTGCCGGGGTCCAGGAGCTGTCGCGCCAGCAGAGCTCGTTCGTGCCATTCTTCCACACGTACTCGCTCGTACCGTTGCCCCAGTTATCGTTCACTGCCTTCTTTTCGTAGGGGACGGACTGGGCTTGAGCGGATGCAGCCATTACTGCGGTAGCTGCAACGAGCGCGAGCTTGGCAAATTTTTTCATATTTCTCCTCTCAGGATGAGATCACCGCAGGGTTACTGCGAGCAAATGGACGAAAACAAGTCATACATTCTTCGGAGTATAACATTCTCGAGGTGGTGGATGCTCCACTTCGAACAATGTCTGGCTCTTCGCTGGGGAATTGTGCCACAAGGCTCGTTTCCTAAGAAGTAAATATATTCGATTCAACCAAGGGGGTTTTGGGCCTGTGGTGTTTGTGCAACATCGCACTTGCGTCGCCTGCAAACCCTTGTCCTGTATGGCTTGCAGGGGATCGGGGTCGGGCGAGGGAGGCGCGCGGGAGGGCTTCCGGCGAGGGGTTTGGCGGCTGTCTCTTATACACATCTCCGAGCCCACGAGACTGCAGCTAATCGCG
>CAUUBQ010000007.1:0-178919 GCA_963543405.1 uncultured Cupriavidus sp.
GAAAAAACCCGCGAATTCGCGGGTTTTTTCCTGACTTACGCACTGCGTCCGGTTACTTCAGCGTCTTCAGCCGGTTGCTGGCGGCCTGGGCGCCTTCGGTGCCCGGATACTTCGACACCACGGTCTCCAGCGTCTTCCTGGCGGCGGGCTTCTGGCCGGTTTCGAGCTGGTTGTTGGCGATGGCGATCATGGCGTCAGGTACCTTCGCATGCGCGGGGAACTGTTGCACCATGTTCTGCAGCACGTAGGTCGATCCCTTGTAGTCACGCTGCGCGTAGAGCGAATTGCCGAGCCAGAACTGCGCCAGCGGCAGGTACGGGCTTTGCGGATACTTCTTCGCAAATGCCGAGAAGGCATTGCCCGCGCCCTTGAAATCGCCCGACTGGAACTGCTTGAGCGCGGCGTCGTACTCAGGCTTTTCGGTAGGTTGGGCCATGCCCTCCTTGCCGTCCACGGTCACCTGTTGCGGCTCGAATTTCTTCAGGCGCGCGTCCAGGTCAGCGTAGTAATCCTTCTGCTGTTTCTGCAGCGTATCCACCGTGTTCTGCAGCACCTCGTTCTGACCGCGCAGTCGGGCTACCTCCTGACGCAGACCTTCGAGCTGGTTCTGCATGTCGAGCTGGGCCTTGCTGTTCTGGTCGATTCGTTGCGCTGACGTGGCCTGGAAACCGTTGAACTGGTCCCGCAGCTGGATCACCGCACGGCGCGCCTCGTCGTCGTCAAAGACGCCGGCGTGCGCGGAACTGGCTGCAAGCATGCCGCCAGATACAGCGGCCAGCCACAGCAGGGTGGAAACGCGAGCATTCATGAAGGATTATTCCGTGGATCAGTAAGCGATGTCGGCGCGACGGTTTTCAGCCCACGACGCTTCGTCGTGACCGGTGGCCTTCGGCTTTTCCTTGCCCAGGCTCACGGCTTCCATCTGCGACTCGGGCACGCCCAGCGACGACAGCGAACGACGCACGGCCTCGGCACGCTTCTGGCCCAGGGCCAGGTTGTACTCGCTGGTACCGCGTTCGTCGGTGTTGCCCTGGATCAGGATCTTGCGGCCCTTGTTGGCGCCCAGGTATTGCGAGTGCGCCTGCAGCATACCCTGGTAGTCCGACTTGACCGAGTAGCTGTCGAAGTCGAAGTACACGCTGCGCTTGGCCAGCGGGCCGTTCGGATCGTTCAGCGGGTCACGCGAAACGTCCACCGGCGCCACCTGGCGGGCGTCCGACTGGGCACCACCGGCGCCGGCGCCGGACTTCGATGCGTCGTCCAGCTTCACGCCGGAGCTGCAAGCACCCAGGGCCAACAGTGCAGCCAGGGCGAGCGATTTGGTCATCATTTGGGACATGGCGAGAGACTCCTCTTTTTCTACTGCATGAAAGGTCCCCAGGACGGCTCGCGAACTTCGCCGGACTGGAGAGACAGAACCTGTTTCGTCCGGCCATCCGTGGAGACCGCCGCCAGTACCGAGCGACCGCCCACACGCGTGGCGTACAGGATGTATTTTCCATTGGCGGCGAAGCTCGGGGCTTCGTCGTTGGACGTATCGGTGAGCGATGTCACGTCACCGTTTGACAGGTCCTGCAGCTGCAGACGGAAGCCGCCCGAACGCGAGATAAAGGCCAGGTACTTGCCGTCCGGCGAGAGGCGCGGACTGACGTTGTAGTTGCCCTTGAAGGTCACGCGTTGCGCTGCGCCGGATTCTTCGCCAGAAGCCGGCATACGGTAGATCTGCGGCGCACCGCCGCGATCGCTGGTGAAATAGATGCTGCGGCCATCCGGCGAGAACTGCGGCTCGGTGTCGATCGCGCTGCTACGCGAGATACGACGCAGACCAGAGCCGTCGGCATTGACCAGGTACACCTGCGTATTGCCGTCACGCGACAGTGCCACGGCCAGGCGTTGGCCATCGGGCGACCACGACGGCGCGCTGTTGTTGCCCTTCTGGTTCGACACCAGCACGCGCTTGCCCGTGGACAGGTCGTGCACATAGACCACCGGCTTGCGCGCTTCAAACGAAACGTATGCCACACGGCGCCCATCGGGCGACCACGACGGCGAGATGATCGGCTCGGTGCTGGTCAGTGCGACCTGCGCGTTCTGGCCGTCCGAATCGGAAATCAGCAGCTGGTAGCGATTGCCCACCTTCGACACATACGACAGGCGCGTGGCAAACACCCCACGCTCGCCGAGCAGTTTTTCGTAGATGTAGTCGGCAATCTTGTGGGCGGTCACACGCAACTGGCCCTGCGACACATTGAAGGCCAGGCCACCCAGGCTCTGACCCTTGACCGTGTCGTACAGGCGGAAGCGGACTTCGTACTGGCCGTTGCCAGAGGGAGTCACGCTGCCGGCCACGAACGCGTCGGCGCCCTTGGCCTTCCAGCTGCCCAGGTCCACCTGGGCCGATTCCGGCACGGTGGCGCCAGCCGGATCGATATTGCGGAAGCGGCCGCTGTTGGCCAGGTCGCTACGGATGATGGCGGTCAGGTTCTGCGGAGCCTGTGCTTCGCCCTGGAAATTGGCCGTGGCCACCGGGAACTGGTTCGAGCCCACGCCGGTAATTTCCACGTTCAGTTGCGCGTGTGCTACACCCGCCGACATCAGCGCCGCAGCCAGCCATGCCATCAGTGCATGGCGGCCTTGCTCTCGTGTGACGGTGGTGTTCTGGCGCCGGGACAGCCAGTTGGGGGCCCAAAGCTTTCGCATGCTGCTCCTCAGTCGATATCAGGATTCATCGGTGCGGCGGGCACGGCAAGTACGGCGGAACGGACAGCATGCAGCTTGGGCAGCATGCTCCGTCGTGCGCACGTCTTGCACGCTGCCGGCCGCGTCAGGCAACCGTTCATGGTAGCGATCGGACTGGCGGCCAACGATGAAGGTTGCATTATGTTGCAAATCATGGCGCTCTCGACACTCCGCCCTCTAGCCCTTCGGAGTGAACGTGATCGTGAACTCGAACGACGGCGCCTTGCCGTCCTCGTCGCGCGGCAGCGGATCCGAACGTTCCACCGCGCGCAGCACGGCGTTGTCCCAGTCCGTATTGCCGCTGGACTTGGCGAGGCGCTTGGACAGGATCGAACCGTCCGGTGCCAGCCTTACCGCCACCACAGCGGCCGGATTGCCCTCGACATCGCCGCCAAAGACGATGTTCGGCTTCACGCGACGACGCACGCGGTCTGAATAGCCCGGCGACGCCTTGCCGCCCGACCCCGCACCGGAGCCCGCCGCATTGCCGACACCACCGCCACTCGACGTCGAGGTACCGCCACCAGCCAGCGCCTTCAAACGCGCCAGTTCGCTGTTGCGCTGCGCATTGGCCGCAGCCTCGCGCTTAGCCTTTGCATCGGCATCCGCCTTGGCCTTTGCCTTGGCTTCGGCGTCGGCCTTGGCCTTCGCCTGCTTGTCAGCCTCGGCCTTGGCCTTCGCGTCAGCGGCTTCCTTGCGATCGTGCTCGGCCTTTTCCTTGGCAGCCTTGTCGGCCTTCTCAGCCTTTTCTGCCTTTTCCTTTTCCGCCTTGTCGGTCCGTTCCTTGTCGGCCTTTTCCTTGTCGGCCTTCTTCTTCGCGTCTTCCTTGCGCTGCGCGTCCAGCTGCTGCTGGCGCTGGTCTTCCTTGCGCTGCGCTTCCTTCTTTTCCTGGTCCTTGCGCTCCTGCTCCTTGCGCGCGGCCTCCTGACGCGCCTCTTCGCGCGCGGCGGCCTCTTCGGCCTGCTTGCGCTTCTGGCGTTCCAGCGCGATATCGGCGGCTTCCTCTACCTTGCTGCGCACGGCCGGCTGCGGCGGCGTGGGCGCAGGTGTTGGCTGCGGTTGCTCCACGGGGCGTGGCGGCGGTGCGGGCGTGACGTCAGGAACTTCTTCCCAAAGCTCGGCCTCGGCGCCCACCGGCGTGCTGCTCTGCCAGTGCACGCCGTAGTACAGCACGATGCCGAGCAGCAGGTGCATGAACAGCGCCAGCAGGAAAGACCGCATCGTGCCGCGTTCCTTGACCGGCTGATACGGATAGGCGGCGGCCTTCGCGCGCGAAGGCCGTTGATGCGGATGACGTGACGAGAGGCTGGCCACTTTGGGACGCTGGGAAACGCTTACTTTGATTTCACCATCAGGCCGACGCGTTTCACGCCATCGGCCTTCAGCACGGACATGACGTCCAGCACGGCTTCGTACTTGACCGAACGGTCGGCGGCAATCACCACCGGCTGGTCCGGGTTCTCGTTCTGGCGCTGGTGCACGAAATCGATCAGCCCACGCTTGTCGAGCTTGCGCTCGAACGAACCGCCCGAGCTGTCCTTGCCGCGTGCCGTCAGTGCGCCGTCTTCATGCACGGTCACGACGATGGGCGGGGTCTGCTGTTGCGGCGTGGCATTGGCCACCGACGGCAGGTCTACCACCGCCGGGCTCACGATAGGTGCCGCCACCATGAAGATGACGAGCAGCACGAGCATCACGTCGATATACGGTACGACGTTGATCTCTGCGCTGGCGCGGCGGCGCGAACCGCCGCGGCGCTGGATGGCTGCCATGGCTGATGCTCCCTATGTCTTAGGTCTCTATGTCCTCAACGCGTCTGGCGCTGCAGGATATTCAGGAATTCTTCCATGAAGCTTTCGAACCGGATGGCCAGGCGGTCGATTTCCGTGGCGTAGCGGTTGTAGGCAATCACGGCCGGGATGGCGGCGAACAGGCCGATCGCGGTGGCAACCAGTGCCTCGGCAATGCCGGGCGCCACCGATGCAAGCGTAGCCTGCTGCACATTCGACAGACCGCGGAAAGCATTCATGATGCCCCACACGGTACCGAACAGACCAATATACGGGCTGACCGAACCCACCGATGCCAGGAACGGCAGGTGCGACTCAAGCACGTCCATCTCGCGCTGGTACGCGGCACGCATCGCGCGGCGGGCCGCATCGAGCAAGGCGCCGGCGTCGTTGCTGCGCTCACGGGCCTTCAGGAATTCACCCATGCCCGATTCGAAGATGCGCTCGAGCGCGCCGGTGTTGTGGCGGTTGTTCACGGCGCTGTTGTAGAGCGCCTGCAGGTCGCCACCGGCCCAGAAATCGCGCTCGAAGCCCTCGGTCTGCGTGCGCGCCGAGCGCAGCGCCAGGTGCTTGCGGAAAATGTAGGTCCACGAGAACAGCGACATCACGAGCAGCAGCGCCATGACGGCCTGTGCCAGCAGACTCGCGTGGAGCACCAGCGAAATGATCGACAGGTCTTGTGTGACGGTCACTGGATTCATCGGGCGTTTTTGATAGTAGCGAGAACAGGGGCAGGAATCGGGGTCGGACGGAATGTGCTTTTATCAACACACCCCACACGGATTTTGCCGCTGGCCAGCAGCAGATCCCCACGCCAGGCTTCCTGGGCGAATTGGACCGATGCCGGCCCGACCCGTTCGATAAGCGTTCGGATCTCCAGCTGGTCATCCAGCCGGGCGGGCGCATTGTATTCCACGGCGGTACTGCGTACGACGAAGACCACGCCGGACAAATCGGCAAGGGCCTGTTGTTCAATGCCGAGCGAGCGCAGCCATTCGGTGCGGGCCCGTTCGAAGAACTTGAGGTAGTTGGCGTAGAACACCACGCCGCCAGCGTCGGTGTCTTCCCAGTACACGCGCAGCGGCCATACAAAATTTGGCATGGCCGGCATTGTAACGGAGCGCACTGGTTAACCCGTAAGCGAGTTTGCAACAGCAAGTTGCGAGCCATGCGCAGCAAGGGCTTGACGGCACTCGCGCCACGGGGCAGGCACACCGGGTGCACCGTCTTGCGGCAAGCCGCGCGTTCGCATAAACTCTGCGGCAACCATTCCATCTTGCGCGACTGGCGAAGTCAGTGGGTACTACCACGAGGAAGCGCAAGTTCATTGGGCGTGAAGTATCAATGCGCCTGCCGCTCGCCTGGGTAGCGAATGGGAAGCAGGGTGCGCCCTGCATCGGCTGGCCGCGTGTTTCATATGGCGGGGCTCCGGTGCTGGACGCCAGTGCCTTCCCGCGCGCCCTAATACGCGAAGTATTCCCGCAATATCAGATAGCGCCGACCAGCATACGATTTTCATATCGACATTGCCGTCCGCTTTCCTTTTTACAGACGAGTCACGCCATGTTTGAACGCAGCCGTTTCACGATCGAACAGATCGACCCCGAAGTCTTCGCCGCGATCCAGAAGGAAAACCAGCGTCAGGAAGACCATATCGAACTGATCGCTTCGGAAAACTACACCTCGCCGGCCGTGATGGCCGCGCAAGGCTCGCAACTGACCAACAAGTACGCCGAAGGCTATCCGGGCAAGCGTTACTACGGCGGTTGCGAATACGTGGACGTGGTGGAGCAGCTGGCCATCGACCGCGTGAAGCAACTGTTCGGCGCGGAAGCCGCCAACGTGCAGCCGAACTCGGGCTCGCAAGCCAACCAGGGCGTGTTCTTCGCCATGCTCAAGCCGGGCGACACCATCATGGGCATGAGCCTGGCCGAAGGTGGTCACCTGACCCACGGCATGGCCCTGAACATGAGCGGCAAGTGGTTCAACGTGGTTAGCTACGGCCTGAACGCACAGGAAGACATCGACTACGACGCGCTGGAAAAGCAGGCCCACGAGACCAAGCCCAAGCTGATCATCGCTGGCGCCTCGGCCTTCGCACTGCGCATCGACTTCGAGCGCATCTCCAAGGTTGCCAAGGCAGTTGGTGCCTACTTCATGGTGGACATGGCCCACTACGCCGGCCTGATCGCCGCCGGTGTGTACCCGAACCCGGTGCCGCACGCCGACTTCGTGACCACCACCACCCACAAGAGCCTGCGCGGCCCGCGCGGTGGCGTGATCCTGATGAAGGCCGAGCATGAGAAGGCCATCAACTCGGCCATCTTCCCGGGCATCCAGGGTGGCCCGCTGATGCACGTGATCGCCGGCAAGGCCGTGGCGTTCAAGGAAGCACTGCAGCCGGACTTCAAGGCATACCAGGAACAGGTGGTGAAGAACGCCGCCGTGCTGGCCGAAACGCTGATCGCGCGCGGCCTGCGCATCGTGTCGGGCAGGACCGAAAGCCACGTGATGCTGGTGGACCTGCGCGCCAAGCAGATCACCGGCAAGGAAGCCGAGAAGATCCTGGGCGACGCGCATATCACCGTGAACAAGAACGCGATCCCGAACGATCCGGAAAAGCCGTTCGTGACCTCGGGTATCCGCCTGGGCTCGCCGGCCATGACTACGCGCGGCTTCAAGGAAGACGAAGCACGCCAGGTGGCCAACCTGATCGCCGACGTGCTGGACAACCCGCACGACGAAGCCAACATTGCGAAGGTGCGCGAGCAGGTGTCCGCCCTGACCCGCCGCTTCCCGGTGTACGGCTGAGCAACAGCCCGAGCTGATCACGCGCTGACCTGACGGCCGTTTCCTGCTAACAGCCAGATAGTCAGCGCGTACCAACGGTACGGTCATCTTTCATCGTAAAGATGGCTGTACCGGTTGACTTGCCACAAGTCCGCGGCAGAATTCAAAGATGCAAAATGCGGTCTGGCAATTTTCTCCAGGTGGTCAGGCATGAAATGCCCCTTCTGCGGTCACTCCAATACCCAGGTTCTTGACAGTCGCGTCTCGGAAGACGGCGAGACCGTGCGCCGCCGTCGGCGCTGCGAAGCCTGCGACCGCCGCTTCACCACCTACGAACGTATCGAGCTGTTCTTCCCGGCCATCGTGAAGAAAAACGGCTCTCGCGTTGACTACACACGCAGCAAGCTCAAGGATTCGATGCGTCTGGCCCTGCGCAAGCGGCCGGTATCGGCCGAAGCCATCGACGAGGCCATCCTGCGCATCGAGGAAAAACTCCTGGCACTGGGCGAGAAGGAAATACCGAGCAGCCAGGTAGGCGAGCTGGTCATGCGCGAGCTGCGCAAGCTCGACAAGATCGCCTATATCCGCTTTGCCTCGGTCTACCGAAGCTTCGAGGATGTGTCTGAATTCCGCGACGTACTCGACGAGTTTTCCACCCCTACCCCACGAAAGGGGTAGCTACTTCACAAAAAAAGCTGTCTAATCTGCACTGACCTCCTTCGGGTAAGGAGGCTGGCGAACGAGCGCGCGTTGTGATGACAGCGGATGTCATCACAGCAGATGCCGTGGAACCGGTTCCGACAGAGAACCGGCCGCAGCAGGAATGGCTCGCCCGCCGCGCAAGAAAACAATAACGAACTGTCGTTTTTTGGACGGGAGTCAACATGGGTCAGTCTTTCTGCCGCGAGGCAGTGGGCTTGCTGGCGCCTGTACTGCCTGTGCCTGAGGTCACTTCGGGCAAGGCGGCACACGCGCCGGAAGCCGCGCGTGCGTACGCCGCAGAATCGCGACGCACCTGCCTGCATTCGCCTGCCATCTCTTCAACATCGGTCTTGTCGGCACCGCAACATCAGCGGCGCGCCACGCGTGGGCTCACGCTGATCGAACTGCTGGTGGCCCTGACCGTGCTGTCCATCCTGGCAGCGGCGGCGATTCCCAATTTCAAGTCTTTCCTCCATAACAGCCGGCTCTCATCAGATGCCACGCGGCTGTTCACCGATCTCGAACTGGCGCGCAGCGAAGCCGCGCGTCGCAATGCCACCGTCACGATCTGCCCGCTGGACACCGGCAACCTTTGCTCCGACGACTGGAGCCTGCCCCGCATCCTCTTTGTCGACGCCGACAATGACGGCATCTACTCGAACACCGAAGAGCTGATCCGGCATAGCGACACGCCACAGCCCACCACCGCGATCACGGGCCTCAACCTCGGCGTAACGCTGAACCGCGTGCGCGTGCGCTCCACCGGCAGCACTACCGCACCGACCGCGAGCTGGAAATTCTGCGAGCGCAATTCCACGGAAGCCGGCCAGACCGTACTGCTGACCGGCAGCGGCCGCCCGTCCATCCAGTTGCAGTCCATCTGCCCCTGACACCATGGCGCCCTACCCTTCTCCTACCTTGCGAACGGCCCGGCAGCGGCAACGTGCCCGCAACGGTTCACGCGGCTTTTCGCTGATCGAGGCATTGGTGACGCTGGTGGTGCTGTCGATCGGCATGCTGGCGCTGGCCAACCTGCAACTGCAAACGCTCGTGGATTCGCGCACAGCATCGATGCGCAATTTTGCCGCGTTGATGGCCTACAACCTGGCCGACCAGGTGCGCAGCAATGAAACCGCCGTGACCAACGGCACGTTCAATTCGCCCAAGAACACGCCCGAACCCAACTGTTATGCCGCCGCGGGATGCGACCCGAACCAAATGGCTACCACGGCCTATGCCACGTGGCTGGAGGACATCAAGGCTGCCATGCCCGGCGGTGACGGCATCGTCTGCATCGACAGTACACCCGACGACGGCGAAAGCTCCACCAATGCAGCATGCGATCTCGTCGCAAATGCACCTTACGTGATCAAGATCTGGTGGCGAGAAGACAAGCAGGTCACCCAACGCTTTTCTACCGCGCTGATCCCATGACCACACCGAACCGTCAGATCCGCCGCCATGCGGCACGGGGTTTCACGCTGGTCGAACTGATGGTCGGCATGGTCATCAGCATGTTGCTGATCCTGGCGGCCAGCTCACTCTATATCTCGCAGCGCCGCTCGAACAGTACGCAGGGCGACCTCGGCGAGATCCAGGAGAACGCGCGCGCCATTGCGCAACTGCTGCAACGCCAGTCGCGCCAGACTGGCTATACCGACTTCATGTTCAGCAACGACTTCGCGCTGCCTGAACTGGACGCCAGCAACGACGACGGCACGAACAGCAGCGACAAGCTGATCCTGCGCTACTACGGCTCGTCCCAGGCGGGCGCAGACCCTAATGCGGCATCGAACGCCACCAACTACCCGAAGGCCGACGGCGGCATGGTGGACTGCGCCGGCAACGATGTCAGCGGCAACTTGCAGACCACGGAGATCTATTCGATCGTCAACGACGCCTATGGCGTGCCGTGGCTGCAGTGCGAAGTCAATGGCACGGCCACACCGTTGTTCCGCAATGTCGAGGCCTTCCAGATACTGCTGGGAGAGGACACCGACATCGACAAGACCGTCAACCGCTTCGTACGCCCGGGCGCGGCCGCGAACCTCGACAACGTACTGGCGCTGCGTGTGTCAGTGGTCCTGCGCGGCACCGGCACCAACAACCCGACTCCGACCAAGCTGGTGATCAACCACTTTGGCACGACGTACGCACCGAACGACCTCGCACCCAACAACGATGCCGGCAGTGTAATGAAACTGGCCGATGACGGCCGCCTGCACAAGCATTTCACGTTCTACATCGCCCTTCGCAACCGACTGAACTAGGCCGGCCATGAACCACCGCTCTCCTGAATCTTCACGCCGCCCAGGCAGCCAACCGGATCAGCGCGGCATGTCGCTGGTGCTGGTGCTGCTGTTCCTGATCATCCTGACGCTGGCCGGCCTGGCCGCCAGCACGATGAGCCTGAGTTCGGAAAAACTGGCCCGCAACACCCGCGACGAAATCGTTGCACTGCAGGCCGCCGAAGCCGCGCTGCGTGACGCGCGTCTCGATATCAGCACCAAACGGATGCTGAGCGGCATGACTGGCACATCGGCGACCTGTGACGTGGTGAACTACAAGGGCTATTGCCAGTTCGCCACGTCGGGCCAGCAGGTCTGGGAACTGTATATCGAGGACCCCAACCGCTCGGTCGAACTGGGTGAGATGACCGGCCTCACGGCCACGCAGAAGATGCCCACGACAGCCACCGCGAAGGCCAACGGCGTCTCGAAACAGCCGCGCTACCTGATCGAGCCTCTCAAGGACCAGGGCGATATCGAGTTTGGTTCCAATGCGTACGTTTACCGCGTTACGGCGATCGGATACGGCGCCAACCCCAGCACCAAGGTAATGGTGCAGGAAGTCGTCCGCTTCTGACGACTCCCCAGTCAATCCTGAACTGTCTTGCGCAATCCCTAACCGTCAGGCGCACCATGACCCAGTCCACTATTCATCGCATCGTGAGCCGTATCCAGATCGCCCTGCTGGCGGCATCCGGCCTGCTCGCCATTGCCACGGCCTCCGCCGCCGGTCCTCAACTCAACCTGACCACGCGTCCGCTGTACGCGGGCGGCAACGTGCCGCCCATGGTGATGATCGACCTGACCAAGGATCACACGCTGCACCAGAAGGCGTACAACGACTATACCGACCTGAACGGCGACGGTAGTCTCGATACAACCTACACCAACGGTATCGACTACGCCGGCTACTTCGACTCATACAAGTGCTACGGCTACGACAGCAGCACGATCAAGGGATTCGTGCCGAAGTCGATTACGACCACCAAGTACTGTGACGGCAAGACGTGGAGCGGCAACTTCCTGAACTGGGCCACGATGAGCCGCATCGATGAGGTGCGCAAGATCCTGTATGGGGGCACCCGTTCCACCGACACCGCCACCACCACGGTGCTGGAGCGTGCATTCCTGCCGATGGATGCGCACTCCTGGGCCAAGTTCTATAACGGCTCGGACGTGGCGCAACTGGTGCCATTGACGGTGGAAGTGGCCTCGGCCATCGGCACGCTGACATCGAGCACCTCGATGAAGCTGGCCGCTGCCGCCGCCAGCAATATCGCGCTCAACGACGTCAGCAAGGTACAGATCGGCGACCAGCTCAAGTTCGAGCCGACTTCAGGTGCCACGGCGGGCAGTTCAATGACCGGCTGGGTGATGAAGGTCAACACGAGCTCGGTAAACATGGCGTTCTACGCGGACGGCGTGTCGAACCCGGGCAGTTCGACCTCGAATTTCTCGGCGTGGAAGGTCACCAACCTGACGCGTGGCGGCCTGACGATGTGCAATGTCACGCCGAAAGACTCGAGCAACGTCAACTCGCAGACCAACCAGCAGGCGCCACAGATCCGTGTCGTGGCCGGCAACTACGCCACCTGGGGTGCGTCGGAAAAATGGCAGTGCAACTGGTACGCCGAAGCCAGCAATACGCAAGGTTCGTTCCTGCCGAAGATTGGCAGCTCGACCGTCAGCGGATCGTCGAACGGTAACCGCGCGGCCTTGTCCGGCATCAACTCGTCGGCGGAGAATCCGTCGCAGTCGGTGCGCGGCCTGGGTACCGGTCAGGACACCGGCGTATTCAATGCGCGCGTGCAGGTTTGCGTGGCCAGCCTGATCGGCACCGAGAACTGCAAGCAGTACGGCACCAACTACAAACCGTACGGGCTGCTGCAGAAATACGGAGAAACCGGCGAAATGCTGTTTGGCCTGATGACCGGCAGCTATGACAAAAACATCTCGGGCGGTGTCCTGCGCCGCAACGTAACGAACTTTGCGTCGGAAATCAATCCCGACACCGGCATCTTCACCTACTCGGCCACCAGCGGCGCGGTCAAGGGCATTGTCTGGAATATCGACAAGCTACGCCCCTACGGCTACAGCTACACCGACGGCAGCTACGTCAACGCCGACCAGTGCAATTACCAGCAAACCGGGCTCCAGGCCTCGGGCGGTAGCAACGCACAAAACAAGCCGGCGTCGGAAGGCAACTGCTCCACCTGGGGTAACCCCATCTCGGAAATCTATGTCGAGACGCTGCGCTACTTTGCCGGCAAGACTGCCAACAGCGCATTCGCGCCATCGAGCACCGGCAAGGACAACACGCTGGGGTTGACCCAGCCGGCCTGGGCCAACCCGATGGACCTGCCCAAGACCAACTCCGGCCGCGCGCCCTACTGCTCGCCACTCAATGCGCTGGTGTTCAATTCGAGCGTGTCTTCGTACGACAACGACCAGCTCAGCAACATGAGCACACTGAACAACTCGCCCGATATCAGCACGTACACGAACAAGGTAGGCACCGGCGAGGGAGTACCGGGCAACTCGTGGTTTGCAGGTGGTATCAACGGCGGCACGATCGACAACCTCTGCTCGTCCAAGTCGGTCTCCAATTTCAGCGATGTGCTTGGTATCTGCCCGGAAGGTCCCTCGCAGAAGGGTACGTTCCAGATTGCCGGCGCGGCGTTGTTTGCCAAGACCAACCGCCTGCGCTCGGCCACCGACGCCACCACGCTCGGGGTTCCCACCACAGATACGACGTCGCTGAAGATGAGCACCTACGCGGTGCAGTTGGCCACCAACACGCCGAAGATCAGCGTCAACGTCAACGGCAAGACCGTGACGATCATGCCGGCGTACCAGTTGCACCCGCAATCGCCCAACAGCGTGACGGCCGATGCCAGCACGGGCACACTGGTCGACTTCAAGGTGATCTCGCAGACGGCCACCAGCGGCAAGTTCTATGTGAACTGGGAAGACTCGATCGCCGGCGGCGACTATGACCAGGACGTCTGGGGCATCCTGAGCTACAGCGTCAGCGGCGACACCATCACGGTATCCACGCGCGTGGTGTCGGGCTCGTCAGCCAACGGCCAGGGCTTTGGCTACACGATTTCGGGCACATCGAAGGACGGCCCGCACTTCCACTCGGGCATCTACGATTTCCAGTACACCGATCCTGCCGCGATCAAGGTCACGCCATCGAGCGCCCCGATCAATACCTCGGGCGGCTGCAACAAATGTAACTTCGGCGATCCTGAAACCAGCGTTGCCTATACGGCAAATGGCAAGGCCGGCTCGCAGTTCCAGGATCCGTTGTGGTACGCGGCAAAGTGGGGCGGCTTCAAGGACAGCAACAATACGAGCACGCCCGACCTGACATCCGAATGGGACGTACGCCTGTCGAACGGCATGAGCGGTTCCGACGGCCTGCCCGACAATTACTTCTACGCCACCAATCCGGGCGCACTGGCCTCGGCACTCGAGCGTGCATTCCTGTCGATCCTGAAGACCTCGTCCGCGGCGGCCGTGGCCACCAATACGTCTTCGTCAACGAGAGTGGGCTCGCAGGTCTTCCAGGCTCGCTTCAATGGCACCGACTGGTCTGGCCAGTTGCTGGCCTTTGCGCTGAATGCTGATGGTGACGTGCTGACGCCCGAAGTCTGGGATGCCGGCGCCAAGCTTGAGGGCGTCAGCCAGGACACGCGCAAGATCCTGACCTATAACACCGCGGACACTACCAGTGCCGGCATCCCGTTCCGTTGGGACCGGCTACCCACCGCGTACCAGACAGCCCTGAATGGCAGTGATTCGCTCGGCAGCAAGCGCCTGCTGTGGCTGCGCGGCGACCAGAGCAATGAAGGCGACGGATCCGGCCAGTTCCGCACGCGCCCAACCACCGTACTGGGCGATATCGTGAACTCGGGTCCGCAGTATGTGGGCGCGCCCGGTGCCGGCTACGGCGATGCAACCTACGTGGACTTCGTCACCAGCAAGCGTACTCGCAAGCCGATGCTCTACGTAGGCGCCAACGACGGCATGCTTCACGCATTCTCGGCAGACAGTAGCACTGGCGGCGATGGCGGCAAGGAACTGTTTGCCTATGTGCCTTCGCCAACGTATGCAAAGCTGGCCAACCTGACCGCCAATGGCTATGTACACGGTTACTACGTGGACGCCACGCCGACGATCACCGATGCCAATGTCAACAATGCCTGGAAAACCGTGCTGGTGGGCGGCATGGGGGGCGGCGGCAAGGGCATCTTCGCGCTCGACGTGACCGACCCGACCTCGGTCACCGAAGCCGGCGCCGCAGCGACCGTGCTGTGGGAATTCACCAGTGCCAACGATGCGGACCTGGGCTATACCTACGGCAGACCCAAGATCGTCCGTCTGGGCAACGGCAAGTGGGCCGCCGTGTTCGGCAATGGCCTGAACAGCACGGCAGCGCGCGGTTCGATCTTCATTGTGTTCCTCGACCGCCCCGCCGGTAGCAAGAGCTGGGTGCTGGGTACGGACTACCTGAAGCTGACCGTCGATGACGCCACCGCGGCAACCACCAAGTCGAACGGCATCGTGCAAGTGTACGTAACCGACACGAACGGCGATTTCGTTGCGGAAGCGATCTATGCGGGCGACATGCTTGGCAATGTCTGGAAATTCGATGTCAGCGGCAAGACTCCTGCGAGTTATCAAGCCACACGCCAGTTGCTGTTCAGCGCCGCCGATGCCTCCGGCAACTCGCAGCCGATCACGACATCGTTCAGTGGTTTCCGCCACAAATCTGGTGGCGCGCTATTGATGTTCGGCACGGGACGCTACGTCGACACCAGCGATCCTTCGAGCATGAGCACGCAAACGATGTATGGCATCTGGGACAAGTTCAGTGCTACCCAGCCGAAGATCACGCGCTCGCAACTCGTGCGACAGACCATCGACCAGGAGGTTCAGTCTGGCAGCGACTGGTATCGCGTGCTGAGCAAGAACACCGTGAACTATGCCAATGCCAACGTGCTCGGCTGGTATCTGGACCTGCTCTCGCCGTCCGTGGGCCAGCAGGGCGAGCGCGTGGTCTACGATCCGCAGCTCAGTGGCAAGCAGGTGCTGTTCTCCACGTTGATCCCGTCGACCGATGTCTGCGAGAACGGCGGTACCAGCTGGACGATGCTGATCGACGCCATGACCGGTGGCCGGACCACGCTGTCCGCGTTCGATGTCAACGGAGACGGCAAGTTTGGCAGTTCGGATGTGGTAGGCAGCAATGGGGACCAGGTGAATGGCAAGAAGTCCAACACCGGCATCCAGACCAACCCGACAGTCAGTGGCGATATTTCCTATAACAGCAACACCAACGGCACCATCACAACCAACCGGATCAACACAGGCTATCCGACCGGTCGCCTGTCATGGCGCCAGATCCAGAAATGACGATGTGCCAGGAAACAAGGAGACCCGCCATGCCTGACTGCGTCAAGGTAATCGGCGGGCGCCACCCGGGCGCCCGCGGCTTTACGCTGATCGAACTGATCATCACGGTAATGATTTTGGGCATCGTGGCGGCCTTCGCGATTCCGCAGTATCAACAATACGTAACCAAGGCACGTCGCGCGGAGGCCAAGACTGGCCTGGCGCGCGTGCAGGGCGCGCTGGAGCGGTACTACACGGTCAACAACACGTACTCCGACGATCCCGATAAATTGAAGGTGCTCAAGTGTGACAATGCCAAGACACCATCGGGCGAGAACTGCCAGTCCACCAACTACATCATCCTGATAGAGGCGTTGAACGGCGCTACGCTGGCCACCGGCTACCAGTTGACCGCCACGCCAGTGCGCGCCGACAGTGTATGCAACGCGTTCACCGTGAATAGCCTCAACGTGAAAGATGCCACCGGGACCGGAGGTGCGGCGAATTGCTGGTAACAGCTACTGAAGCTCAAGCTTGACGTGTTCTGATGGGGACCTAGGCCAACGCCGAATCCCCATCGGACACACACCGACACAACTCCTCCACATCCGGACACGTTTTAAGGTCCGTTCCGCCGCTATCTTGGTCATCCGTTCTTACCGAACCGATGCACCATGTCACTCGCGGCACCTTCCTCCCCTGCTTCATCGCTTTCCCCTTCCGATGCATTGGCCACCGGGCCGTGTTGCCGCTCAGCCGGCCACGTACTGTTCGAAGCGCTGCTCTGCATTGCCATCGTCGGACTCGGGGCGATACCACTCGCGACGCTTGGCAGTACATGGCTGCGCTGGACGCATGAGCATCAGCAACTGAGCACGACGCTGCAACTGGCGGCGGAACGTGCCGAGGCTGGCGTTGATGAATGGCCGTTGGTGAGCGGCGATGCGCAACGTGCCATGCTCTGCGAAAGGGTATCGCCTCGCACCGGCTGCATACCGGGCACACGTCTCGCAATGGCCAGCCTGCCTGAGCAATTACAAGCAACGGGCGTTGATGCGCCACCGACCCGCATCGTGCTCTGGGTGTCGCCATGATGCGCATACAACAAGGCTTTACCCTGGTCGGCATGATGGTCGGTGTGTCATTGGGGATGATCGTCACGCTTGCCGCATTGGCAATGTTCCAGGTCGTTCGTGCCGGCTACGCGAGCGTGGTGGATGGTGTACTGATCGAAGAGCGCGGCCAGCGCGCACTCGCCATCATGTCCCACGCGATCCGTCAGGCCGGATGGATCCCGGTGCACGTCGCGCAAGCGGCGGCCCACCCTGCTCCCGCCGCGCCACTGGAAGGTCGCGACGATTGCGCAAACCCGTCTATCGGTGCGGAACTGCGATGCACGCGCGCCGGCGTGCTCGGCAGCGATGCATTGCTGGTGCGGGTCTCGGGCAGCGGGTTGGCGAACGACCCTACGCTACCAGACGGAACCATGAGCGATTGTGGTGGCTATGCACTGCCAGCCCGCGCCGTCCGGTCGGATAACGGCCCTGCTGATCATCATGCCGCAAGCAACCTGTTCTATATCGGCATCGCCAGCGACGGTGTTCCCCAACTGCTTTGCCGCTATCCGCGCCGTGAAGGCAATCGGGTGCGCACAGACGCCTACACTGCCGGCACGCTGGTGCGCGGCGTGGAGGTCATGCAACTGCGCTATGGCGTCGATACAGACGACGACGGCCGGATCGACCGCTTTGTACCAGCGCGGTCGCTGCAGGGGCAGCCGCATGCCGGCTGGCATCGTGTGCGTGCGGTACAGATCGCCGTAGTGATACGCGGTGAGCGTCCCACGGCTTCCCCATCGTCGTCCCAAACGCTCACGTTGCTTCCCGCACAAGCCAGCGATGGGCAGAACGATGCGTTGTCATTCGTCCCGACGATGCACCCTGAACTACGGCGCCGCGTCTTTGCCACCACGATCCGCTTGCGCAATCCGTCGCCGTGCCGGGAGGCCATATGCTGACCCCGCGCGTGCAGACGGGCGCCGCACTGCTGGCCTTTATCGCCATGCTGATGTTGCTGATGGGTAGCGCCGGTGCAGCGGCCGTGCATTTCCTGTTGACTGGCAGGCAACTGGCGAGCCTGCAACTGGACCGCGAGATCGCGTTCCGCGCCGCCGAGGCCGCGCTGGTTGACGCCGAGACGGAACTGATCGCAGCGACCGCCTCCCATAGCGAGAGATTCGCGATAACGGCCTCGCCAGGCGAGTGTGCGGACGGCGTCCATCGTGGGATCTGCATGGCAGGCGGCGAACACTCGCCGTGGCAAGCGTGGTTCGATGGCGATGCCAGCAGCGAGATCGGCATTGCGCTGGGCACGTTCACGGGCGCACAGCTTCCGGAGCTACCCAAGGACGTAATCGGCGCCACGAGGCTACCGCGCTATCTGATTGAGGTCCTCGATAACCCGTCCGATGCGGCGCAAGCCATGTGGCCACGCATGCGCATCGTCGCAGTTGGATTTGGACGGGATCCCGCTGTCCGCGTGTTGTTGCAAACGGAGTTCCAGCCTTGAATCTCGCGAACTGTTTCTTCATCCGACTGTGCGCACTGATGCTGTGGACGGTTGTAGTGTGCTTGATGTTCATGCACTCGGCCTTCGCGGCGCCTGGCCAACTCCCGTTGGGCTATCGGATTTCAGACGGTGGTTATTCCTGGACTGGCCGCCTGCATGCGCTGGCGTTCAAGACCGCGTCGCTGTCATCGTCGGCAGTCCTCACGCAGTGGGAGGCCAGCGAACTGCTGGATCAGCGCGACATGCACACGCGACGTCTTTACCTGGGTGGCCGCCGCATCGACCCGCTGCGTTGGGGCGCGTTGGACGACGCAGCAAAGGCTACGCTGGACAGCGTCGAACCGGTTGGCCACGGCAGTGAGCGATTGGCGTGGTTGCGCGGGGAGCGACGCAATGCGATGCTGCGCCCGCGCGACACACGGCTGGCCAGCGCCACCGGCGCACGCGTACATCTGGTGCTGCCACCCCGATGGCTGCCGATGCAAGCGGGACATACCGACTTCCGGCAACGACATACGACGCGTGCGACGACCGTCTGGCTCGGCACGCGCGATGGATTCCTGCACGGCTTTGACGCCATTACCGGTCACGAGATTGCCGCTTACCTGCCGCGGGCAATGCTGACGGCAGCCGCATGGCATACGGCGTCGGGCAGCGTCGTACCCCCGCCGCCCTGTCCGCGGCCCGAAAGTCTCGATGCCGACCCGTCACAGACATGGCGCACGCTGATGCTATGCGGAGTTCCGTCGTTTGAAGCTGCTTCAGGCGTGCAGCCGGCCGCCATCTTCGTGCTCGATATCTCGACGCCCGATGCCCCGACACCGATCGGACTGGTCTGGGAAGTCAGCGCAACCGACGCACTGCGGCTCACGGGTCGTGGACCGATTCGCGCCGCGATGTGGATCGAGCATGCGGCGCGCCGCTGGGCGGCAGTTGCGATCATCGCGCCTGACCCCGAAACGCGTACACGCGCCGCGCTCGCCTTGTTGCCGCTCGACCGATCTCCCGAGTCCTGGGCAACTACCGGTGATGTCGCGCGCATCGGCTTGCCCGAGTCGGGCTGCGGTACGCCGACTTCGTCCACTCGTCTGCTGGCCACCACCGTACACAGCGCCGCCAACGGCTCCGCACGCGCCGCGTATGCCACCGACAACCAAGGACGACTCTGGCGCTTCGGCCTCGATCACCTGTCGGATAACAGCCAAACATCGAGCCAGGCATCGGCAGCAACCTGCATGCATCGCCAGCAGGGTGTCGCGGGCCGCAAGGTGGAGGCGCCCATTGTCGTGCACACCGATGCAGCGCCACTCGTGGTCTATGGCAGTGACCAGCAACTGTCCGCAATTCCCGATTCCCGCGGTTCACACGGCGCGCCCGCTCGCATCGCCCCGCAGTACGAACGGGATGGCGTTGTGTTGCGGCGGCAGACCGGTGCTTCCGCCACCAGCGGCTGGACCCTATCGTTTCCGTTTGCGGGCGAACGGATCGACACGCTATACCGCGCAAGTCCGGTGCACCTGGGGTTCACCACTGTGTCACCTGACGGCCAGCAACGCAGCTATCTGATAGATGCGAAGAGCGGAGAGTCGGTCCTTACCACCGGCGCCGATGGCAATCCCACTCTAGCCATTACCGGGTCGCCATTCAAAGGTAGCGGCACAGATCCGATTGTGGTGACCTCGACGGTCGCCACCGACGCGCCCACGGCGCCCGCCACTTCGACACGCGATACGTTCGACGTGGGCCTGTGGCATGTAGACGGCGACACGGCTCAACTGATGCAACAGGCTCGCTGGTTCCGGCGCCGTGGCCGGCTCGGATGGCGCGAATTGATCAGGACCCCGGCATGAACACTCGAAGTCCGATCCAAAGGCTACCCGGTACCGGCTTCAGCCTCGTGGAATTGATGGTCGTGCTGGTGATTGCCGTGCTGTTGACAGTGCTTGCCCTGCCTGCATGGCAGCGGCACATCGAACGCGGCTGGCGCATGCAGGCACGCGTCGAATTAATGGCGGCGATGCTTGCACTGGAACGTCATATGCTTTCGGCCGCATCGTTCGAGAGTTCTCCCGGTAGCGCGACGCCCGCCGGCGAATGGCCCCACCCAGTGCCACCTCCACCGGCGCGCACCCGCTACTGGCTTTTGGCAGCCAGTTGCGCCGGCATCGACCTGTCGCGCTGCGTAGAGATTCGCGCCACGCCGGTCCATCGCGATGACGCCTGCGGCATCCTGGTCCTGCGCAGCAGCGGGGAGTGGCTTTCCATGCCCACCCGTGACGGCGATGCCATACCGATCCCTGCGGAGTGCTCATGACGTTGTTGGCAAGGCATCCGCATGTGCTGGGCGTGACGTTGGCCGAGCTGCTGATTTCCCTGGCGATGTCTGCGGCACTTGCAGTCGCCGCGTGGCCAACGCTAACGGCCATGCTTGCCCAGCAACGTGTTGCCCAGACAGCAGATCGGCTGGCCGCTTCGCTGGCACTGGCGCGAAGCACGGCTGCGGCGCAGCGTACGGAGGTGCGGCTAGGCCCGATCGGCGACGCTTACAACCTGGATCGTGGCTGGCAACTGACTGCCTTGACCAACGAACCTGACGGGCAGGCAACGCCGTTCTCTGTTGTGGCGTTGAACGACCGTTGCCTGCGCATCACGTTGCGCGGGACTGGCGTCGCCGCCAGCACGCAAAGCCTGCGCTTGACAGCTGTGGGATACTCACGGTCTGAGCGCGGTGGTTTTATCGCGGTTACATTCCAGGTGCAATGCGACCAGGCGCGACGCCAGGTCCGGCTTGGTGCCCAGGGGCGCATCCGGATTTGCCGGCCCGGTGTCGATGCCGACTGCGGCTGACCACGCTGGCAACCACACGCACCATCTCACGCAACAAGCACACGCACCAACCGCACGCACTTTTTCGGCCCGACTCGCCACACCATGTTCTCCGATTCCGACCACACCGCCATGGAACAGGCCCTCGCACTTGCGGCGCGCGGCATGTTCACCACCACGCCGAACCCTCGCGTCGGTTGCGTCCTGATGAAAGACGGGCAGGTGATCGGGCAAGGCTACACGCAGCCGGCTGGCCAGGATCACGCCGAAATCCAGGCAATGAAAGATGCCGTCGCGCACGGCCACGATCCTGCCGGGGCCACGGCCTATGTCACGCTGGAACCGTGCAGCCATTTTGGCCGTACTCCGCCTTGCGCCGATGCACTGGTGCGCGCCCGTATTGCGCGCGTGGTGGCCGCCATGGAAGATCCGAACCCCAGCGTGTCAGGCCGGGGTCTGCAGCGACTGCGCGATGCCGGCATCGACGTACGCTGCGGCCTGCTCGAAAAGGAAGCGCGCGATCTCAATATCGGCTTTGTCTCGCGCATGACGCGTGGTTTGCCATGGGTCCGGGTCAAGGTAGCCGCATCGCTCGATGGCGGCACTGCCCTGCACGATGGCACCAGCCAATGGATCACGGGCCAGGCCGCACGCGACGATGGCCACGTCTGGCGCGCACGGGCCTGCGCCATCCTGACCGGTATCGGTACCGTGCGCGATGACAACCCCGCCCTGACGGTACGTGCCATTGCCACGCCGCGCCAACCACAACGCGTACTTGTGGACTCACGACTCGAAGTGGCGCTGGACGCCCAGATCCTGAACCGCGATAGCGGTGATTTCGCCAAACCCGTGCTGGTATTCTGCGCGGTCGAGGACAAGGTTCGCCAGCGCGCGCTGGAAGCGCGTGGCGCCGAAGTCGTGGTGCTCCCGAATCGGCATGGCAAGGTGGAACTGCGCCGCATGCTCGAAGTACTGGGCCAGCGTGGCATCAACGAACTGCATGTGGAGGCCGGCTTCAAGCTCAATGGCTCACTGATCCGCGAAGGTTGTGCCGACGAACTGCTGGTCTACCTGGCACCCCGGCTGCTCGGCGACGCGCAGGGAATGTTCAACCTGCCGCCGCTGGCCAGGCTTGAAGATGCCGCAGCCTTCCGCTGGCACGAAGTGCGCCAGATCGGCGACGACCTGCGCCTGATCGCGCGCCGCGCCGACAGCAAGCACTGAGCCGCGGGCGCCGCATAACATCCCACACCACAACGTATTCAGATTCAGAAAGAGGCAAGCATGTTTACTGGCATTGTGGCGGCAGTTGGCCGCATCGAATCGGTTTCCCCACTCGGCGATAACAATGCCGGCGTGCGGCTGCGCGTGGCGGCCGGCGACCTGGACCTGTCCGATGTCGGCATCGGCGACAGCATCGCCATCCAGGGGGCGTGCATGACGGTGGTGACACTGGAAGCCGGGCATTTCGATGTCGACGTCTCGCGCGAATCGCTCGACAAGACCGTCGGGCTGGAACAGGCCGGCCGCGTCAACCTTGAGAAGGCACTGCGCCTGGCTGATCGCCTGGGCGGCCATCTGGTTTCCGGCCATGTCGATGGCCTGGGCGAAGTGGTTCGCTTTGCGCCGGTCGGTGAATCGCACGAACTGCGCATCCGCGCCCCGCGGGAGCTGGGCCGCTACCTGGCATACAAGGGCTCGGTGGTGGTCAATGGCGTTTCGCTGACCGTCAACAGCGTCAGCGACGAGGCCGACGGCTGCGTGTTCTCGATCAACCTGATCCCGCACACAGTGGAAGTGACCACGCTTAACGAACTGGCAGCCGGCAAGCGCGTGAACCTTGAGATCGACCTGATTGCGCGGTACGTGGAGCGGATGCTGTCGGCGGATGGCGACGCCAAGGCCGTGGTGCTGTAACGGGCAAGGCTTGATGGAACAGGCAGCCCCCGGCAATGCCGAAGGCCGCCTGCACCGGAGAGGCTTTCACCTTCCCGGCTTACACCTTGATATCGATGCTGTTACCGAGGTGCGGGGGGTTGCTGCCACCCGAGACAGCCGGGGCTGTCTGGAGCAACTGGGCTACGCCTTGCGCCTGCAGGTCCAGCGTCTTGCGCAGCATCAGCAGTGCTACCGGATCGCTACCGGCATCCGCCGCGCCCAGCGAACTGACGAGGGAAGTACTCATAAAGAATCGCCTGACAAGTTGAGGAATGCGGAATCATGGCGCGCCAACGTCGTGCGCCATGAATCCGCAGCCTTGTTGTCGGCCAGATTCCGGAGAGCTTGAGCCGTCACGCCTTGCTCAACCGTCCAATGGGGAAAACTTCGGCGCCCCCGAGGTATCCAGTGTTCCGTCGTCATGCGCGGCGAACATGCCGCGCGCGAGGTTGTGCGGATGGCGGGCCGCCTCGGCAATACTCAGTACCGGCGCATAGCACACGTCGGTCCCGCCAAGCAGTTGGTCCCAGTATGCGCGCGGCTGACTCCGGAACAGCGCCGTGAAACGTGCCTTCAATTCAGGCCAGCCCGCATGGTCGTACTGCCTGGCAGGATCCACATCGAACAGGCCAAGCTTGTCGAGCAGCAGTGCGTAGAACTGCGGCTCCAAGGCGCCGATCGTAATGAATCCGCCATCCGCGCAACGGTAGACGTCGTAGAACGGGGACTGATGGAACGGGCTGGGGTCCGGCCCGTCAAGCTGGCCGTTATTGCGCACCCAGAGTGCGATGCTGCCAAGCATGGCCACCATATCGACAATCGCGCCGTCGACGACGCGCCCGCGGCCCGAGGTGCGCGCGTCGAGCAGCGCGCAAACCATGCCGAAGGCCAGCCCCAGCGCGCCACCGGCGTCGCCCACCACGGTGGGCGGGATCATCGGCAGCTCTCCCGGTCGCGCCGACAGCGACAGTATGCCGGTCAATGCCACATAGTTGAGGTCGTGGCCCGCTGCCTGCGCCAACGGCCCATTCTGGCCCCACCCGGTCATGCGCCCGTAGACCAGCCGGGGATTACGGGCTGCGCAATCGGCGGGGCCCAGCCCGAGCCGCTCCATGACGCCGGGCCGGTTGCCTTCGATCAGCGCATCGGCGCCCGCAACCAGCCGCATCGCCTCGGCCATGCCATCTGGCTGCTTGAGATCCAGCGCGATGATCGTCTTGCCTCGCCGTAGCGGACTGTCCCGGTCGCCGCCGAGCTTTTCTGCCACGGCCCCGCGCTGGGGCCTGGCAATGACAATGACCTCGGCGCCCATGTCGGCCAGCATGCGGCCAGCCAGCGGCCCGGGGCCAAGGCCTTCGAATTCGACAATGCGGATGCCTTGCAGCGGTGGCGTCATGCGGTATCTCCTGAGCGTGCGGCGACACACCCCACTGATATGCCGCCTTCTTCACTTCAATACAACCCGGACCAACCCGCGCCTTGATCGCGGTCGCGCAAACCGGCTGCGCGAGCGGGGCACCCATGGACGGCATGGCGTACAATAGCGGCCTTGCTTTCGCCGGCATCGCCGCATGTGCGCCCGATGATGTGCCGGCCCTTCCCGCCTATTGCACCGCATCCATCGCACCCGCCCGTTATTCAAACGCCCCAGCCATGACTATCGCCCGTACTGAAGACATCATTGCCGACATTCGTGCCGGCCGCATGGTCATCCTCGTTGACGAGGAAGATCGCGAAAACGAGGGCGACCTGGTATTGGCTGCCGACTTCGTGACGCCGGAGGCGATCAACTTCATGGCCAAGTATGGCCGCGGGCTGATCTGCCTGACGTTGACGGCCGAACGCTGCCGCCAGCTCGAGCTGTATCCGATGGTGTCGCGTAACGGCACGGTGCATGGCACCAACTTCACGGTGTCGATCGAGGCGGCCGAGGGTGTGACCACGGGCATTTCCGCCGCCGACCGCTCGCGCACTGTTCAAGCAGCCGTGGCCAGGGATGCGCGCGCCGCGGATCTGGTCCAGCCAGGCCATATCTTCCCGCTGACGGCCCAGCCCGGCGGCGTGTTGATCCGCGCCGGCCATACCGAAGCCGGCTGCGACCTGGGTGCCCTGGCCGGCCTGACGCCCGCGTCCGTGATCTGCGAGATCATGAAGGACGACGGCACGATGGCTCGCCTGCCCGACCTGATCGAGTTTGCGCGCGAGCACGATCTCAAGATCGGCACGATCGCCGACCTGATCCACTATCGCAGCCGCACCGAAAGCATCATCGAACGAATGGGCGAGCGCGAAATGCAGACGCCGTGGGGCACGTTCCGCGGCATCCTGTATCGCGACAAGCCGTCGGGCCGTGCCCACCTTGCGCTGATCAAGGGCCAGCCGCATCCGGATCGCGATACCCTGGTGCGCGTGCATGAACCGCTGTCGTCGCTGGACCTGCTCGAAGCCGGCCGCACCACCCACTCGTGGGGTGTGCCCGCCGCGCTGGAAGTCCTGCATCGCGCCGAGCAGGGCGTGATGGTGCTGCTTAATTGTGGCGATTCGCCGGATCAGCTGTTCACGCAGTTTGCCGCACTGGACGAGCCGCACAACCGTCCGCGTCGCAAGCCCGACCTGCGTACCTATGGCGTGGGTGCCCAGATCCTGCGCGACGTGGGCGTGGGCAAGATGCGCGTGCTGGGCTCGCCGCAGAAAATGCCAAGCATGACTGGCTATGATCTGGAGATCGTCGGGTGCGAGCCGATGAGCGGCGAGAGCAACGAGTCGAACTGCGACTGAGCCAATCGCCCTGCCATACGGAAATCAAGCGGCGCCGGCCACAACGTGCCGGTGCCTGAACGAATCAATGGAGAACTGACAATGGATCACGGCTTCTACGAGAGCAACCTCGACGGTGAAGGCCTGCGTATCGGTATTGTGCAAGCCCGTTTCAACGAGCCCGTTTGCGACGAACTGCGCGAAGCCTGCCTGGCCGAACTGGAAAAACTCGGTGTCGAAGGCGAAGACACGCTGCTGGTCACCGTGCCAGGCGCGCTCGAGGTGCCGCTGGCACTGCAGAAGATGGCCGAAAGCGGCCAGTTCGACGCGCTGGTCGCGCTCGGTGCCGTGGTGCGCGGCGAGACCTATCACTTCGAGCTGGTCTCGAACGAATCCGGCGCCGGCATCACGCGCGTGGGCCTGGATTTCAACGTCCCGGTGGCCAACGGCATCCTGACCGTCGACACCGACGCGCAAGCCCACGCCCGCACGCGCGAGAAGGGCCGCGACTGCGCCCGCACCGCCGTGGAAATGGCCAACCTGGTGGTCGCCCTCGATTCGCTGCGCGAGAACGAGGCCGACGGAGAAGATGAGGAAGAATGATGAGTGATGCACCGGACACTGGCGACACTGGCGACAAGGGTGGCAACCTGACCGGCAAGCCGGCTGGCGCCAAGCCGCGCACCGAACCGAAGGCCCCGCCCAAGAGCGCACGCCGCCGGTCCCGTGAACTGGCACTGCAGGGCCTGTACCAGTGGCTGCTGAATCGCAACGATATTGGCGCGATCCAGGCCCATCTGAACGACGCCCAAGGCTTCAACAAGGCCGATCGCGAGCATTTCGACGCGCTGCTCAATGGCGCCGTGCGCGAAGAGGAGCGCCTGACCGCCTCGTTTGCGCCGTTCCTCGACCGCAAGGTCGAAGAACTGTCGCCCGTGGAACGCGCCGCGCTGCTGGTTGGCAGCTACGAGCTCGTGCACTGCCTGGACATCCCGTACAAGGTCGTGATCAACGAAGCTGTGGAACTGACCAAGACCTTTGGCGGCGTGGAAGGCTACAAGTATGTGAACGGCGTGCTCGACAAGCTGGCTGCACAGGTGCGGGCCCCCGAAGTGGCCGCACGCCGCTGATCCCGCCGATCCCGCCGATCCCGCCGATCCCGCTTAGCTGCCGCTGCTGATCGCTGGAGCCAGGCATCCGACTGTGCCCGGCCCCGGCAAAACACCCGCTCCGGCGGGTGTTTTTGTTTCTACTCTAATTGAAGGCTTGCTACCCACGACTGCCATGGACTTCCAGCGCATTGCCACCGCCTCACGACTTGCCAATATCGAAGCCTTCCACGTGATGGAGCTGGCCAAGCAGGCCGCCGAACTCGAACGGGCTGGCCGGCACATCATTCATATGGGCATTGGCGAGCCCGATTTCACGGCGGCCGCCCCCGTGGTGCATGCCGCCGAAGCCGCCATGCGCCGCGGCGTGACGCAATACACTGGCGCGCTTGGCATCCACGCATTGCGCGAGGCAATCGCCGGTTACTACAAGACCGCCTACGGACTGGACATTCCAGCACGGCGCGTGATCGTCACGGCTGGCGCTTCCGGCGCGCTGCTGCTGGCCTGCGCGGTGCTGGTCGATATCGGCGCCGAAGTGCTGATGCCCGACCCGAGCTACCCATGCAACCGCCATTTCGTGGCGGCCTTCGACGGCCACGCAAAGATGATCCCCAGCGGACCAGCGGAGCGTTTCCAGCTGACCGCTGCCCAGGTGGCCGCGCATTGGGGCGAGAAAACGCGCGGCGTACTGCTGGCGTCGCCGTCGAACCCCACCGGCACCTCGATCCTGCCCGACGAGCTGAAGGCAATTTTGGCCGAGGTACGCGAGCGCCGTGGCTTCGCCATCCTCGACGAGATCTACCAGGGCCTGTCCTATGACGATCCGCCGGTCTCGGCGCTGTCTCACGACGACAATGTGGTGACCGTCAACAGCTTCTCGAAATACTTCAACATGACGGGCTGGCGACTGGGCTGGCTGGTGGTACCCGATTCGCTGGTACCGGCGTTCGAGAAGGTCGCGCAGAACCTGTTTATCTGCGCCTCGGCCGTGGCCCAGCACGCGGCGGTGGCGTGCTTCTCGCCAGAGGCGATGGCGATCTACGACGAACGCAAGGCCGAGTTCCATCGTCGACGCGACGCCATCCTGCCCGCGCTGGAAGCATTGGGGTTGCGTGTACCGGTCAAGCCCGACGGTGCGTTCTATGTCTACGCCGACTGCCGCCATGTGAACCACCCCGCCGCCGGCAATGCCGACAAGCTGACCCAGGCCATCCTGCACGATGCCGGCGTGGTGATGGTGCCGGGCACGGACTTCGGCCCGCATACCGCCAACGACTACATCCGGATCTCGTACGCGACGTCGATGGCCAATATCGAAGAGGCAATGCAGCGGCTGCACCATTTCCTGCGCTGACCCTCCGCACGCCTGAAGCGCCCAAACGAAGAAAGGCACCCCGAGGGGTGCCTTTCTTCTTGCCATTGTCCGACCTTGCAACTGAAGGTGAAGGTCAGGCAGCCTGCGCGGTATTGCTTGCGGCTTCGAGCTTCTCACCATTCTGGTGATGCTCGGCCTGCGTCTTGCCGTCGCCAGCCGCCGCCGGCAGACCCAGCAACGTACGCAGACGCGCCCGTTCGGCCAGCACCTTGGCGCCGTAGCCACCATCGGTATTGGTCGTGGCGCCGACGTAGTACTTCAAGCCGCCTTCGATCGAGCCGGCGCGGGCGATGCAATCCTTCAGCACCAGCGCACCGATCTTGATGTTGGCGTACGGGTTCAACGCCGCAGCCACGCCGCCAACGGCTTCATACTTGTCCTGGTGGACCTTGGTCATCACCTGCATCAGGCCCTGCGCACCGACACCGCTTTCAGCGTACGGATTGAAGCTGGACTCGATCGCAATCACGCCCAGGATCAGCAGCGGATCGATGCCGACCTCGCGGCCCGTCATATAGGCAGCCTTGACCAGTTGCGCGGTGGCCTGCGTGGCCACGCGGTACTTGCGCGCGATGTATTCCGCCACGGCAGCCTGCTCGCGTGCGGAACCCAGTGCGCTCGTGTTGCGTGCGTCCAGCGCCACGCGCTGCACCGGAATCTGTGCGGCCAGATGTGCCACCGACGGGACCTTGCCCGCGGCCGTCTGGCTCCACTCATCCACGCCAGATACGGTCGGCAGGCCCTTGCCCTTGGTGGTGGCAAGCAGGCGCGCCGCGGCCGCATCGGCCGACATCGCCGGCACGGAGGTGCTGGCAATGGTGTTCGTCATGGTGTTTGCCGCGCTGGCATTGGCCATCGCCGCGTCCACCAGCACCGCAGGTGCTTCCTTGCCTGCCAGTGCCCCGGCAAGCGATGTCCGCCATTGCTGGCTGACCGTCAGCGTGACCGCTGCGGCCACGGACAACACCCCGAGACTGTTCAGGGTGTACTTCAAGGTTGTGCGGCCGCCGCGCAGCAATGCGCGACCTGCCACCGGATGCGCCAGTCGCACTTGCAGTGCGCGGCTCACACCGGGTACCGGCTGTCTGAAACGGACCTGCAATGCCCGTCCGACGCCTGGAAGATGAAGGGTTTTCCAACCACTCATACTTACCTCCATCCGTCGCCCGCTGCGCGCGCCTGACAACTGCGCGTGCCCGATCTCAACGTACTCAAGTAAGGATGCTGCGCCACCTAGCAGGGGTGTCCAGCATCTGTTGGCGGGCGCTCCCCATGCGCCCAACGAGAAACAGGGTACGAGCTTGGGGAGCCGCACCCTGCCACTAAAACTCATAACGACCCGGCATCCCGCCGGGGACTGCACATCGGGCACCTCCCGGGCGCCGCTTGATGGCAATCAGTGAGAAACATCGCCGCCGCTTTTTTCGCCACTTTTTCCGCATCAACTACTTGACACAGAAAGTCAGCTATGTTGCAACGCAATACTTCTCAGAGCAGACCGGATTGTAGGAACCCTTTTATAACCCGTCAAGCATAAGAAAAACGAAATCTCATACTTTTAGAAATATGTAACAACGCCCTTTACGACACTTCCGGTCGCTCTCCTCACCCAGAATCGCAGGCCACGCCTAGGCTCGCAGTAGCATGGGCCAGCCAATGAACTCAGAAATTACTTACAATTTCGATCCTTCGACTGGCACGATTTTTTTGCGCCTTTGAGATGGCGTGTGTATCGTCACACACATCCCAGTGCCCAGCCATGGATTGGCGCGACGCCGTATCCCGACCCGAATTCACTATGCAATACAAAGACTTGCGCGATTTCATCAGCCAGCTGGAACAGCGCGGCGACCTCAGGCGCGTGACCGCGCCGGTATCGCCAAACCTGGAGATGACCGAGATCTGCGATCGGCTGCTGCGGGCCGATGGCCCCGCCGTACTGTTCGAACGACCGAGTCGCGCCGATGGCGATATCTATAAAGTACCAGTCTTGGCAAATCTGTTCGGCACGACACAAAGAGTAGCGCTGGGCATGGGTGCATCTTCGCTGGAAGACCTGCGCGATATTGGCCGCGTACTGTCCGTACTGAAGGAACCTGAGCCGCCACGTGGCCTGCGCGAAGCAGGCAAACTGTTCACGCTGGCCAAGTCCGTGTGGGATATGGCGCCCAAGCGCGTCAGCAGCCCGGCGTGCCAGGAGATTGTCTGGGAAGGCAATGATGTCGATCTGGCGCGGCTGCCGATCCAGACCTGCTGGCCCGGCGATGCCGCACCCCTGATCACATGGGGCCTGGTCGTGACCAAGGGCCCGCACAAGAAGCGCCAGAACCTGGGCATCTACCGCCAGCAGGTGATCAGCCGCAATCAGGTGATCATGCGCTGGCTGGCCCATCGTGGCGGCGCACTCGATTTTAGGGAGCACGCGCTGGCCAACCCGGGCAAGCCATTCCCGATCGCCGTGGCGCTCGGCGCCGACCCCGCCACGATCCTCGGTGCCGTCACGCCGGTACCCGACACGCTCTCCGAATACCAGTTCGCCGGCCTGCTGCGCGGCAGCCGCACGGCGCTGGCCAGTTGCGTCACGCCGACATTGTCTGAACTGTCAGTGCCGGCATCCGCCGAGTTCGTGCTCGAAGGACATATCCAGCCTGATCCGAATCATCCGTCCGGCTACCAGCACGCGCTGGAAGGCCCGTACGGCGACCATACCGGCTACTACAACGAGCAGGACTGGTTTCCGGTCTTCACGATCGACCGCATTACCATGCGGCGCGACCCGATCTACCACTCCACCTACACCGGCAAGCCGCCCGATGAGCCGGCGGTGCTGGGCGTGGCGCTCAATGAAGTGTTCGTGCCGCTGCTGCAGAAGCAGTTTCCCGAGATCACCGACTTCTATCTGCCACCAGAAGGCTGCAGCTACCGCATGGCGGTAGTGCGCATGAAGAAGCAGTACGCGGGCCACGCCAAGCGCGTGATGTTTGGTGTCTGGAGCTTTCTGCGCCAGTTCATGTACACCAAGTTCATCATCGTGGTGGACGACGACATCGACGCACGCGACTGGAAGGAAGTGATCTGGGCCATCACCACGCGCGTGGATCCGAGCCGCGACACGGTCATGGTCGACAACACGCCCATCGACTATCTGGACTTCGCGTCGCCAGTCTCGGGCCTGGGCTCGAAGATGGGCATCGACGCCACCGACAAGTGGCCCGGCGAAACCACGCGCGAATGGGGGACCCCGATCGCCATGGACCCAGCGGTGAAGACGCGTGTCGACGAGATCTGGGGCACGCTGTTCGAGGCCGGCCGCTAGCCGCCGGCGAGGTGCCCGGTAGTCCGCTATCATCTGCGGACTATCCATCACTTGAAACTCTTCAAGCTCTAATGGCCTGCGTCAGACAGGCTGCGGAGGAGACCAGATGACCGTTGCAGGAAAGCTGTTGTGGACGCCCAGCGCGGCGTTCGCCGATGGCAGCCAGCTCGCCGCATTCATGCAGTGGCTGCGCGTTGAACGCGGGCTCGATTTCCACGACTACGCCAGTCTCTGGCAATGGTCGGTCACCGATATCGAAGCGTTCTGGCAGGCCATCGTCGACTACTTCGACGTGCGTTTCGACACGCAGCCGAAGGCTGTGCTGGCCCAACGCACCATGCCCGGCGCGCGCTGGTTCGAAGGCGCCTCGCTCAATTATGTGCAACAGGTCTTCCGCCATGCCGGCGCCGGAATGGCGCGCGAGCGCGCAGCCATCCGCCACGCCGGCGAGGCGCAGCCATTAGCCGATATCAGCTGGAACGAACTCGAAAAGCAGGTGGCATCGCTGGCCCATGCGCTGCGCCAGATGGGCATCGGTCGCGGCGATCGCGTGGCCGGCTACCTGCCTAACATTCCGGCCACTGTCGTGGCATTCCTGGCCACGGCCAGCGTCGGCGCCATCTGGTCCGGCTGCGCGCCCGACATGGGCCAGGTGGCCGTGATCGACCGCTTCCGCCAGATCGAACCCAAGGTGCTGATTGCCGTCGACGGCTACCGCTATGGCGGCAAGGCCTATGACCGTGCACCGGTGATTGCAGACCTGGTGGCCGCCCTGCCCTCGCTGACCGATCTCGTCATCGTGCCGTCGCTTGGCAGCCATGTTGCAGTGGATGCGCGCGTGCGCCGCCACGCCTGGGCCGAGGTGCTGGCCCATGACGTGGCGTTGCAGATCGACCCGGTACCGTTCGATCACCCGCTGTGGATCGTGTACTCGTCGGGCACCACGGGCATGCCAAAGCCGATCGTGCACGGCCACGGCGGTATCGTGATCGAACAGCTCAAGCTGATGGCATTCCACAACAACCTCGGCAGCGACGATGTCTTCCACTGGTACAGCAGCAGCGGCTGGATCATGTGGAATGCGCAGGTGGCAGGCCTGCTGCTCGGAACGACCATCGCGCTCTACGATGGCAACCCCGCCTGGCCCGATGCCGGCGTGCTGTGGCGCTTCGTGGACGATGCGCGCGTGACGATGTTTGGCGCTGGTGCGGCGTTCTTCACCAACTGCATGAAGGCTGGCGTGGAACCGACACAGATCGCCGATGTTGCGCGCCTGCGCGGCATCGGCTCGACCGGCTCGCCACTATCGGAAGATGCCTACGCATGGATCTACGAACATGTGCGCGATGACGTCTGGCTGGCGCCGATGTCCGGCGGCACTGACTTTGCTGGCTCATTCGTCGCGGGATGTCCGCTGTTGCCGGTACACGCCGGCGAGATGCAATGTCGCTGCCTGGGTGCGAAGGTCGAAGCATTCGACGATGATGGCCGCGCATTGATCGACGCGGTGGGCGAACTGGTCTGTACCGAGCCAATGCCGTCGATGCCGCTGTTCCTGTGGGGCGACGCCGACGGCAAGCGCTATCGCGACAGCTATTTCGATACATATCCGAACGCATGGCGTCATGGCGACTGGATCCGCATCACGCCACGCGGCGGCGCCATCATCTATGGGCGCTCGGATGCCACGATCAACCGCCACGGCATTCGCATGGGTACCAGCGAGCTCTATCGCGTGGTCGAGGAGTTGCCCGAGGTACTCGACAGCATGGTCGTCGATCTCGAGTATCTGGGCCGTGAATCGTATATGCCGCTGTTTGTAGTGTTGCGCGAAGGCGTGCAGCTTGACGAGGCGTTGCGGGATACGATGCGTGCCCGCATCCGCACCGCCCTGTCCTCCAGGCATGTGCCGAACGAGATCGTGCAGGTACCTGGCGTGCCGCGCACGCTTTCCGGCAAGAAGATGGAAGTGCCCATCAAGAAGCTGCTGCTCGGCCATGCGCGCGAGCAGATCGCCAACCCTGACGCAATGGCCAACCCCGATTGTTTGAGCTGGTACTTCGCCTACGCGGCCGACTATCTCGCACGCCAGCCGCGCGTGGCTTGAAGCTGTTGCTGGAGCTCAGAACTCGACGTCGAGCTCGCTGATCTCGTCGGGTTCCTCGCGCGCTGCGTGGATCCATTCCTGCATCTCGGGCATGGCCAGGATGGTCTTGCAGAACTCCACCAGCGGCGCGTCGAGCTTGACACCGTAGGTAACAAATCGCGTGACCACCGGCGCGTACATCGCATCGGCCATGGTGCGATGCTTGCCGAACAGGAACGGTCCGCCATAGCGCGTCAGGCATTCGTCCCAGATGGCGGTAATGCGATCGATATCGGCCTGCGCGCGCGACCACACCTTGAGCCCGGGAAAGTGCCCTTTGAGATTCATCGGCAATGCGGCGCGCATCGCGGCAAAACCGGAATGCATCTCGCCACAGATCGCACGGCAATGCGCGCGCGCCGCCAGTTCATCGGGCAAGAGCTTGGCCTTGGGGCGAATCTCGTTGAGGTACTCGGCAATCGCGAGCGTATCCCATACGGTCACGCCCTGATGGCGCAGGCATGGCACCAGGATCGACGGCGACAGCAGCAGGATTTCCGCACGCGCCGCGGGATCATCGGGCGGCACCAGCACCTCCTCGAACTCGAGTCCGGCAAAGCGCGCCAGCAGCCAGCCGCGCAGTGACCACGATGAATAGGTCTTGCTGCTGATGGTCAGCGTTGTCTTGGCCATCTTGCCTCCTCCGCCCCCCGGGGCGTGATGTTCGCTTGCAGTATCGGCGTAGCCGAAGCGTTTCGCCAGTACGCACCTGCGCGGTGCGCAAGGTTGAGATGCCCGGCACCAGTGCGAGGCTGCCGGCCCGCGCGAACCGCTCGCCGCGCGGTCCATGCGCCACCTCGCGCACCTTGCGTGTTCGCGCGCACGTAACTCAGATGCAATTTGCAAACGGCATGCCAACATTGGTGCCGATGGCATATATATTGCGGCTATCGGGCTCGCCACAGAGAGGAACCGAGCCATGCTCTATCAGGCCTACCAGACCTACGCAGACATGATGCAGCCAGCGTGCTCGCTGGCCGACATCACGGCCACGCTGCTCGCCGCGCTCCGTCGCGCCGACCATTGCGAGCCGCTGCGCGCGCTGCGCGGCGGATGCGAAGTGTTGGCGCTGGCGCGGCTCACACACTATCGCCCGCCATTCGGTATCGACAGCGTGCGCGTCAATGGCGCAACGGTACCCGTGGTAGAGGAAGTGGTCACGCGTACGCCTTTCTGTTCATTGCTGCGCTTTCGGCGCGAAGGCGTGCCGCAGCAGCCACGTGTGCTGCTGGTGGCACCGATGTCCGGACACTTTGCCACGCTGTTGCGTGGCACCGTGGAAACCATGCTCCGCGACCATGACGTCTACATTACAGACTGGCACAACCCGCGCGACGTGCCGGTGGCATTCGGCCGCTTTGGCTTCGACGAATTCGTGCAGCACCTGATCACGTTCCTGCATGCGCTGGGTGGCAATACCCATGTGGTGGCGGTGTGCCAACCCACGGTGGCAGCACTGGCCGCGGTGGCATTGATGGCGGAAGATGGCGACCCCATGCAGCCGCCAAGCCTGACCCTGATGGCCGGGCCGATCGACGCACGCGTGAATCCGACCAAGGTCAACGAACTGGCCATGAGCCGCCCGATCGAGTGGTTCGAGAGCACACTGATCGGCTATGTGCCATGGCGCTTCTCCGGGGCGATGCGGCGCGTGTATCCCGGCTTCGTGCAACTGATTGCGTTCATGAGCATGAACCGTGAACGTCACGAGCAGGCGCTACGCGACCTGTACGAACTGCGTGCGCATGGCGAGCACGACAAGGCCGATGCGATCCAGACCTTCTACACCGAGTATTTCGCCACCATGGACCTGACGGCGGAGTTCTACCTGGAAACGGTCAGCCTGGTGTTCCAGCGCTTCCTGCTGGCGCAGGGATTGCTCGACGTGGGCGGACGCCGTGTATCGACGCGCGCCATCCAGCGCACCGCGCTGCTTACCGTCGAAGGCGAGCGCGACGACATCTGCGCAATCGGGCAGACCATGGCAGCACAGGATCTGTGTTCGAGCCTGCGCCCATACATGCGCATGCACCATATCCAGACCGGCGTCGGCCACTATGGCGTATTCAACGGCAAGCGCTGGGAAGCCCAGGTCTATCCGCTGGTACGCGAAACCATCCACATGAGCGACGAAATACGCCGCTAGGCGATATGCCGGCCGCGCCGTGCAGCTACACCGCTACACGGCCACGTCGCGCCAGGCCTGCTGCGCGGTCTGCGTCCAGGGCGTAACCGGTGGTACCTCGCACGGCGCCGCGGCATCGATTGTCTTGAAATCGGCCGGCCCGACAATCTCCAGGTACTCCATGTCCGGCGAGTAATCGAACAGGTAATGCACGATGCCCGGGCGCTGATGCACGCAGTCACCGGTAGCCACCAGCGTTTCCTGATCCTCGTACATGAAGCGCGCCCAGCCCTTGAGCATCAGCACGACATGAAAGTCAGCCACATGGCGATGCCAACCGGTACCCTGCTCGGGCGGTAAGTTGGCCTTGACCAGTTGCACCAGCAGCTTGCCGTGCGTGGCATCGGCAATGCCGAGATCGCGATACAGGAAGAAATCGCGCAAGCCCTGGTCGACGAACCCGGTGTCGCCCGGCCGGACATGGGAAAAGCGCGTGTCGGATGCCAGCGAGACGGGCTGGAGCGGGGGTAGCTGGGACATGGAGCACTCCTTGTTCAGCGTGGGGATGGCCATGGGTTATGCAAGAAGCCATGGCCCGATTCGCGCAGCAACATTCGCGCCGGGCGATTTTGGGGAGAAAGTGCCGCAGGCATTGCGCCACGGTGCCATGCGCGCGCCGGGTGCACGTCGAGCGTACGTCAGGCAGCGCCGAAATGAGGCAGCGCGCCCCATGACGGTGGCCCGACTTGCGCTACGCTTCGGACTTCAGACGCTTCGATGAAAGACACGATGACGGGCACGATGACCACTCAGCAGTTCCAGGGCCAGGACCTGGTACGGATCGGCAGCGATGACAACTATATTCTGCTGGCGCCTGCGCATGGCGGACGGCTGGTGCGATGGGTCTGTCGCGGGCAAGACATCCTGTACTGGCCCGCGGATGCCAACGCCGACTGGACGCGCGTTGCCAAGATACGTGGCGGCAACCCTCTGCTGTTCCCGTTTATCGGCCGGCATTTTGTCGATGGCGAACCCGGCAAGTGGCGCGATAGCGCAGGCGCGATCCATGACCTGCCTCAACACGGTTTTGCACGTGACCTGCCGTTTGTGGTCTCCGAAGTCTCCGAGACTGCCGTGAGCCTGACGCTGGCATCGTCGGCCGCGACACTTACAGGCTATCCGTTTGCGTTCGTCTTTACGGTCACCTATCGGCTGCTGCCGGACGGGCTCGAAGTCACCTTGCGCACACGCAATGACGGCGCAAGCGGTATGCCACCGCTGCCCTACTACGCCGGACATCATTTCTATTTCGCCCTGCCGCATGACCAGCGCGCGCAAAGCCGCGTGTCCATGCCTGCGGCATTGCGCATGCGCCAACAGGCCGATGGCAGCGTGGCCCCATCAGGGCACGGCGATCCTGAATATCCGCTCGACGATCCGCGCTTGCAAGACACCTTCCACGTTGTGCAGGGCACAGGCGCGGTGCAACTTGAACTGCCCGCGCGCAGGATCGACATCGCACTCGACTCTGCGGGCTCAGTGCCGTGGTATGCGGTCACAACCTGGACCGAACGCGACGATTCAGATTTCTATTGCGTGGAGCCATGGCTTGGCCTGCCCAATGCCATTGAACATGGGCACGGGTTGCGCTGGATCGAGGCCGGCGCGGAAGAATACGCGGTCTGCAGGCTCACGGTCAGCTAGCCGCTCGCGACTTCGCTAACGTCTACCTCAACTTCCACACTTTCGCCACAATTCGGACACCTGATTTAACAACTCTCGTTGCGGAACCGCGCGACAATTACGGCACGCGCATTGCAGCGGCTAGCGTATCAGGTGTTCGAAGTCGAGCCCGCCAATCAGCACGGCCCGATCGGCCTGCGTGCGCGAATTGAGATCGATCTGTCGAGGCTCCTGCCAGGCATTGAGCTTGGCCGGCAATGCATCGAGATATTCCGCAAACCTCGTTTCGCCGCCCGAGGCAAACAGCCGGTCGACTTCGATGCCGTCCCACGACAGCGTGATGTCGAGCGGATAGCCATATCGGCCACCCTCGGGATGGACCGATGCCCTCACGCGCAGGCGCGCAGGCTGGCCCGGCGTGAGCGGCGGCACTATTTCGGCATGCAGTGTGCCGCGACTGAATCGGGCGATGCGCTCGGCGATGCGCGGCAACAGTTCGGCGGTAAAGCGTTCGGCAGGAACGGGGTGCACGGGCGGGGGCGTCTCGTGATTGGGGTAGCGGCTATTGTGCGCCGGGTTGGCGTCGATGGAGAAGCGTTTGATGGGGCAGGAGCATGTAGGGGGCCAAGGCTCCGTCGGCAAGGTCGATATGTCGAAAGATGAACCCCTGACCGCGGCAGCGCTACATCGGGCGTTTGCGGCTCAGACGAAGCGACTGGTCATTTTCCTGGCGGCATTGGAGGCTGCGCTCGTTAGCGCGGCGTTTCTTGTTGCGTGTAACGAATACTAGTTGCGCTGGATTGATTAGCGGCACAGGCGAACAACGGCGCCAGCGTGCCACCGTACTGGAAACTGGAGGAAAGCGATGAGAGTGGCAACGGAATGGGGCGAAGACGGAACTGTCGGCAACCGGCTTCCGCTTGTCTCCCAGGCTTTCGTGGAAACGGTTAGCCGCCGGTTCGAAAGCCTGGAAGGGAAAATTGGCGACATGCGCGACCAGTTCATCGAGGTAGGGAGCCGGCTTGATAATGTCGAGAGTCGACTGGACAAGGTTGAAATCCGGCTCGATAAGGTCGACACCCGGCTCGATAAGGTCGAAAAACAACTCGACAGGGTCGAGGTGCGCCTTGACGCTACCGCAACCCGGGCAGATCTTGAGAGCATCAGGACAGAACTGTATCAAGCCATATCCGCGCAAACCTGGCGCATGATCACAGCGGCCGCGGCCCTTGTGGCGGCAACGTACTATATCGCCCGCTACGTCCATTAAAGACGTGGCCAAGCCATGCTACAATCCGCCCCCAGTAAGCCTTAGCGGGCGTCGTATAATGGCCATTACCTTAGCTTCCCAAGCTAAAGACGTGGGTTCGATTCCCATCGCCCGCTCCACTTCTCACCTGACAAGCCGCCTCTGGCACCCGGTCGATGTACGATCGGCGATCCGCCCGGCGGTTTTTTGTTGCCATGCTTCCCCAAGACACCAATACCGATACGCTGCCGGACGATAACGTCGACGGCGAAAACGGACAAGCCTCAGATACTGCCAACGCCAAGCCGGGCGATGAAGTCGCGCATCCGCGCCGCATCCGCTCGTTCGTGAGGCGGGCCGGCCGCACCTCTACCGGTCAACAGCGCGCCATCGACGATCTGGGCCCGAAGTTCATCGTGCCCTACAAGCCTGAGCCGCTGGACTTGCTGGCGACATTTGGGCGCGAGGCGCCGGCGATCCTGGAAATCGGTTGCGGCATGGGCGAGACGACCGCGCATATTGCCGGAATTCGTCCTCAGGACAATTTCCTGGGCTGCGAGGTACATGAGCCGGGCGTGGGCGCACTGCTCAAGCTGATTGGTGAACGTGACCTGCAGAACGTGCGGATCATGAACCACGACGCGGTCGAAGTCATCGCCCACATGCTGACGGAAGGTTCACTCGATGGCGTGCATATCTTCTTTCCCGATCCGTGGCACAAGAAGCGCCATAACAAGCGCCGACTGGTGCAACCGCCGTTGGTCAAGTTGCTGGCCAGCCGCCTGAAGACGGGCGGCTATCTCCACTGCGCGACCGACTGGGAAGAGTATGCACACCAGATGGTGGAAGTACTCAGTGGCGAACCAGCGCTGGAAAATACCTCGCAGGCCGAGGGCGGTTTTGCCGAGCGGCCGGACTACCGGCCGGTGACCAAGTTCGAGAAGCGCGGCTTGCGCCTGGGGCACGGTGTGTGGGACGTGGTGTTCCGCAAGAAGTAAGCCGAACGGTCAGCAGAAAATCAGGCAGGAAACAAAAAAGAGGGGCGGTTGCCCCTCTTTGCATTCTTGGCCGACTGATGTTTATGCGTGCCAGGAAACGATACCCGTCCAAGCGGTCAGCAGCACGATGATCCCGAAGACGATCCGGTACCAGGCGAACGGCTTGAAGTCGTGCGTGGCCACGAAGCGCAGCAGCCAGCGAACGCACAGGAACGCCGACAGGAACGCAAATACAAAGCCGATGCCAAAGATGCCGAGGTCGTCGGCGGATAGCAGCGCGCGCGCCTTGTATAGTTCATAGACCGTGGCGCCAAAAATCACGGGAATGGCCAGGAAGAACGAAAATTCCGTGGCCACCTGGCGCGACAGGCCGAACAGCATGCCGCCGATAATCGTGGCTCCCGAGCGCGAAGTACCCGGCACTAGCGCGGCGCACTGCGCAAGCCCGACCTTGAGCGCATCGCGCCAGTTCAGGTCATCGATCGATTCGATACGCGGCGCACCGGCCTTGGCGGCTTCCAGCAGCGCATTGCCTTGCGGGTGCGATACCGTGCCACGACGCGCCTCGCGCCATTCGGCCCACAGGATCACCACGCCGCCAACGATAAATGCCAGCGCCACCGTGATCGGGTTGAACAGATGGGCCTTGATCCATTTGCCGAACACCAGCGCCAGCACGATGGCCGGCACGGTGGCCACGATCACATTGATGGCGAACCGTTGTGCCTTGGGCTCCGACACGAGGCCACCGAGCACCGCGCCAATGCGACGGCGGAACTCCCAGCAGACCGCCAGGATCGCGCCAAACTGGATCACGATCTCGAAGATCTTGCCCTTCTCGTCGTTAAAATCCAGCAACTGACCGGCCAGGATCAGGTGGCCGGTACTGGAGATGGGCAGAAACTCCGTCAATCCTTCGACGATGCCGAGAATGACGGCCTTGAGGGCCAGTGCAATATCCATATGGACTCAAAAAAGTAGGCGCGAAAAAGGTAGGCCAAGGCCCGCCCGCGATGCGCAAGGCATCGCATTATTGTTGATCTGGATTTACGGCCGATTAATCTTGACGTTGATACCGTCGGGAAGCACGGTGATTGTACCGGGCTCCACGCTGGTGCCGGCAAGCCTCAACTGCTCAGGCTTGAACGTATAGAGCGGATAGTTCTGCAACAGTTGCTCGGACAGTATCCCACCCAATGCGGTCAACTGGCGTGAAAACTGGCTTGGCAGGCCTTGCACATCGAATTGCCTGACCTCGGGGTCCTGCAACACCAGCGCATGCGTGGGCGAGTCGTAGCGCAGCGCACTGTCCAGCGCGAAACGGCCGGTCAGCGGCTGCCTGAAGAACAGGCGGTTATCGACGGTGGCATCGAAGCTCACCGTCACACGATTGCGGGTGGAATCAAGCGCCAGTTGCGGATTGGCAAGCTGGATGTCGAACAACTCCATGTAGCGCTTGTTGAACGGAAACTTTTTCTGCAATGCCTCCTGCAACTGGCTTTGCGAAAACGTGTACTCACTGCGGAATGCGCTGCAGCCCGTCAGCCAGCCCGTGGCCGCCAGCGTGGCCACTCCGGCGGCGGCCAGCCAGCGCCGGCGCGTCATTGCGATCATGCATCGATCTCCTTCAAACAGTACGGTCAGGCCGGCGCGACAGCCGGAGCCGTCTCCCGCTCCAGCCGGGCCAGCCAGACCATGGCCGCGTCACGCGAGTCGCCACACATCTCGGCCGAAGGCCGCAGGCCGCCGCAGAAGCCCGGGCGCTCCGGCAGGCCGAATACGGCACAGCGCATATCGGGCAACAATTGCGCGCAACGCTGCCCGGCCGCCTTGCCATCGGGCATCCCGGGCAACGGCGACGTGATGGACGGCGCAATGCAACAAGCACCGCAACCCGCGCGGCAGGTCGGTTCAGACTGGCAAGACATGGTGAAGGTTCAGCGGCAAATGCCGACAATACTGTGTGCGCAGCGCCAACGCGCCGCAATGCTGCATTGTGCCTGACACGAGTCGCCGGACCTGAAACAAAGGGCAACATGGGTACTATTCAGCACTCATGGTAGTTTCCAAGCATATGCTGACCATGTTTCGAACACGGCTTGACCGTGCAACATCGGTCCACTACATTACTGACCGAAGAGTTATTAACGTTCGGCGCATCGCGCACGACTTGCCTGGCCTGTGAACCCCGCCCTGCCCAAGAAAGATTCCGATACACCGCGCTGGAACCGGCGCAAGGCCGCGCGCCCACAGGAGCTGGTGGCCGCCGCGCTGGAGCTGTTTGTCGAGCGCGGCTATGCCGCCACGCGGCTCGACGATGTTGCGGCGGCAGCCGGCGTGTCCAAAGGCACGGTCTACCTCTACTTCGCCAACAAGGAAGAGCTGTTCAAGACCGTGGTGCGCGAGAACATGGTCCCGGCCCTGACCAAGGGTACCGACCTGGTCGATACGTTCGAAGGGTCCACGCCAGAGCTTCTGCGCGAGCTGCTGCTGGGATGGTGGGGCCTGATCGGCTCCACACGCGTGGCCGGACTCACCAAGCTGATCATCGCCGAATCGGGCAATTTCCCGGACATCGCGCAGTTTTACCAGGACGAAGTCATGGGTCCCGGCGATGAACTGTTCGCCCGCGTGCTGGCGCGAGGCGTGGCACGCGGAGAATTCCGCAATGCGCCCAGCAACCCGACGACGACGCTGTTTTGCGCGCCGCTGGTCTTCCTGATGCTGTGGCGCAGCGCGTTCAGCCAGGTGAATATTCCGGCTATCGACCCCGATGCGTTCGTCGACCAGTTGTTGCAAGTATTGCTGTTCGGCCTGACCACGGGCCCCGCCCGCGATACCCCGCTGCCCGCGCCGCAAGGCCCTTTTGTCTGGGAGCGCATCCGTGACGAATTCATGGCCGAACGCGCCGCGGCACAGGCCGGCCAGGACGAAGCATAGGCAGCAAGCATGACCATGCCGCACTTTACATACCCATCCCTGTGCCACAGCGCAACAAAGCTGTGCGACAACCGCGCGCTAATCGTTTGTAAACATGCCAGCGCGGTTCGCGGAGGTAAAATGGCGGGCTTTTGCGTAACTTCCCGGCGGGTGGCGGCTTCGGCCCCGGCCGGGTCGTGGCGCCCGCGGCATCAACCGAAACGATAGCGCTGACGGCGAGGCAACTCCCCGACCGGCGGCGCACCCCCGCAAGTATCTGCAAGGAAAGGCAAGATGGATCTCGAAAAAGCCCGATTCAACATGATCGAACAGCAAATCCGCCCATGGGACGTGCTGGACCAGGAAATCCTGGACCTGCTGGCCGTGGTCAAGCGTGAGCAGTTCGTGCCGCAAGCCTATGCCGCACTGGCTTTCGTCGACATGGAGATTCCGCTGCCGGCCGGCGAGAACATGCTGCCCCCGCGCGTGGAAGCCCGCCTGCTGCAGGACCTGAACGTGCGCAAGCATGAGAACGTGCTCGAAATCGGCGCCGGCTCTGGCTATATGGCCGCCCTGCTGGCCAACCGCGCGCGCCACGTGCTGACCGTCGATATCCGCCCCGAACTGGTTTCGCTGGCTCGCCAGAACCTGTCCGCGGCCGGGGTGCACAACGCCGAGGTTGCCGAGGGCAATGCTGCCGAAGGCTGGGCCGTGGCCGCTCCGTACGACGTGATCTGCATTTCGGCTTCGGTGCCGGAAATCCCGCAATCGATCCTGTCGCAAGTCAAGGTGGGTGGCCGCATCGCCGCCATCGTCGGCACGGCGCCCGTGATGGAAGCGCGCATCGTGACGCGCGTTTCGGAAACCGAATACCAGGTGGTGAACCTGTTCGAGACGCTGGTCAAGCCGCTGCAAGGCGCCGCCCAGCCGTCGCGTTTCAAGTTCTGATCCGGAGTTGGCCATGCAGGTAATTACCGCCCCCGAACTGGCGCAATGGCTGGCCGACGCCGGCCGCGCCAAACCAGTGCTGCTGGACGTGCGCGAGGATCTTGAGATCCGCACGGCCGCAATGCCCGGCATCACGCATATCCCGATGGGCCAGATTCCGGCCCGCCTGAACGAGATCGACGAAGACGCCGAGATCGTCTGCATCTGCCACCACGGTGCACGCAGCATGCAGGTAGCGAGCTTCCTGGAGCGCCAGGGATACGCCAAGGTCTACAACCTGACCGGCGGCATCCATGCCTGGTCAACCCAGGTGGACCCGTCAGTTCCGCAATACTGACCAGCGCCCGCAGTACCCGCAGTACCCGCAGTACCCGTCGTATCTCGTCCTTGCCGTACTACCCGTCGCAGTAACCGAACGTTGGCCGCGCGTGTCGTGCGGCAAGTTGGAGATGAAATGAGTTTTGCGCTTTCCGCCGTGCCCGTTACGGCCAGGAAATCCCTGGCGTTCGCGGCTGCCCTGCTGACCTGGCTGCACATGCCGTCCGCATTGGCGGCAGACCTGCTGCAGGTGTATCGCGATGCGCAAGCCAATGACGCCCAGTTTGCTAGCGCCCGCGCCCAGTTGCTGGCCACGCGCGAGAAGCTGCCGCAGGGTCGCGCGGGCCTTCTGCCGCAGGTGGCCGGCACGGCCGGCGTCCAGCGCACCATGGCCGACTACAGTTCGCCGGTCGACGTTAGACGCTACTTCAATGCCAACACCTGGGCCTTGCAGCTGACGCAGCCTTTGTTCCGTTGGGATCGCTGGGAAACCTACAAACAGGGCGAGCTCGCATCGCTGGCCGGTGAAGTCACGTTCCAGCAGGCACAACTGGACCTGATCACGCGCTCGTCGCAAGCCTATTTCGACGTACTGGCCGCGCAGGACAATCTCTACCTGGCCGGCGCGCAGAAGAAAGCCATTGGCGAGCAGCTGGAACAGGCCAAGCGCAATTTCGAGGTGGGCACGGCCACCATCACCGATGCCAATGATGCCCAGGCACGCTTTGACCTGGCCACGTCCACCGAAATTGCAGCCCAGAGCGCGCTCGAAGTGACGCGTGCCACGCTGCAGCAGATCACCGGCAAGCCGACCGACGAACTGATGGGTCTGCGCCCCGAATCAGCAATCCCCGGTCCCATGCCGGCCGATGTGAACGCGTGGGCCGCGCAAGCGGAGCAGAGCAATCCGCAGGTCGGCATTGCCGGCTACAACCTCGAAACCGCGCAGCGCGAAACCAACAAGGCCAAGGCCGGCCATCTGCCTTCGGTCGATCTGGTCGCGTCGTACGGCTATACCAATGCCCAAGGCACCGCCACGCAGCTCAGCAACGTCGGCAGCCGCTATAACTCGGGCGTGGTGGGCGTGCAACTGAGCATCCCGATCTATTCGGGCGGCCTGATCCAGTCACGCGTGCGCGAGACGCTGGCGCTGGCGGACAAGGCGGCAAGCGATCTGGAATTCGCGCGCCGCACCGCCGCGCAATCGGCACGTCAAACCTACTCGGGTGTGTTCAACGGCCTGGCACAGGTCAAGGCACTGGAAGCGGCCGAACGCTCGGCGCAAAGCGCGGTGGAATCGAACCAGCTCGGCTATGAGGTGGGCGTGCGGATCAATATCGACGTGCTGAACGCCGAGGCACAGTTGTTCTCCACGCGCCGCGACCTGGCCAAGGCCCGCTACGACACGATCATGAACGGCATGCGACTCAAGGCATCGACAGGCGTGTTGTCGGAAGCCGATGTGGTGCAGATCAATACGCTGCTGACATCGGCGCCGGGGGCGTTGTACAAGCTGCCGGGGAAGACGAGTGTGGGGGCGGCGTCGGGGACGAAGCCGGTGCGAAGCAACGGCCGCCGAGAAAACACTTTGCCGGGTGCCGCACCTCGGTCATAACTGCGAATCAAACCCCGCGCGTTGCACAAGCCGTGTGCTTGCGCTTCCGCGCCGAGACAGTCGCCACACTCGCTGAAGCTCGCATTTCTCGGACTGCCAGTCCCAATAGCAGTCCGATCACCCCCGCGTAGAACACCATGTTGGCTTGGTGCGCCATCGTGACCTGGGTCAAACCAGACAAAAGCGACGCCATTACTACCGCCAAGCCCGCACCGCCGAGGCTCTCACCACGGGCGTTGCCAGCTGCACGGCATGCCCTCAGAGCGCGCCAGAACATTGCAGCAGGCACCAGGAACAGTCCCAACATGGTCAACAACCCCGGCACACCTGTGGTAGAGGCAGCCTCGACAATATCGTTATGGGCATGCTCAAGTACGCAAGCCACAGATTCCGTGCGATTCTCACAATACGGCGCATCGTGCAAGATTCGAGCGAATTGCCCGACGCCGACACCCATCCATGGATGGTCTGCGAAATAGTGCATGCCAATTTCCCAGATCTGCAGCCGCGCGCCAACAGATGATTCCGCATTGCCCTGCTGAAACTGATGCACTTCAAGCACGGCCTTATCTACGCGCGGGGCTACCGGGCTTCCGGGTAGCAAGTACAAGCCGACAACCAGCGCAACAAGTCCTGCAGATGCCGCCAGGAACATGCGTACGCTGAACCCTCGATAACGAATCAAGAGCAATGGGAACAACGTCACGAGCATGGCCACCATGCCGCCGCGCGTACCGTTCATGATAAGGATCGGTACGGCGCAAAGAATGTTGAACCAGGCTGCAGCGTGTGTGCGAAAGCTATCCCCAGACCGAGCAAAACCAACCAGCGCGAGTGCTGCAACCATGTTCGCGAACGCAATTGGCTGTACCCATGCCGCAGGACGACCGTCGGCGAGTACGGTGAACTGGTAGGTGACGATCAGCAATGCGAGAAACAATCCCACTGTGATCCCGCTCCAGAGTCGCTCCGGATTCGGCGCTGTGCGCACGATCATCCAGCAGGTCACCACTGCCAATAACGCTCGTGATGGGTTGTCGATCACGTTCCATGGTGTGTGGTGGTAAAACTTCGACGCCACGTAGACGGCCAGAAATGCCACCACGCTGATGGCCAGCGGCACCAGAACGTCGGAGTGCTTTCTCCACTCGCGCCCAAGACCTCGGCCCCCAATAAGAAGCAGAACACCAACGCCCGCCAGAAACACCCCTGCCCCGCGCGGCACGCAGAGGATCAGGATGGGGAAGGCAAAGACAAGGGCATCGGCCATCGTGGATAGCCGGTTGTTGCTGACGGTCATGGTCGGGCTGGATAGTCACGAATCCGCCAGATGACAACACATCACCTGGCGGATATCAAATCAGGCCCGCATTCTAAACGATCGACGATTTACCCCCCGCGCTTGCGCTCCACCACGTCCAGCAATTGCCAACGAATGGCCGACGCGTCGGCCGGCGGGTTCGGTACCTGATATTCGCGCACACGCAGCTTGTAGCTGACGCCTGACTCGAAATCGAGACCTTCGATCGGGCCGTACCACAGCTGCCACGGTGCGTCGGCGGACTCGCGCCAGCGGTAGCACTGCATCTTGCCGACGCCAGTACACGCCACGCGCTGCGAGTCGATATAGACGATTTTCTCCTTGCCGCCGGTACTGCCAGTAGCCGGGTCTACCTTGTCGCCGCGGCGGCCCACCCCTTCCCGCTCAACGAACTGCAGCAGTTCGCCGTCGGCGGTTTTCCAGATCACCTGGCGGCCAGTGGAGCCTGCAGACGGCTGCGTGCCCACGGTTGTGAACGGCGTCTGCATTGCCTTGAGCAGCGCAGATTCCAGCTCCATGCGCGGACCCGGGCAAGCCATGCGCGTACCGGCGACGCGGTCGAATTTAATGCCGGTGCCGGTCTTGCCATAGCTCCCGGTAAAGCGGTTGCAGCCGCTGGTGCCACTGACCGTGCCTTGCGATGAATCGATGCCGTCGCTGAAATTGAAGACAATGGGTTCACCGTTGTCGCCGTGCGGAATGTCCCGCAACGAACCGTCGGCGCGTTGCCAGCGCACCAGTTCCCAGCGGCTCGGCCCGCTGGAACGTGTTTCATTGAGGCTGGCGCTGGCCGAAGGATTGTCCGGCGGCTGGCCGGTGGCGCAGGCGGAAATCATGACGGTTGCTCCCAATGCCATGGCGGCGGCAAGAAGACGGAATGATTGGTGTCGGGGCATATGGATTGGCTCCTTCCATTTTTTGTCAGGTGTCGTCGCGGATTCACCGCTTGCCCTCTCCCCCGGCCCCTCTCCCGCGCGCGGGAGAGGGGAGAAAACAAATCTGGAGGAGAGGGCAAGCGGCGCAAAGACCACTAATGCCATTCAGTCTAGCCGGGGAAGTAGCCTTTGTATGTCAGCGCAACACTGGTGCGAGCGCAGCAAGTGTCCGAGCCGTCGCCCCGCGATGCAAACCGGCAAAGGTCAATGCATGGGCGCGCATATCGGCCAGCCGCGCCGGATCATCGAGCACCGCTGCTGCCGCCGCCATCAGGCCATCGGCATCAGCTACGCGTTCACATGCGCCCGCGGCAATCGCATCCTCGGTGGCCTGCGCAAAATTGAACGTATGCAGTCCCATCAGCACCGGCGTGCCCACCGCGCAGGCTTCGATCAGGTTCTGTCCGCCGAGCGGAATCAGGCTGCCGCCGATATAGGCAATATCAGACGCCGCGTAGTACATCGCCATCTCGCCCATCGAATCGCCCAGCACGATGTCAGCGGTAATCGGCGCGCCGATCTGGTCGATATCGAGTGCACTGCGGCGCTGGACTGTGAAACCTGCACGCGTTGCCATGGCCGCCACTTCATCGAAGCGTTGCGGATGACGCGGCACCAGCAGCAGCGCCGGACGCGCGGCACCGGGCCAACGCGAGAACGCTTCAAGAATCAGCGGCTCTTCGCCCTCTCGCGTGCTGGCAGCAGCCAGCACATGTCGATCGCCAAACGCGCGCCGCAGGGTCTGCCCACGCGCCACGCCAGCCTCGGGGGGCTGCATGTCGAACTTGAGGTTGCCGGTGATCTGCACCGACTTTACTCCCAGCGCGCGGTAGCGTTCTGCGTCTCCTGCCGTCTGCGCCAGTACCATCGTGAAATCGTTGTACAAGGCAGCAGCCGCATGACCAAAGCGCGCCGTCCGCCGATAGCTGCGAGGCGACAGGCGCGCGTTGACCAGGAACAGTGGTACGCCCACGCGGCGCGTCACATGCACCAGGTTTGGCCACACCTCGGTTTCCATGATCAGTCCCGCGTCGGGGCGGAAGTACGACAGGAAACGGCGCACCAGCCAGGGCATGTCGTACGGCAAATAGCACTGCTGCACGCGCGGATTGGCGCCGTACAGTTGCGCACCGGTCTGACGCCCGGTCGGTGTCATATGCGTCAGCAACAGGCGATGCTGCGGATAGGCGCCCAGCAGCGCATCGATCAACGGCTGCGCCGCGCGCGTTTCACCGACCGATACCGCATGTACCCAGAGCCACGGACCGGCAGATGGCAGATCGCCATACTGCCCGAGCCGCTCGCCAACATGCTGGATATAGCCGGGTTCCTTGCGCGAGCGCCAGACCAGGCGCAACAGTGCCAGTGGCAGGATCACCAGCCACAACAAGGTATAAACGAAACGAAGCATCAGACCGGCACCCCGCGCACGCGCCGCGCGGCGGCATAAACCTCATCGACGCTCGGCACGATGCCGTCGTCGCCCACATTGGCGATGCGGTCCGACCAGTAGCCTTCGGTCTTCCAGCGCCATGTGGCGGTATAGATTTCCACGGTGGGTCGGCATAGCGCCGCGGCAATATGCACCAACCCGGTATCGACGCCGATCACCACCTCGGCCCGGTTGATCAGCCCAAAGCCCTGCATCACCGAGAAACGCGGCAACACCTGCGCGCCGGGCATACCGGCAGCCAGCTCTTCGGCATCGCGACGCTCCGCTTCATTGCCCCACGGCAACAACACGGTCAGCCCTTCCGCATGCAGCTTGTGGCCCAACGCATGCCAGTTCGCAACCGGCCAGCGCTTCTTGGCACCCGCCGTGGCATGAAAGCAGACCGCATAACGTGCCGGCAATCCATTCCAGAGCGGATCATCGACATGGAGCGTACTAGCTGCCGGACCGAAGAATCGCGGCGGCTCGGGTGGCGTGACACCGGTCAACGCCGCCCCAAGCAAGCGCGAACGCCGAACCGAGTGGGTCTGGCGCGGCACCTTGACCGGTGCCGTGTAGAACAGCCGCGCGGCGGGCTCGTAGCCCGAGCCCTGGGTGGCATTGCCCAGTCCGATCACTGGCGCACCGGCAGCACGCGTGGCTGTGCGCGCCACGATGGCGGTCTTGAGCAACCCCTGCGTTTCGAGCACCGCGTCGTACGCGTGCTCGCGAATCGCCGCGCGCAAGGCGCCCACTTCGGACCAGGTCTGGCCCTGCCAGAACCGCTTGCGCCAGCGTCGCAACGCAAATGGAATCACGCGGCGTACTTCGGGCAACAGCTTTACCAGCTCGACATAGCCTTCTTCCACCACCCAGTCGATCTCGGCCTCGGGCCAGCGTGCGCGCAGGTCGTGCACCAGCGGCATGTTGTGCACGACATCGCCCAGCGATGACACCTTGACGATCAGGATGCGCGGGCGAGCCGGCATGGCAAACGACGACACCGCCGCCAACGGCGCCGGTGTCGTCACAGCGGACGGCTGCACGGACTCAGAACGGGAGCTTTGCATCCGGCTTTTCTGCGAGGATCACGCGCTTGAACTCGGCCTGGATGCGGGCCAGCGCGGCGTCGTTGTCAGCCTCGAAGCGCATCACCACCACCGGCGTGGTATTCGAGGGACGCGCCAGGCCAAAGCCGTCGGGATACTCCACGCGTACGCCATCGATCGTGATCACTTCCCGCGCGCCGTCGAATTTCGCATTGGCGCGGATCTTGTCGAGCAGCGTGAATGCCTCGCCTTCCGCGACCTTCAGCTGCAATTCGGGCGTGCAGTTCGAATTCGGCAGCGCGTTGAGCACGGCGCTCGGGTCGGCGTGGCGCGACAGGATTTCCAGCAGGCGCGCACCGGTGTACAGGCCATCGTCGAAGCCGTACCAGCGGTCCTTGAAGAACACATGTCCACTCATCTCGCCGGCGATCGGCGCGCCGGTTTCCTTGAGCTTGGCCTTGACCAGCGAATGGCCGGTCTTCCACATCAGCGGCTCGCCGCCATGTTCACGGATCCACGGTGCCAGCTTGCCCGTGCACTTCACGTCGTAGATGATCTGCTGGCCCGGATTGCGCGACAGGATCTCCTCGGCAAACAACATCAGTTGCCGGTCCGGGAAGATGACCTCGCCGTCCTTGGTCACCACGCCAAGCCGGTCGCCATCGCCGTCGAAGGCCAGGCCCAGCTCGCAGTCCGTGTCGCGCAGGCACTTCATCAGGTCCTGCAGGTTCTCAACGTGTGCGGGGTCCGGATGGTGGTTCGGGAAATGGCCGTCCACATCGCAGAACAGCTCGACCACCTCGCAGCCGAGGCCACGGAACAGGTCGCCCACGAACGCACCAGCCACGCCGTTGCCGGCGTCGAGCGCGATCTTCATCGGGCGGGCCAGCTTCACGTCGCCAAGGATCCGATCAAGATATTGCTGACGGATATCAACCAGCTTGTAGCTGCCGCTGCCCTGCGTGAACTTGCCGGCCACGATGCGCTGGTGCAGCCCCTGGATCTGCTCGCCATAGATGGCCTTGCCACCCAGCACCATCTTGAAGCCGTTGTAGTCGGGCGGATTGTGGCTGCCGGTCACCATGATGCCCGACGTGGCGCGCTGTCCGTCCAGTTCGATATTGGTGCCGAAATAGACCATCGGCGTGGCAACCATGCCGACGTCGATCACGTCCAGGCCCGCGGCGCGCAGGCCTTCGACCAGTCCGCCAAGGAGGTCGGGACCGGACAGACGGCCATCACGGCCCACCACGACGGCTTTCTCGCCAAGCTCGACGGCGGCCGAACCGAAGGACAGGCCGATGAAACGGGCCACTTCCGGGGTCAGCGTCTTGCCGACGATGCCGCGGATGTCATAGGCCTTGAAGATCGAGGGATCAATTTGCATGTGGCTTCCTGGAGACAATGTTCATCATGCGAATCCGCCCCGGGCAACATGCCACAGGACGGGGCGCGGGCAGGGCGCCAAAAACACGTATTGTGCCGGATTGCGCGTGGCGCAGGCGCTATAATCCCCACCTGCCGCCCACCCAGGGGATTTTTGCAGCCCTTTTGGCCTGGTTTCGGTCTGCCCTCGCACGTTTTGTTACACATCTGGTCCAATCAGGCAGGCGGTTGACGGAGGCCCGTCGCTTCGATCCGGGTTTCCTTATCGATTGTTCCGCCATTGCCCTTGCCTACGTTGCCAAACCGGCCGCGCATCGCCTATCTCATCACCAATTCGGAGACCGGCGGCGCCCAGACCCATGTTGCCGACCTGCTGCGCGCCATGCGCGGGCAGGCCGATGTCACGCTGCTTGCCGGCGGGGACGGGCCACTGTTCGACCTGGCAAATGAACTCGGCATTCCATCCGTCCGGTTGGCGACCATGGACAATGCCCTGTCGCCGTTCAAGGCGGTCATGGCGTTGCGAGAGCTGATGGCTGCGCTGCGCCAGGCCGCGCCAGACATTCTCCATACCCATAGTGCCAAGGCCAGCGCGCTGGGTCGCATTGCTGGGCGGCTTCTGGGCATACCTGTCGTCTACACGGTGCATGGCTTTGCATTCAAACCGGCCGCCCCGTGGAAGCAGCGGTTCGTGGGCCGGATCGCCGAGTGGCTGCTGGCACCGTTCACGAGTCATGTCATCTGCGTGTCGGAGGCCGAAGGGGCCATGGCGCGCAGCCTGCCGATTGGCGTTGACCGCGTCACCGTGATTCCGAATGGCATTGCCGACAGCTCCGCACGCGCCGACGCAGCTCGCCCGGTGCAACGCGTCATGACGGTCATGCGCCTGGCAGCGCCAAAGCGCGCGGATACCCTGATCCACGCTTTCGCAGCGGCACGATTGCCCGATTGCGAACTCGTCATCGCTGGAGACGGCCCACAACGTAACGAGCTGGAGCAACTGGCGCATCAGTTGGCACCCGGACGCGTGCGTTTTGCCGGCAGTGTTGGCAACGTTCCTGATCTGCTGGCCGGTGCACATATTTTTGTACTGGCCTCTGACCATGAAGGTTTCCCGATCTCGATCCTGGAAGCCATGCGCGCCGGCCTACCTGTGATTGCAACTGACCTTCCCGGGATTCGCGAGCAACTGGGCGGCGGGCAGTGCGGCGTACTGGTGAACGGCAACGACCCGCTGCCATTCACCAAGGCGCTCGATACTCTGGCGTCAGATGCCAGCCAACGCGTTACGCTGGCCAAGGCCGCCCGCGCGCGTTGGGAGACACTCTTCGGCCTGGATCCAATGGTGCGCGCAACATGGGCCGTCTATCAGAAGGCCCTGGTCAATCGTCGCATCGTCGATACCCGAGTCACCTCACCATGAGTTCCATTCAAACGCAACCCCTTCGTCGGCACGGCCCCGGCTCTCACTCCGCGCGGTCAGAAACGATCCGCCGCGCCAGCCGCATGATCGGTTGGGCGGCAATCGGACTCATCCTGTTCGGCATCAATGCCGCCCTGTCCGAAGTCGCCCATCAAGCCGGTTTTGTCACGCACGTGTTTCCCCGCACGCTGCTCTGGTGCGCGTTGCCATACCTGGCAGCGTTCGTGCTGCTCCACCGTTCGCTCCATCTACCTGCAATGGAAGGCAGCAGCATCGTTGGCCTGGCGACCACCCTGCCCTTTGCGTTTTTGCTGATTGTCTACGCAGGCTTCCATATCGAATACTCGCGTGGCGCCGTGCTGGTCAGCTATAGCACCACGCTGGCCTGGATCTGGTTCGGTTACCGCCGCTATGTGCAGAAGTACGTCCCGGTATTCGGGTACATGGATCCGGAAACCATGCGCCAACTCGACCGCATCATTGCAATGCCGGGCGCAAACCCGCCGAGTGTGACGCGCTTTGAACTGATTCGCTCGATGCAGGACGCCATGCATTGCGATGGCATCATGGTGGAACGCGGCTTGACGGCCGACTCCGCGCGCACGCGTCTACTTACCCAATACAAACTGGGCCACGTACGCATGTATTCGGTGGAACGAATCGGCGAGATGCTCACGGGCCGCGTCGGGCTGGACCACATCGACGAGAATTTCTTCGACGACTATGCAGACCACTACCTCTATGGCTACGTCAAGCGGCTGATCGATATCGTCGGCGTGATCGCGCTGGCGCCGATTGCATTGCCAGCAGGCGTTACCGTGGCACTGGCGGTGAGCATGGAAACCGACGGTGGCGCATTGTTTCGGCAGCGCCGCGTGGGTCTGTTCGGCAAACAGTTCACCATGCTGAAGTTCCGCAGCATGGGCGTAGACAAGCATTCGCCTGCGCAGTTCGCAGCACGCCGCGATCCGCGCGTGACCCGTGTCGGCCGCATTATTCGGAAGTACAGGCTTGATGAAATTCCGCAGCTGTGGAATGTATTGGTGGGCGACATGAGCTTTATTGGCCCGCGCCCCGAACAGGTGCCGATGGTGGAATCCTTTACGGAATCGATCCCCTACTACCCTTACCGTCATCTGGTGCGGCCGGGGCTGTCTGGATGGGCGCAAGTGCGGCAAGGGTATGTGGGTTCGCACGAGGAAACCGTGACTAAGCTCAGCTACGACCTGTATTACGTCAAGCATTGTTCGTTTGCGCTGGATTTGCTGATTGGCGTGAAGACCTTGCGAACGCTTGTGACGGGGTATGGGGCACGGTGACTGAGCAATTCTTCCCCGGGAATGCCTACGGGCCTTCGCCGATGCGCATCATCTTGCTGAGTACTGGCCTCGGTATGGGCGGCGCGGAACAGCAGATTGTGGGGTTGGCGAAGCAATTCCTGATCGAGGGCCATGCTGTGGCCATTGTGAGTCTGACCGCTGATCAGGAAGTGGAACTACCCTCGGAAGCAACGATAGTCAATCTTGGCATGCGCAAAACCGCGCTGTCTTTTGCGGCCGCGTTCTGTCGACTTCGCCGATTTGTTCGCGACTGGCAACCGGACGTGATCCATGCACATATGGTGCACGCCAATCTTTTCGCCAGATTGCTGGCAGCGGTTGGCGGCGTGCCTCCAGTCATCTGTTCAGCCCACAGCGCGCGCGAGGGTGGTTCACTGCGAATGCTGGCCTATCGACTGACTGACAGGTGGTCTGACATGACAACGCAAGTCAGCCAGGCCGGCAAACAGGCCATGGTCACGGCGGGTGCCGTGCCTCCATCCAGGATCCGGGTTATGCCAAACGGCATCGATACCCAAAAATTCTGGCTCGATCGGGACTGCCGCGACAAAGTGCGGAGAACCTTGGAGATCGGGCCGGACACTCGACTACTGATCACCGTAGGCCGGCTGGTCGAGGAAAAGGCACAGGACGTCCTTATCGACGCGTTTGCAAACACGCTGCAAAGCGTGCGGCCTCTCGATGCCAAGCTGTTGATCGTTGGCGAGGGACCCGCGCGCCCGCGCTTGCAAGCGCAAATTGACAAGCTTGGGCTTGGCGCATCGGTGACATTGCTTGGCCTGCGCCACGATGTGCCTGCGCTGCTCAATGCAGCGGACGCCTTCGCGCTGTCTTCAAATGTGGAAGGCATGCCGCTCGTGATCGGCGAGGCCCTGGCTACCGGATGCCCGATTGTTGCCACCGATGCGGCAGGTGTACAGGAGTTGCTTGGCACCTTCGGCACCATCGTCAAACGCGGCGACACGGTTGCGTTGGCTGCGGCACTGGCCCGAACACTGGCAAATGCCCGGGGCTCGCGCGAAGATGAGTCGGCACGCCGCCAGTGGATAGTGGAACGTTTCAGCCTCACAGCCATAACAGGGCAGTGGATCGCCTGTTATCGGCAATTGATTACTTCGCACCACCACAACTCAATCGTGGAGACAGCCTGATGAAGAGCAAGGTTGCAAGCAACCTCGTCTGGATGCTGGCAGAACGCGGCTTGCAGGTGGCCGGTGGCATTGCCATAGTTGCCATGCTTGCGCGCGGGCTAGGGACCGAAGGTTTCGCCCATTTTCAGTATGCTCAGGCTGTTGCATATATCGCGGCATCCATCACGCTTATCTGCGGCGGAGAGGTGGTCATCCCGCGACTGGTGTCCAATACGAATCCGGCCGAGCAACATCGGCTGGTGATGCACGTCTTTGTCCTGCGCCTGGGTGCGGGCCTGCTGGCATACTTGCTGATGTGCGTATTCCTGCTGATCACGGGACAGGACCGAGCCATCTGGACCATTACCCTCGTGATTTGCGCCCCGGTCATGCTTCGCGAACCATTCGGCGTGGTAACGGCCTGGATGCAGGCGCGTACCCATGCGCGTCCAAACGCCGTGTTCAACGTGTCGTCCCTGACCGTCAAGGCAGCGGGCGTAGGCATCCTGTTCTGGATGGGCAGCAGTAACGTGTTGGCGTACGCCGCGCTATTTGCCTTCGAACCGATCGTTGCGGCGGTACTTCTGTCTCAGTATTACCTTGCACGAGCGCCGCGCGTACATATCGTCATCGAGCCAAGCCTGATCCGGCAACTGTTCACCGATGGTGCGCTGTTCTGGGCCAGCTTCATGCTGATGATGGCTTCACGCCGCATTGACCAACTCATTCTCAAACCGTTCGTGAGTCTGCCGGAGTTCGGCGCGTATGCCGCCTCGATGCAGATTCTCGACAACTTCACCATGCTCGCTGGCATTCTTGCAGCAGGCATCGCGCCGATGTACGTGTACGCTCAGCCCACCATTGAACAGGCGCGGCGGAACATCGCCAGGATTGCGGTATTCATGTTCGGCATCGGCTTGACTGGCGGCGTGATCATCGCCGCATGCTCGCACTGGATCATTCACCTGCTGTACGGCTCGGCGTATGCGTCGGCCGCGGACCTGCTTCGTCTTTCAGCCTTGGCATCGACCTTGTTGTTTGCGGACGTAGGGCTCACCCTGCTGGCTATCTATTTGCGTCGCCCCAAACTAGTGGCAATCAAATGGGGATTCGTGTTTGCAAGTACCGTCGCCATCGACATCATCGCCATCCCAAAGCTCGGTGCCCGTGGCGCAATCCTGGGCTACTGCGTAGCCAACCTCCTCACCGTAGCTTTTGGCATCGGCATGCTGCTCCGCGCGCGCGCACTCAGGGGAAACCGTGAGACGGTTGCCGCATGACAGCAGCAGTCAGCGTCTGTTTCCTCACGGGCACATTGAATGCCTTCGCTGGGGCCGAGCGCATGACCGCTGTCATTGCAAATCGACTCACGGCACTAGGGTTCCGCGTACACGTCTTGAGCCTTTGGGATCGACGTAGTTGCTTCCCACTGGACGAGCGTGTTGCGCACCACTCGCTTTTTGAGAGCCGCCCGTCATTCGAACACAAGTACCTGGCTACAACGCTTGGCATTCGCAAGTACTTGCGAGAGCATCGCATCGACGTATTGGTCGAGGTCGACACAATGCTCTCGCTTTTTACTGTTCCTGCTGCGCTAGGCTTGCCAACACGCCGCATCGCTTGGGAGCATTGTCATTTTGACGAGGATCTTGGAAAGAAGGCGCGCAGAGTGGCTCGCAGGCTGGCGGCCCTGACAAACAGCGCCATCGTGGTATTGACCGAACGGGACAGGCAGCGATGGCAACAGGCCCTGTCTCCCCGAATTCCAATCCACGTCATACCCAACCCCTTGCCGTTCCCCTACCCTGCACAAGCGGTTTCCGGAGACGCGAAGTCAGTTCTAGCGGTTGGCAGACTTACCGCGGTAAAGGGCTTCGATGTCCTTCTCGATGCCTGGGCAATCGTCCAAGCGCATGCGCCCGAATGGACCTTGAAGATCGTGGGCGAGGGTGAGGAACGCGAACGACTTGAGGCCCAGGCCGAAAGACTCGGAATTGCCAGTTCGGTTTCCATGCCCGGAACGTCTGCCAATATCGAGTCTAGCTATCAATCGGCGTCGATACTGTGCATGACTTCCCGATACGAGGGATTCGGCATGGTTCTGATAGAAGCCATGGCTCATGGTCTCGCTGTTGTGTCTACCAACTGCGAAGCAGGTCCGCGAGAACTCCTTGCCGACCAGAACGCGATACCGACGGTGCCGGTAGATGACGTTCAGTCAACGGCCGCAGCATTGCAGAAGATAATGGAAGACGAAACGTCCCGGATGGCCAATGCATTGGGTGGGCGGCAGCTGGCAGGGAAGTATACGGGCGCAGCGGTTGATGAGTTGTGGCAAGGGCTGTTGAAGGTTGAGAGCGGCTGGACCACGTAGATAAGATGTCGCGGGACAATATACGAAGCTGCAACCTCACCGTACAATCGAAAACCGGTAGAGCATACCAGCGCACTGGACATCCCGTAGTGGTTCTTGCGCTGATCAACTAGCAAATCTAGTCGGCATTGATCCAATCTTACTTAGATTCAACGCCGAGCGAAACTTGCGCAATTATTGTGTATAGACGGATTGCTCGCAATGGGTGCCGATTCTGTCAGCGCGCGGATTCACCGCCGGCGCAATACCTTCCGGCCAAATCGAATGAATCGCCATGCATTGCGCATCACCAAAAGATGCACTGTCGCCAATGCAAGAAACAAAGCGAACAGCCACTGCTCCGGTACCCCGAGCTTCCACCCCGCTACGCCAATTAGCCCCATGAGCGCGTTGCTTAATAGGATGATCCAAACGATGGCATCCGGCCCCAACCTTAGACGCAATAAAATGTGATGCAAGTGCGTCCGGTCAGCGGCAAGCGGATTGCGCCCCTTCAAAACGCGTCGCGTTACCACAGCCAAGAGATCAATCAGGACAAAACCGACAATCCACAGCATGACGACTGGCGGCACCCGATTGCCAAGGTTATAGGGGCGCTGCGAGAGTTCCACCGCAAACCATGCGATGCCGAACCCGAGCATCAGGCTCCCTGCATCGCCAAGGAAGACGCGCAATTTGCCGCGCAACGGATTGCGCATATTGAAAATAAGAAAGCCGAACAAGGCCCCGCAGAACACTACACAAATGCGTTGCGCCGCGTTGTTCCCGACTTCGCCTGCCACATAGGCATACCACGCAAAAATCACGAAAGCGAGACCGCCGCAAAGCCCATCAAGCCCGTCACTCATGTTCATGGCATTGACCACCGCGACCACCGCAAAGAGCGTCAGGGGAATTCCCCAATTGATGAGATCGATCTCACGCCTGCCAAGCAGATCACCTAAAGACATCAGGTAGACCCCGCCCCACGACGTCATCAGAATGCCCGCAAAAATCTGGAACAATAGCTTCGAGACGGGCGTCATGTTACGCATGTCGTCGAGGACGCCGACGACCGCCAAAAGAGACAACCCACCAAGCAATGCCACGTAGTAACCCTGCTGGCGCATAAAGAGCAGCGCCCCAATCCACACCGAAAACGTAATGGCAATACCGCCAACCAAAGGAACTTCGCCGACGTGACGCTTGCGCGCGTCAGGCCGGTCGACCAGCCCTGCGGCGGCGGCAAGGGGGCGCAGCGCCAGCACGGCAAGCATGGAGATGACAGCAATAGCGCCAGGTACCCAGAAGAAATCGAACATCAGACGGAAGCACGGTTTTGCGATTTGCAGCGCAATTGGGATGACTCAAAACGAAATCGCCAATATGTGACGGATGTCATCAAGCGCACTAGACTGCCTATATGCCAGCGCAAGTAAGTCCAGTTCCGATGGCTGGCGCGGCGAGCCTCGTGAATCACTATGGCGTGCTGCACCCAAGTGACTGAGCAGCCGAGCAAGTGTATGCGTAGACAAATGTCTGTGTCTTCACAATACAGTCTAAACTTAGTATCAAACCCGCCAAGCAGCCGATACGTGTCGTAGTCGAACAACAAGCACATTCCCGCAAGCCAGTCCACCTGCTGTTCCGGAAAAGTACAGGAGTAATCGGGTTCGCGACGACGCCGGAGACGTCGGAAGAGCAGACGAATCGGCGAGGGCGCCAAGCGAGCGCTATCTTCGAGCCATCCGTTAGGGGCTAGCACACGGGGCCCGGCGACACCGGGCCTGCGTTGAACACTATCGATGAGCGGCGCCAGGCTGGATTCATCCACTCTCACGTCAGGGTTCATCACACAAAAATACAAGGCTGAACAACATTCGAATGCCGCATTGTGATTTTCGGCGAAACCCTTCGGATGGTAGTTCTCTATCCAAATTATCGAGAAGTTCGGACCCGCTTCAATCTGTGGGCGCGCCTCCGGCAGGTTTAGCGTCACAATAACCTGCATCGGCAAACGAGTTGAAAGTTCACGCAATTGCTTGAGAAGCGGCGTCATCAGTTCGCCCTGGCCATGGCTGACAACTGACACAGACACAATCGGTGCACACGAAAAGGAAGCAACCATCAAGATTAGAGATGAATTAAGTCTCGCACCATCCCAGCAAAGCCATCGGCAAATCGCCGGTATCCTTGCGATCGGGATTCGTGAACGACACAAGCAATACGTTGAAAAATCGAGCGTCCAAAGTTCAAACGACGCGCAAAGTGTCCCCTAGCTTCTTCCAGAAGCGCGACCTTCTCATGTTCGACACGGCCCAACCCACGCAATCTTCCAAGCAAGGCATCTAGTCGGCGGATCTTATATTCAAGATGCTCGTCCCGCGGAGACTTCGCCACCTTCATTGCGTACTTGGCAATGCGAGACAACTGAGTCAACGGAACTCCTATGACATTGGTATTGTGCTGCCGGTAGTCCGTCAGCTTTGTGTCCAGCATGACGACTTCCCCCGCGATGGCAGCACACATAGCCAACCACTCATCATGGATCCAGTCCGCAGGGAAAGGTGACGCGAGGTTCAGCAGCGAACTCCGAAAAGCTGCCGTGGTACCAGTCACGAGATTGCGCCTGCAGTAGATCTCAAAAAAGCGTTTCTGGCGTGCCAATTCCCATTCGTGATGCGACAGGCGCAGGGCCTCGAATAGCGATTTACGTAGGTCGGCGTCGTGCTCATCAATCAGCCGCGCATCGGAGTGGACCAACAATGCCCGCTCATTTGCGGTAAAAATGCCCACCATGCTCGCAACCTTGGTATTTACCCAGATATCGTCTTGGTCTGCCAGGAAGATTAGGTCGGTTGTCAAAGCACCTATGGCTTGCTCAAAATTCTTGGTAACGCCAAGCCGATTGTCGTTGCGCATCAAAGACACGCGGAATAGCTGCTGCGCGTGTACGCGCTCCGCCCACGCCACCAATTGCTCCCATGTCCCGTCATCCGAGCGATCATCGCTTACGACCACCTGCGTTGGTAGGACGGTTTGATTGGCGATAGACTCCAGCTGTGCCTGCAGAAAGACACCGGCATTGCATGTGCACATTGCCACCCCGCTGGACAGGGGCATCTGACTATCTTGTTCCGGCATTCCGCCGTGTTGTTCTGTAACCATTTTCAGATCGATAGTCTGTTGAACACAAACTCGGGTAAGTGCCTGATAATCAGCATGATGAGACGCCATTTACCCGGAGCATATACCACGCTTCTCTTTCGCCTAATACCGTGAACGATATCCATGGCAACTTTTTCCGCGGAAGCAAGACGGCTTTCAGGAACACCTAGATCGGCTGTCATCGGTGTCTTAGTCGGACCGGGCTTAACGAGCATCGCGTGGACGCCACTACCATACAAACGGTGCCGAAGGCCTTCGACATGGCGGTCCACCAATCCTTTCGCGGCCCCGTAAAGGTAGTTAGAACGGCGCCCGCGATCGCCGGCCACCGATCCAATGACGACTAGCGTACCACTACCCCTGCTTACCATTTGATCGACAATCCGTTCCGCCAATAGAACCGGCGACAACCCATTTACCACAAGCGTCTCAGAGGCCAGTCGTTCATCCTTTTCCGCCTGTGCCTGATCTGGCAGGGATCCGTGCGCAATCAATGCAAGATCAATTGTGCCCAGCCGAACTTGGCACTGCGCCACTTGACGGCCAGCGCTGGAGGTATCTGCAAGATCGGCGATAAAGGTGTCCGCAACTACACGCCCGGCACCCGAAGCCGTCAAATCCGCAGCAATTGCGTCCAGTTGGGTGGCATTTCGCCCTACGAGCAGAAATCTCAATGATTCGTTCCGAAATGTGCCGATCAGGCTTCGAGCCGTGTGTTCTGCAATGCGGGACCCCGCGCCGAGTATCAAAATATTCATGGTGTCAGACCGGCGCGGTGACGCGCCGCCAGAAAGTGGAATTCAACCGGGGGTCGCGTAGCGCCTCGAGTTGGCGCCATGCGGGATAGGCGGACTGGAATAATGCCGCCGGCATAAGTGCGTCTTTTGCTGGGTACAGTGCGCCACCGCTGTCGGCGACAATACGATTGAGCGCACTGCAAAGCCGGTGTGTCGTCTGACCGAGGTTGGGAAAATCCAAGGCCAACGTGATGCCCGCCCGCGGAAAACTAAGCAGCCCGGGGGTCGGACGCATGCCAAATTTCTTGAGTACTGCAAGGAACGATCCCTGACCGGATCGCGCGATGATATCGAGGATCGCGGAGATGCCGTCAGCTCCAGCCGACGATGGCAGCACACATTGAAACTGATAGAACCCCGACCTGCCATAAATTCGATTCCACGACAGCACGCTGTCCAGAGGGAAGAAATATGGGTGTATCGATTGCTCGCTTGTGCCCTCCTTGCCACGCCACCAATACAGCTGATTGAAGACGGCTAGAGAGGCGCGATTCACGAGTGGCACAGGCGGAGTGATAGGCACGGATTTCGGCGCGGGTACTTCAGGCCAGCGAATTTTGCCTGGTGATATTTCCTGCAAATGATCACCTGCATAGAAGATACCCCTACCGATCTTGCCGCCGTGACTCAAGCAATCCAGCCACGCCACTGTGTATTCGTGCTTTGCCTCCGCATCCGTATCCAACGCCTGGAACTCGTCGATGGTTGCAAATCGCGTGGTTACCACGCGCATGTAGCCGGTATTCACGGGCCTCAGACGCAAGCATGCGCGCACGATGATTCCGGTCAGACCCAATCCACCGATCGTGGCACGAAATAGATCAGAATGCGCATCTTCCGAGCATCGGATCATGCCGCGATCCGTACGCCAGAGATCAATCCATTCCACATGGTCCCCAAACGATCCGCAGCGATGGTGGTTCTTGCCATGAACATCGTTGGCTATGGCACCACCGATGGTTACAAAGCGCGTCCCAGGAACTACGGCTGGAAACCATCCATATGGCATATAGGTCGTGATCAGCCGGTCTAACGTCACACCGCTATCGCACGTCACAAGTCCGCGCTCGGCGTCGAACTCGATTAGACGATCCCATTCCCGCGCCAGAACGGCGCCTTCGCCGCAATTCAAGCCGACATCGCCATAGCTGCGGCCGTTCCCAATGGCAAGCAGTGATTGCGGCGTATCCAATAGCTGAGGTTCCAATCGCCCATTGGTATAGCGGTCAAGCTGGACGACTTCATGCTCGTACGGCCCAGGCAATCCCCAGGAGCGCAGAAAGACCTTGCTCACTCCTTGCTCCCTGCGAGAAAAACACAAATCCCGCGTCGATAGACGCGGAGGACCGTACATAGCTCCATCGCTTCACGCTCAACCGCCCTGGGCGCATCTACAACAATCGCGCCGCGCGCCACACGCCAGACAGACAGATCTTCACGGGCATTGCCAGCATAATCAAAGTTGGCGGCGCCGAATTGCGTTACAAGCGCATCTGCCTTGATGCGCCCGGACAGATTGGTCCCGCGTGTGGCAATGACTCGATCAAAGCAGCCCAGGTGCTCAGCTACCGCTTCCGCTATGCGATAGTCAGCTGCCGTAGCTAGCACAATCGGACGCCTACCCACCTGCCCCTTAATCCAAGCGAGAAACTCGACGTCATACGGCAAACGCTCAGGCGACGGAATCTGACGCGCGGCGATCTGTGCTTTCAGATTGGCCTTCCCCTTGAGCAACCACACCGGCAGCAGCGGCAGCCACCAAGGCGAACGGAGTGCGAGCCTGTACACGGAGTAAATTAGGGTATCGCCTTTGATAAGCGTGCCATCAAGATCCACACAAAGCGTCACCGTGGTGCAGCCGTCCGCAGCATAACGGGTGTTCGCATGCACCTTAGTCAATTCGTACTTTTCCATTATCTTTCCACCCCGCCGCTTGTATGGGCGAGACGATTGCGCTCCCCTGCACGCAAAAGCCGAAATAAGGCGAACATACCCAAGGAAACCACATACCACAGCGTAGTAAAGCGATTCACCAGCGTCGTCGCCACGGCATCGCCCATTGGAACACCCGCCTGCACTAACATCGCCACCATGACAAATTCCGTACTGCCAATCCCACCTGGCATGAAGCTCAACACGCCAACCAAGCGGCTCAGAGCATAGATCATGAATACGCTCGACAGCGCCATTTCGTGCCCTTGCCAAGACAGCACGCAATGCAAGGCCCAGGCTTCGGCAGTCCATGCGAGCGCAGCCAGCAGTAAGCCGCCGGCAAGTGGGCCAACTTGCAAGCAGCAACGCGCATCGATAGCAATCTGGCAGATATGCCCCCAAAACCTTCCAAGCCGGCTCTCGGCCTTTTCGCACTTGCGCCCCGCAATCCTCCACGGGACAATGCACAGACCAAAATATGCAATTGCCATCAGGGCTGCACCGATTGTTGCCACTCGACTCCCTCCTTGAATGCGAGCCACGCCGGGCAGCGCCAGCAACAGCACAGCAGTCAGATCAGAGAGCCGCTCGGCAACAAACAATGCCGCATTGCGCGCAAATGGCACGGCATAGCGAAGGAGAAAGACGCCACGCACCATTTCGCCCGCCTTCCCAGGGGTAGCCGACAACGCAAATCCCGCAGCATAAATCCATGCGGATGGCCCCACTGGCACTCGCAATTGCAGCGCATGCATGTACAAACGCCAACGCACAAAGCGGAGTAAATAATTCGCACTGGACATCATCAGCGCGAATCCAACGCCGGCAACCCCAACCTTCTCAAGTGCAGCAAAAAACTCCGTGCGCCCCGCGTATAGGGCCGCCGTCACATAGAGCACTGCGGCGAACAGTACACACCACAGCGCATTGCGCAGTTGCCTTCCCAGCCCCTGAAATTCTTCAACCATCAGGACAGTATCCAAGCCGTGGAAAAAGCCCAAAGCAATACCGTTACTAGCAAATGGCGGTCGACCAGAAGATCCCGAGCCGTATCGCTGCCCTGGCCCGCGCCATATAGCAAATATAGATAGCGAAACAAGCCATACAGAAGGAAAGGTACGGTGTAAATCAGGTTCGGCGTGCCATGTAACTGAATGGTCTCCGGACTTACGGTATACAACCCATAGGACAAGGCCGTCCCCGTAGCGCAAATTCCGATGTACTGATCCAACTGCGCTGCCACGTAGTTTTTCAATACTCGCCTCGTTGTTCCCGCTAACTCATTGCTTTCCTCATGCATCAGCAATTCCGCGCGGCGCTTGGTAAAACCAAGAAATAGCGTAACCATCATGCTACACATTAGCAGCCAGTTCGACACATTGAGACCAATGCCTAGCGTTCCGGCCAATATCCGCAACATAAAGCCAGCAGCAATGCAAAATACGTCGAGAATGGCGATATGTTTAAGCCACACTGAGTAAAAGCCATTTAACGTCAGATAAGCCGCCACCATGGCCATGGCGGTCCATCCGACGTATCCCGATAACCCTAGACCTGCACCCGCAAGGCACGTAAAGATCAGGAACGCCTCAGACCGTCCAATCACTCCGCTAGCGATGGGCCGAGAGCGTTTTTTCGGATGCAACCGGTCGGACTCGACATCTAGCAAATCGTTAAGCGTGTATACAGCGCTTGCCGTTGCACAGAATGCCACCAGCAAAATCAATGCAGAGATCAGCTTAGGGCCGTGCAGCTGGTGTCCGAAAAGAACGCCAATCAAGACGAAGCCATTCTTGATCCACTGGTGTGGGCGCAACAGCTTGGCGTATCCACGTAACTTGTTGGCGGTACCATACGTACCGGAAACCCCATTCATTTCTGCCCCGCCCATGGCCGAAAGGAAAAATGCTTGTGTCCAAAATAGCTCGTGAACACCGGCACCATGACTCCAATAATATGTCCGGCTGTTTCTGCCACAGCGGCATCAGCGACAAAACGTGGCAGTAGCCAGACTCCGAATAGCCAACTGAAGCCGAGTGTTTGTGCGATCGCTGCAACATTGACGAGCGCGAAAGCAAGAAACTGATGTGTCGCCTTGCCATGCCGGCCATTGAAGACGAGATAGCGGCTCAGGACGAACGCCGTTACCATGCCCGTCAAGTACGCCGCCGACACCGAATGAAGGTATGGCATGAAACATCCGTAGATGATGCGCGAGCCGACATTCACAGCCGCAGCAATGCCACCTGCGATCAGGAACCGAATAAATGTGGCACTTGGCCCACGCTCAGGCTGCACAGACCGACTCCGCCAGCTGTTTCCCACAACGGACGCTTTCGCAGATTGACCGGTCTTCCGGATAGTAGTAGGACGTGTCCGCCATCCAGAAACCTGCGACCGGTGTCCTCATCCCAGGCAGCATGTCGAAAAAGCCGGGCGGGCAAACCGTCTGCGCATATTCATAGCGCGAAACCTTACTACTAAGGACCCAATCCTCACGAAACTTCGGGTTGATGCGTGCTAAATACGATTTGACTTCCGCTAGCAATTTGACATCATCTTCACGATACTTTGGATGCGACGCGGGCATATAAAATGGTGCATATACAATGTGTTCGCCACCCATCGGATTCAGGTTTGAATACTCGATTATCCCGGGAATCTGGATAGCAGGGTCATTGATATTCACCCAAAAGTTTGGAGTAATCTGGTTCTTTAGTTTTAGAATGACGCATGCCACCGCAATGTTGTCTATGGCATCGATTTTGTTCCGGAATGCTGCCGGCATGTTCGGCACCAAACGGGGAACATACTGAATCGGCACTGTTGAGATCACAGTGCTATAGTCGTGGTCTCCTTCGGCGGTCCGCACACCGGTCACCCGCTCCTCCTCCACTAATACCTGGCGGACTGGCGTGCGCAAGTGAATGCGGCCACCAAGCGCAAGGATCTTTTCCTCCATACGTCGCAGCAACACTTCCGATCCGCCTTCAAGATAGCCTAGAGACTCTTGAAATAGGCTACGCCGAGACAAGCCAACGCGCTTGATGCGCGTCCCAAGCCACGCTGCCGAAATTGAGTTGGTGAACTCGTGGAACTTGAGCTCAAACAGACTTTTCCAAAGAATGTTATAGCCGCGTTCGCCAAGCCAACCCTTTAGCCAATCAATGACGTTGACCTTATCCAATTCCTTCCAGTCACTAATGCCCTTTGTCTTCATGACCATCGCAGCATAGCGCAGCTTGGTAAGCATATCGAGCTTTGGAAAGCGCAATAGGCTTTGCGGGGTGCCCCAAGGATAAAGCTTACCATCGAAGAAATAGCCCATCTTCGTATCGACCCATTTAAGGTTCTCGATCAAGCCCATCTCGCGTAGCAGCGCAAACATCGGTTCATCCGGCCCACAAATGAAGTGGTAATAGCGCTCAATTAGTAGCCCGTCAAAGTCAAACGACGCAGACATGCCACCGATACGATCGTCATGCTCATAAATATCCACTTGGCGGCCTTGCTTCAAGAGCTCAAGCGCCACGATCAGACCCATCGGGCCTGCGCCGATTACCGCCGTTTTCTTGTTTACCATACTATGTTCTGTCAGAATTCAAGTTCCACTGCCCCATACACGGGATCAGTGAAGGTTTCATTTACCGCCTGCTCGAAGCGCGTTGGCTGAACGCCAAAGATACCCGGCCAATCGATAACTTCGAATTCATCACCTGCCGTCAAGGCCTTTAACTGATCTGCGGTAAACGGCGGATTTTTGTCAAATACAGCCCAAATACGCAGCAGGACCGCGAACAATCCGTAGGGAATTCGCATTATGCGCGTGTTGGCACCGGTAACTTTTCGGATCGTGCGAATAATATCAATGTAATTCACCCGCTCCAATCCCGAAATATTGTATACGCCGCCGGTTTGTCGCCTCTTCAGGCAACTCACAATAATATTACTGAAATCACCAACATACAGCGGCTGCCGCATATAGCGCCCGTGCCCTGGGATCGGGAACACTGGTACCGACTTCATGAAACGAGCCAACCAGCCGAGATGTTTGCGATCGAACCATCCAAACATCAACGTCGGACGCAACACGATGCCCGGAATTGCGCTGGCGATGACGATTTCTTCTTGCTCGCGCTTCGTATCCGTGTAGTAATCCTTGGCAACCGAATTTACGACAGACGAACTAATATGGACCGTATAGGGAGTCTGGTTAGACTTGATGACGCGAAGGATCTGTTTCGTCGAGTCAATGTTGTTACGGGTGAATGGTTCAAGCTCCTTCGCCCCAATCTGAGCCTGCAACATAACTACTGCATCGGCACTTTTGAAATGGCTTTCCCAATCACCTGGTTCTGCGAGGTCCGCATACTCGATCACCAGATCCGGGTGCAAACGCCGCATGACTTCTAAATTCTTGCGATGCTTGTCCAACACCACCAGATTGGTAATACCCTGTTGCTTAAGGCGAACCACGAGATTCTGGCCAACCAGTCCCGCACCGCCAGGAAGCACAATTTTCATCAAGAATCCTAATCAAAGCAGGTCCATGCCACTTCTGGCGCGCGGACCACAGCGTCGTTGTTGTTGATATCTAATCGGACAGCACCTACATCGTGCCCCTTGGGTACATCGAAATAGCGATGCTCCCCCGCACCGATGTCGAACTGTTGAGAGAGGAGCTCACTGAAGTCGCCCGATGAAGATTTCGGCAAATATAATTGTGCATGAATAGCCGTTAGCGCCCCCATACGCAGGAACCGATATTTCATCCCACGGCAGGGCTGAGGCATGTCCAAGAACAGCTGAGGATCCGCGCTGCCAGGCACCGCCTCCAACACTCCCGACACCCGACGAAATGAGAGATTCTGGCTTAATGCCGCGTCAATCTCAACATCTTGCCGAAACACACTGGAATCAAGTTTCCGATCGCCTGAGCGTCGGTATAAGCTAAGCGACCAGTTTGGCAGAATCGGTGCTACCGCATCGTCAACGATGCGAGAGAGTGCAAAATAGTCCTGCCAATGCAAATCTGGTTGGCGTGGAATTTTAAGCCGACTACCCCATGTCATAATTAGTGCCACGACCAGAACCACTCCAATCCAGTTCCATTTTGGCGCGTCCACACGCACCGCGCACGCCAACGCCATCAACAAGAACGCAATTGGCTGCAGGAAATAGCGCTCGCCCGGGCCCAGGGCGCCCAGCAAATCAGGTTGATGCTTGTGCGTCGTCAGACCGACTAGCAATGTCAATCCGGCCACCATCACAAATGCCAAAGGCAGCAAACGATCCCTCGTCAGCCACAGCTTGTGCCGATTACAGATCACAGTAGCAAACGGGAGCCCGAGTACCGGCAGCATGGCAAGCATTGCCCAGGCGCCCTTACTGTGCGTGAAGGTCTCGGCGAACTTTTGCAACGCTTGGAGCCACACCAACGGTGGTGCAATGCCGCTACCGTACTTATTGGCGCCGACACTTATCAACACGCCCGTTTGGATCAGTGCACACCCGCCGACAATCACAAGAAGCCGACGATTTGTGCGCAATTCGCCCAGCAACAGCGCCCAGCAACACAGTACTGGAAACAGGAAAACCGAGAAAGGTCCTGTAAGCGAGAGAAAGGCAGCCAGTGCCATCCAACGCCACGATGAAAACCTGCCTTGACGGAAACAAAGAATGAGTGCGCCAAGCAACGCTCCAAAAAACCACTGTGAGTTTGTTGCATTGCCGTAGATCTCACCGCCTGGCAATGCCAACAGCGGCGCTAGCGCAAACAGCACGCGGTTTGGTAGTGGTAAAAAATCGGCTAAAGCATACTGCACGCATGCGCAAATCACCGCACTTGCGCAAGCCGCCCAAAGCATCGCAGTCGGCGCCACGTTGCCAGGGAAAAACGCGCTGATCAACGCAAGCGTACGTGGACCAATGTGGAAATATCCAGCGTATGGCTTCACGATATTCAGTACTGCTTGCCACGGCGAATCGGCGAAAAATATCGTGGCATCCTCCGCCCAGAATTGCGGATTCGCAAACTGATACTGCGCGCGTAACAAATAAATGATCAGCGCCGCTGCGGCAATGCCGAACATCCAAATGCTCTGCTCGCCGAACCCAAGACGGTTTAGTTGCGGGCTAGGCAATTGCCCGCGAGTCAAACCGCCAACAACTGCCATAGTCCGCGACGCGGGCGATTTGCTGCTGCCAGTCACGCAGCCTCTCCCAGTGCAAGCGGTTGCACCCTAAACGGCGCGCCGCCGCTCTCGCTTTGCAAAGTGTGCGCAGACAGCAAGTCCTGCCGCGCGCACGCTGCTAGTGCTTCTCTATATGTGTGATCGGTTACCAACCGCTCAAGCGCATCAATCCAAGCTTGGGTGCGATTGGCCACCAGCAACCCGTTTTCCCCATGACGCACTACGCTACGGTACGCCTCGACGTCTGAACACACACAAGCGAGGCCCAAAGCAGCGTAGTCATAAAATTTGATGCCACTCTTACCTCGGTTGAAGCTCGAATCGACTAGTGGTGCAATACCTACGTCAAACGCGCACTCCGTCGCAATCCACTTTGCGAATGCCGGATACGATCCCCCTGCTTGAGGAGGCACATCCACAAAGTCGCACCATGCGAGCTCATCTCGATCAGCGGTCACACCTACGATATTGACACTGACACGCTCCCCAAACTTAGCCTTGATCGCTTTTAACGCTTCCTTGACCAAATCGAAATCTGCGCCATGCGTCAACGTGCCCATATAGAGAATTGATATTTTCGCATCCTGGATGCGCGGCTGTTCCGGCTTATTGAGCATCCACGTTTCCGCGTCAAGAGCGTTCTGCACCAGCCTGACATTTCCATTGAGAGCGGACAACCGTTCCTTGAGCGCATTTGTCGACACGCGTACCTCATCAGCCTCTTGCGTTAGCAATCGGATGCTTGGAGCGTAAGCAGCGTAGTATTCTCGCTCCGGGTGTTCGCTTTCTGCGATAGCTAGCAGATCGTCATCGAGATCATAGATGAGCTGCATGCCATGCCGGCGGCAGTGTTCCACAGCCGCTTGAATCTCTGAGCCATGCATGGCAATGCGATGGGTATAAACGACATCCGCAATATAGTGAGTGACATCGACAGCATTCACGATGCGCACATTGATGTTCTTATTCGCTGCGGTCAGTGGCAGCAGCACACGAATATACGCACACGGGCTCGGGAGAACGGTTAAGAACTCGACGACGGCTAACACTGTGGTCAGGCCCGGTCGCCGCAAATCGATAGCACTGCTTGCAGTCGCCGCGGCGCTGGGAATGAAATACCCATCGTCATAAAAGCCCTCTGCAGGTGGCTCGCCTCGGGAGGGAAGAGCTGGGGGGATATTGTCTTCGAAGTTGGCTCGCATGCTCGTGAACATATCCAAGAATGCGCCCGCACCTTGGTTCCAGGGCGCCACCCAACTCCACGGACGGCCAGAAACGCGTTCCGGAAATGCGCCTATATCCGGAACCACAACCGCGCGGCCGGCGCTTAATACGGCACTGAGCGTGTAGCTATATGTTTCGGGCCACGTCGACGCCAACCACACTACATGCGGGTTGGCCTCATCAATCAGTTGGGAGAGTTGACTGTCGTCATACTCGCCACTCTCTCGATAGACCTGGCTCTGCTCTATTTCGTCGATGGAGCGGCCGATCAAATAAAAATGCACGGCGTTGTTGCCTCGTTGCTGCGCAAGCTTGACGCATTCAGCCACCAGCGGCGCGCCCTTATGCTTAGCGAGCCAGCCTAGCAACACAACGCGTAGCGGCTCCCCCTGCCGCAACGCGGGAACGGCCATGGTAGATGAAGCGATCACTTCGTGGCTGGCAACCACGATTGAAGCCGCCGGGCGATAGCGGAGCACCCGATTTGCGACGTCGTGGCTCGGACAGATCACGCGGTCCGCGTCGTCAAGCAACCATGCATGTTGCTGGCGCCACCAAACGATGTCCTTGGCCCCATGCACTGGACGATCTGCGATGCAACGATTGCAGCCCCCTGCATCCGGCTCGCCGCAATAAACTCCATCGATTGCTAAATTAATCTGCGGGCACACGGCAAAATAATCGTGTACCGTAAAGTCGAATGGTGTTCCTAGACGCGTGACAATTTCCTGAAGGACATGAGGCATTCCCAATACGTGGTGGACGTGAATGCGAGATAGACCGAACGATTTGAGAATCTCGACGAGGAAATGAGCATGCGTAGGCAACATCAGATCGAGTGACAGACCGTCGGCGGGATCGCCCGACACCAGCGAAACCAGCCCATTGCCATTCTTTTTCGGTGAAAGAATGAGGCAATGGGCACGCCCGCCGAGACGTTCGACCAACTCGAACATGTGCTTCTCGGTCCCGCCCCCAAGATGGTGTCCGATCATCAAGAACACCGGCAAACCACTCAACCGAAAGCGCGCGGCGGTCGCTGCAATTCTGAATGGCTCCGCCTCGCCAAGCTGCACGTGATCGGCCACGCTGCGTTCGTATTCGGGATAGCGCATTCGGAGGATCTCCATAGCCCGCGCCTTGCCGGGTGAACTGGAATCCTGGAAACTAACTTCCCCCGCGTGGAATACAAAGGTATCGGCCGCAAGAAGGTGATGCCATCCCTTTGCGATCGCACGCAGGCAGAAATCGTTCTCTTCGCCGTACCCCTTACCGAACGCCTCTTCGTCGAAAAGGCCGATTTCATCGAGACAGGCCCGACGGATAAACATACAGAAGCCGATGGCCGTTGGCAACACGGCTGAACGCCCTGCGTTGGCAACCCAGAATGCCTTGTTTAGGGAAGCCAGAGATTCCCCGGAGGGCAGCCTTCGCGTACCTTCAAGGCAAGGATAGCTGCAAATGGTGGCGTTATTTGAAAACGGCGTTACCGACGCTACTCTGTCCGACCGATAACCATGCCTGACCAACCGGTCCAACCAGCCATCACTTACCTCGGTGTCACTGTTGAGCAGCACAACGTCGCTGGATGGCTCGAGACGCATGCCACGATTAACGGTGCGAACAAAACCGAGATTCTCATCATTGCGCAAAACGACAAAATCGGCAGATTGCGGGAGCGAGCACAAATATGCAGAAACTTCCGGCTCAGGGCTGCAATCGTCGATGATGACCACACGTGCCCGTATGGTGCAAGTGGCTCGTAGCACCGATTCGATGCAATTGCGCGTTTCCTGGAGTCCGCGGTACACAGGAATTATGACGTCGACGCCAACCTGCGGCACTGATTCCAGCGTGGTTGAGCTCACAGGCAAGTAGTCAGCCATCGGTCGCAACGTCACCGTCTGGTTCTGCGCGGCGACTGCGGCGTGGTATCCCCGGAGCGACATCGCCACCCGTTCGCGCAATCCGGCAACACCGTATCGGCGATACATACCCCACGTCTTGCCGATTAACGCAGTTAAACCATCACGCTTGATCAAGCCATGCACGCCAACCAGCCGATAACGCATTCTCGGAACAAGCGCGCTAACCGCGCGCAGCGGCGCAGTTAGACGCCAACTACGTGAGCGTTGCATCGCGGAGACAATCGCATCGCGTTCCATAACGGCATGGTGGTAGGCGCCAATTTGCTCCTGATGCTCTTGGGCCTTGTGCAATAGGCGCGACATCTCCATTTCCCGGTGGTGCAGCGCAGCTGCAATTTCTTCGTCCTTCCGGCGGAGAACCTCCCCCTGCTGATTTATCATCGCGTCACGCTCCGCCAGCAGCGCATCGCGCTCCGCCATTTCGAAATCGTGCGCCTCGTCGGGCGCCACGTCGAATAGCGCCCAGCGGTTGAACCGCTCGTCCGACGGCGTCATCGTTCGGCCGTGAAGACGGTGATGGTCGGACACCACCAGCTCGTCCTGCCCCGCAATGAACCGTGTGCCCAGTACATTATTTGAAGCGCTGGCTTTGCGTACTACACAGATCGAATTAATGAATTCAATCGAATGGACGCTTGCAAGCAGTTCGGCGAGCACAGCGCGATCGGGCGCACATTCAAAATGTCTCAGGATCCCGTCAATGACGATGGAAGGCTGTCGCGCCACTCCCCAATGCTCATGATTGATAACATCCGCCAGCCGTTTGAAGAACGCAATCGACGAATAGGGGTCGTAAAGGCCGCCTTCAAAGGCATCCCAATAGCTGCAATGCAAATCTTCTGCGACAAAGATCCCCCCATTCTCGATCTGTGGGAAATAAAGCAGAAAAGACTTGATGATGTCGCTCGATTTGTGGGATCCATCGTCGATGATTACATCGAACGCCGGCGAGCATGACATGACCTGCGCCGCGATTTGCGGGGCATTGGCATCACCAACGATAACTTGGATACGCGCGTCATCGTAAGTCAGACGAGCACAATCAGGATTGATGTCACAACCGACAAGCCGCTGGGCCTGAGGGAAAAACTTCGACCAGATCTCAAGTGACCCACCGTTCTGAATTCCAATCTCAAGAAGCCTCAGTGGCCGCTCGCGATATGGCGCAAACAAGCGGTCATACTCATCGAGATACAATGTCCATTTATCAGAAACCTTGCCGTGGTGTTCGGCATAGAGTTGTCGCAGTGATTTCATCATTTGCGGGTCATCATTGCATTTTCAAAATGCACACCTACGAGCCCCCAGCGCACATCGCTCGAGGAAACGTTAATAATCAGCGCATCGTGCAAATAATGGTGCTGGATATTATTGGTCAGTGTGCCTTCCGCCACAGAGGCCATTACGGCATATTGGCCGTTCGGCAACATAGGCATGCGAAATACAAACTCCGCCTCGAACTCTTCATTTTCGTCGACAGGTGTAGGCATCAGATGCGTAAAGGCCAATGTGTTCTCACCAAATAAATCTTGACCAAGCCTGTCGCGAACCATAAAGCCAAGAATAGGTTCCCGCATCGCCTTATTGGCACGCGCACGAATACACATTCGGACGGTTTCTCCTCCCCGCAACACACCATCCACCGCAGCGTCGGGGGACGACAATGTCTCGATATGTACCGCTTGCACTTCCCCTCCGCCCGACTTCCACCCATTGGCTGCATTGAGATTGTCGATGACGGTAGCGGTGGAGCCGTAGTCAAGAACAGATGGATCGGATTCTGGCACGCATTCCGTTGTGTCCGGGACGCACGCAACGGAATCTGAATGAGTTGAACGTAACAACGCCTCGTCGCCGTACACCTCTTGCAATGTTTCCTTCAAGTAGGCTTCGGCAACGATCTTCGACGGGCCCACCTGTTTCACATGACCTGCACCCAACCAGATGGCGCTACGGCAAAGGTTAATGACGGACGGCATGTCGTGACTGACGAACAGCAGCGTTCCGTGCTCCTGAAACGAGCGGATGAAACGCATACACTTTTGTGTGAAGACTGCATCGCCCACCGAAAGCGCTTCGTCGACAATCAGAATATCGGCGTCCACGTGTGCAATCACGGCAAAAGCCAGTCGCACAAACATCCCACTAGAATACGTTTTGACGGGTTGCTCGATATGGTCGCCGATATCGGCAAATGCTGCGATGGCCTCAAAGCGGCGGGCCGTCTCTTCACGGGACAGACCATAGAACGACGCGCTCAGGAATACGTTCTCGCGACCCGTGAATTCGGGGTTAAATCCGGCACCCAACTCAAGTAGCGCCGCCACCTTTCCATTGACTTCAATCTCACCCGATGTGGGCGTCAACGTGCCGCATAACATTTGAAGCAGTGTGGACTTACCCGAGCCGTTGCGGCCGATCACACCAAACGTTTCGCCCCGCTGGATTTCAAGATTGACATCCTTCAGTGCCCAGAAGTCGCGATGGTACGCACGTGACGCCTTGCCAAATACTCGACGCGCGCGCGGCAGCAGCGCCTGCTTGAGCCGATCGCGCGGTTTGTCGTAGATATGAAAGCACTTGGACAGATTCTTGACCCGAATCGCAAAGTCAGAGGACATCGGCAAAACCTTTGCGTAGACGCTGGAAAATCCAGAAACCAAACCACGCCAGACCACTTGCAACTACCAGACTTTGCAATAGAGTGCCCCATGCCGGGGCCGTACCAAAAATCATGACATTGCGAGCCTGTTCCACCACCCAAGTCAGGGGATTAAGATATACAAGCACCTGGAAGCTTTCTGGCAATGCCGTCACTGGATAGAAGATAGGCGTCAGGAACATCAGGATCGTCATAAGCATCCCCATAATCTGACCGACATCGCGGATATACACGCCCAGCGCAGCCAGCGCCCAGCTAACTCCGAGCACACCCAACGCGAAAGGTATCAAGATCAGCGGCATCAAAAGCACTGTCCATGGAACTGTGTGATTGACCGCCAACGTGGCTAACATCAGCACCGTCAAACTGATCGCCGTATGAAACAAAGCGGAGCCCAGATTGACCCAGCAAAGCACCTCGAGAGGGAACACCACTTTCTTTACATAGTTGGCATTTGACAATACCAGCATGGGTGCGCGCATCGCACATTCACTCAGCATAGAATGCATGATCAAGCCGGAGAACAGGATCAAAGCAAATTCAGCATGCGATTGGCCTTGATCATTGCCCCACCGCGCCTTGAACACCACCGAGAAGACAAACGTGTAAATTGTCAGCATCAAGAGCGGGTTAAAGAAGGACCATGCAAGACCAAGAATCGACCCACGATAGCGCCCAAGTACTTCACGTCCAATCAGTTGCATGACAAGCTGGCGGTGTGTCAACAAGCTGCGAACAACGGCCATGGGATGGGTGGGTTGTGGCGCATGAGGATTCACTGAAACACCTCGGCTTGGGCCAGCGGCGTTCCATTCGCATCCTTTTTTGACAGCATGGCATCTGCAGTCACTGGCCACTGTATTCCGAGTGCCGTATCATTCCAAAGCAGGGAGCGTTCGTGCTCCGGATACCAATAGTCGGTAGTCTTGTATAAAAACTCTGCAGACGCCGATGTCACGACAAATCCGTGGGCAAAACCTTCAGGCACCCAAAGCTGACGCTTATTTTCGGCAGAAAGCACTACCCCAACCCACTTACCAAAACTGGGCGAACTGCGACGTAGGTCTACGGCCACGTCGAACACTTCGCCCGCCACTACGCGCACGAGTTTTCCTTGAGGATGTTGGATTTGGTAGTGCAAACCGCGCAACACGTTTTGCGCCGAACGCGAATGATTGTCTTGCACAAACATACGCTGCACGCCTGTAGCCTCTTCGAAGTGCTTTGCATTGAAACTCTCGAAGAAGAATCCACGATCATCACCAAATACCTTCGGCTCAATGATCATCACCTCCGGAATTTCCGTACGAATGACATTCAAATTCATTTGATCGCTTCCGAAATAATCTGCTGCAGGTACTTACCATAAGCATTCTTGGCAAGGGGGGATGCCAATTTCGATACCTGCTCAGCATCAATCCACTTGCTGCGATACGCAATTTCCTCAGGGCATGCCACCATCAAGCCCTGGCGGTTTTGCAGCGTAGCAATGAAAGTCGCAGCCTCAAGCAGCGAGTCGTGCGTACCGGTATCCAACCACGCATAGCCGCGCCCCATGATCTCGACATCAAGTTGCGCCATTTCGAGATAGCGCTTGTTCACGTCGGTGATTTCGAGCTCCCCGCGCGGGGACGGCTTGATGTCCGCGGCAATGTCGCATACTTGGCTGTCATAGAAGTACAGGCCCGTAACGGCATAGTTTGAGCGTGGCTTCGCCGGCTTCTCTTCCAGCGACAACGCACGAAAACTATCGTCAAACTCCACCACGCCATATCGCTCAGGATCGTGCACGTGATATGCGAAAACGGTGGCGCCTTCCGATTGCTTCGCGGCACGGTTCAGCTGTGCCACAAGGTCATGGCCGTGGAAGATGTTATCGCCAAGGATCAACGTAGACGGGTCATTGCCGACAAAATCGCGGCCGATGATGAATGCCTGCGCCAGACCGTCCGGCGAAGGCTGCACCGCATACTGGAGATTGATACCCCACTTGCTGCCATCGCCGAGCATCTCGGAAAAGCGCGGCGTATCTTCCGGCGTCGAAATAATCAGGATGTCACGAATCCCTGCCAGCATCAGCGTGGACAGCGGATAGTAGATCATCGGCTTGTCGTAAACCGGCAGAAGCTGTTTCGACACCGAACGGGTAATCGGGTAAAGCCGTGTGCCGGAACCCCCGGCCAGGATAATGCCTTTGCGCATGATGTCGGTATCAGGACAGGATCTGGTCAAGCAGGTAGTGCACACCCTGCTGCCATTCCGGAAGATGGATGTCGAACGTATCGCGCAGCTTGCGCGTGTCCAACCGCGAATTGGCCGGCCGCGGGGCAGGCAGCGGGTAAGCCGTGGCGGGAATTGCCTCGATGGCATCGGGGTTGACTTTCAGGTCGACACCCTTGCTGCTCGCATAGCGTAGAACTTCAGTCGCATAGCCGTGCCAGGAGGTCTCTCCAGCGGCGGCCAGGTGATAGACGCCCGCCGGGAAGTCCTCTTGCTTGCCATGCAACCAGGCACGGTCGACGATATGCGCCGTCACATCGGCGATCAGGGCGGCCGTGGTCGGCGCGCCGAACTGGTCGGCGATTACGCGCAGGCTGTCGCGTTCCCGACCGAGCTTGAGCATCGTCTTGGCGAAATTTCCGCCATGAGCGCCAGCCACCCAACACGTGCGCAACACGATTGAAGAGCCGCCCGCTTCCGCAATGGCCTGCTCCCCGGCCAACTTGCTCTTACCGTACACGGATAGTGGGGCTACCGGATCCGATTCCTGGTAAGGCGTGTCGCCGGTGCCGGCAAACACGTAATCGGTCGAGTAATGAACCAACAGGCTGCCCAGTGCGCGCGCTTCTTGTGCCAGCACGCCTGGCGCAACGCCGTTGACTGCGAAGGCCAGGTCCACTTCGGTCTCAGCCTTGTCAACAGCCGTATAAGCCGCCGGATTAACGATCACGTCGGGTCGCACACGACGCACGATTTCGCGCAGTGCATCCGGATTCGCCAAATCGCACGCGGCGCGGTCGAGTGCCACTACCTGCCCGAGCGGAGCCAAGCTGCGGCGCAGTTCGAATCCGACCTGACCGTTGCTTCCTGTTACAAGAATGGTGGGGATGGCAGGCGACTTAAGATTCATATTGCTTCGCCACCCAGTTTCGGTACTCACCCGAGACTACGTCTTGCACCCATGCCTGGTTGTCCAGATACCACTGCACAGTCTTGCGCATGCCGGTTTCGAATGTCTCAGACGGCTTCCAGCCCAGTTCCCGCTCCAGTTTGCGGGCATCGATGGCATAGCGGCGGTCGTGGCCGGGGCGATCCTTTACGAACGTGATCTGGTCACGATAGGACCCTGTGGCTTTCGGCTTCAGCTCATCGAGCAGATCGCACAGCGTATGCACCACGTCCAGGTTGGTCTTCTCGTTCCAGCCACCTACGTTGTAAGTCTCTGCCAGGCGGCCGCGCGCCAGGACTTCACGAATGGCGCTGCAATGGTCGCCCACGTAGAGCCAGTCGCGCACGTTCTGACCGTCGCCGTATACGGGCAGCGCCTTGCCTGACAGCGCATTGGTGATGATCAGCGGGATCAGCTTCTCGGGGAAGTGATACGGGCCGTAGTTGTTGGAGCAGTTGGTCGTGACGACCGGCAATCCGTACGTATGGTGGTACGCACGCACCAGATGGTCAGAGGCGGCCTTGGACGCCGAGTACGGGCTATTTGGCGCGTATGGCGTGGTTTCGGAGAACTGAGGATCGGTCGCACTCAGGGAACCGAATACCTCGTCGGTGGAGACATGAAGCAGGCGGAAGGTGCCCTTCGCCTCGCCTTCCAGCGCATTCCAGTAGGCGCGCACTGCCTCAAGCAGCGTGAACGTGCCTACGATGTTGGTCTGGATGAACTCTGCCGGCCCGTGGATCGAGCGGTCCACGTGACTTTCCGCAGCAAAGTGCACCACGGCGCGCGGCTTGTATTCGTTCAGCAGACGGTCCAGGGCAGCGCGGTCGCAAATATCGGTTTGCGAGAAGACATGCCGGCTATCACCTTCCAGCGAAGCCAGTGTCTTGAGGTTGCCGGCATACGTCAGCTTATCGACGTTAACAACGCTGTCCGCGCCCGGCTGTGCGAGCCAGTTGAGGACAAAATTGGCGCCGATAAAACCTGCACCGCCTGTGACTAGAATGTGCGACAAAACTTGTGCTCCCTTACCTATTCGATATGTCTCGAGTGCCCGACAAAAGTCGGGTGGCCGCCTGATCCAGTGGGGGGATGGCGGTTTTTCTAAGTCCTTATGGAAGTGGCGGTATTCTATCTGACCACAGACCCCATCCTTGGTACGCCTCCCAACTTTTTGTAGCGTCTTGTAACGATTCGCCAAATCGATTAAGGGGAAGCGCCAGAATGCCCGTTCTGGCACTTTCCGCTCGATCCACATATATCTGGCTTTTTTCGATGCCTGTTAATCAGCCTCAGTCTGAAACCCCGTTCGCCATTGGCGATCTCCAGGGCTGCGCCCCGTCCCTGCGCGATCTCCTGGCCCAACTTCCACCCGCTGCCCCGCTGCGCTTTGTCGGCGACCTCGTCAACCGCGGCCCGGACTCGCTCGGTACCCTGCGCACCATCAAATCGATGGGTCCGCAAGCCCGCACCGTGCTTGGCAACCACGACATCCACCTGCTCGCGGTGGCTGCCGGCGTGCGCAAGAAAGGCAAGTCGGACACGCTCGACGACATCCTTGATGCGCCTGATTGTGCTGAATTACTCACATGGCTACGCCATCAACCGCTTGCCATCCGCGAGGATGACTTCCTGATCGTGCATGCCGGCGTCCTGCCGCAATGGACCGCCAGCGAGGTCATTGACCTGGCGCAGGAGGTTGAAGCGGAACTTCAGGGGTCAAACTGGCAAGGGTTCCTGGCGGACGTGTTCGGCAACGCGGCGGACCGCTGGCGCGATGATCTGCGTGGCATCGAGCGGCACCGGGTGGTCGTGAACGCGCTGACCCGGCTACGGTTTTGCTCCGCAGACGGCGTGATGGACCTCAAGACCAAGGACGGGATCGGCAAGGTGCCGGCCGGCGTCATGCCGTGGTTTGATGTTCCGGGCCGACGCACCGCCGACATCACCATGGTGTGCGGACACTGGTCGACGCTGGGCCTGGTCGTGCGCTCTGATCTGCTGGCGCTCGATACCGGCTGTGTCTGGGGAGGCAAGCTGACCGCTGCCAGGTTGGCGCGTGATCCGGATGCGCGAACGGTCATCCAGGTCGATTGCCCGCAGTATTCTGACCCGCTTGCCTAGGGCAGGCATCCCCGCGCGAGCGGGGACGACGAATCCGTCAGGAAGTGGCAGCGACGGGCTGCGGATCGGCCAGAGGCGGCTGTTGCAGCCGGTTCGCCACGGTTGCGGCGGCATCCTGAGCGCCCGCACATAGATGCATGACCACCTCCCGCGCCGACTCCGCCAGCTCCCGGCGTCCGGCCGACCCGGCCAGCAGTTGCGGCCCCAGCGTCAGCCGGGCCGTGATCGGTGGCGACTTCAGGATGGCGTCCAGGCACTGCAACAACGAGAGATCGTCGATATAGGCCGGCGCCAGCGTTGGCTTGCCGGTGGCTGCGTCCAGATAGCTCAGGCCCATCGGTTGCACCGGCAGCTTGCCGGCCACTGGCGCCTGCATCAGGTTGGCGTGGAATGGCAGGACCTTGCTGCCATCGGTAGTGGTGCCTTCGGGGAACACACAGACCAGGTCGCCCTGTTGCATGACCTCGGTGATGTGATGTAGCACGCGGTGCGCGTCGCGCTTGCGGGCCCGCTCGATAAAGATCGTGCCGGTCTTGTCGCACAGCCAGCCGACCACCGGCCAGCTGCGGATCTCGGACTTGGCGACGAAGCGTACCGGCTGCCAGGCGTGGATGACGTAGATGTCGAGCCACGAGATATGGTTCGACACCAGCATCGCGCCACGCGGGGCCGCCTGGCCCGGCGCCAGGCCCTGCACTTCAACCTCGATGCCGCAGATGGCCAGCAGCTTGCGCGACCAGCCGCGGATCAGGCGTTCGCGCAGGTGGGCGCTGGCCCATGGGAAAACCGTGGCGCAGAAAAGCATCCCGCGCAACATATGCACCACGAGCCGCGCCTTGCGTAACCAGATCATCGTGAAATCCCGGTAGCGTTGCCGCCAATCCGCAGCCAGACGGCCGCTCAGCGCTGCTCGTACACGACCTGGCCGGCGACCAGTGTCGTGCGTACGCGCCCTTCCATCTCGTAGCCGAGCCATGGCGTGTTCTTGCCCTGGCTCTTGAGCGCGCTACGCTCCACCTTCCAGACCTGCTTCGGATCGTACACGCAGACGTCGGCAGCGCTTCCGGTGGTCAGCGCACCGGCATGCAGGCCAATCACGCGCGCGGGTTCGCTGGTGATGCGTGCCAGCGCCTTGACCAGCGGCACCTTGTGTTCGTTGGCCCAGCGCAGCGTCAGCGGCAGCAGCAGCTCCAGGCCGGTGGCGCCCGGCGTGGCTTCGGCAAACGGCAGCAGCTTCTCGTCGTCGTCCACCGGGGTGTGGTCGGAGCACAACGCGTCGATCGTGCCATCGGCCAGCGCAGCCACGATGGCGTCGCGGTCGCGCGCACCGCGCAGCGGCGGCGTGAAGCGCATCTGGCTGTTGAAGAAGCCGATATCCATATCGGTCAGCGACACGTGATGGATGTTCACGTCGCACGTCACCGGCAGGCCTTCCTTGCGCGCCTGGCGCACCAGTTCGAGCCCGGCCGCCGACGACAGGCGGCACAGGTGCACGCGAGCGCCGGTGGTCCGCATCAGTTCGAAAATCGTATGCAGGCGCACCGTCTCGGCAATCACCGATACGCCGGACAGGCCCAGGCGCGAGGCCACGGCGCCGCTGGCGGCCACGCCGCCGCCCAGGAACGGGTCCTCGGGACGCAGCCACAGCGTGAAGCCAAAGGTCTGCGCGTATTGCATCGCGCGTTGCAGTACCTTGGTGTCCCTGATCGCGTACTCGGCCTGGCTGAAGCCGACGCAGCCGGCCTCGGTCAACTGGCCCATCTCGGTCAGCGCCTCGCCCTTCAGGCCTACCGTCAGCGCGCCCAGCGGGTATACATGGGTCTGGTTCAGCGTGCGCGCACGGAACTTGAGCATTTCAACCAGGCCCGGTTCGTCGAGTACCGGGTCGGTATCGGGCGGGCAGACCAGGCTCGTCACGCCACCGGCCGTGGCGGCAGCCACTTCGGATTCGAGCGTGGCCTTGTATTCGTAGCCGGGTTCGCGCAGGCGCGCGGACAGGTCGACCAGGCCCGGGCACACGATCATGCCGCGTGCGTCGATGGTCTTGTTGGCGTTGAAATCGGCGGGTGCGTGGCCCACGCCCACCACCTTGCCGGCGGCGATATACAGGTCCTGCTCGGCGTCGACGTTTGCGGCCGGATCGATCAGGCGGCCACCCTGGATGTGAATCTTCATATTCTGTCGCTGTGTGCTGTTCGTAGTATCCGGATGCGGCTCAATCATTGTTGCCTGCAACAATGCCCATCACGGCCATGCGTACGGCGATGCCGAAGGTCACCTGGTTCAGGATCACCGATTGCGGGCCATCGGCCACCGCGGAATCGATTTCCACGCCGCGGTTCATCGGGCCAGGGTGCATCACGATGGCGTCGGGCTTTGCCAGTGCCATGCGCTCCGGCGTCAGGCCATAGGCCTTGAAGTATTCCTGTGCCGAGGGCAGCAGCGCGCCGCTCATGCGCTCGTTCTGCAGGCGCAGCATGATCACCACGTCCACGCCCTTCAGGCCTTCTTCCATATTGTGGAAGACGCGCACACCCATCTGCTCCAGCCCGGACGGCAACAGCGTGCGCGGACCAATCGCGCGCACTTCGGGCACGCCCAGTGTGGTCAGGGCGTGGATATCCGAACGGGCCACGCGCGAGTGCAGGATGTCGCCGACAATCGCCACCGTCAGGTTGGTGAAATCCTTCTTGAAATGCCGGATCGTGTACATGTCCAGCAGGCCCTGCGTCGGGTGCGCATGACGACCATCGCCGGCATTGATCACGTGCACGTGCGGTGCCACGTGTTCCGCAATCAGGTACGGCGCGCCCGAGCTGGCGTGGCGCACCACGAACATGTCGGCCGACATCGCCGACAGGTTGTTGATCGTATCCAGCAGCGATTCGCCCTTGCTGGTCGACGATGCATTGATGTTCAGGTTCAGCACGTCCGCCGACAGGCGCTTGGCGGCAATCTCGAACGTGGTGCGCGTGCGCGTGGAGTTCTCGAAGAACAGGTTGAACACGCTCTTGCCGCGCAGCAAGGGCACCTTCTTGACGTCGCGGTCGGAGTCGGACAGCGATACGAACTGGCTGGCGGTGTCCAGAATGTGCGTGACCATGTCACGCGACAGGCCCTCGATGGACAGCAGGTGTTTCAGTTCGCCGTTCTTGGTGAGCTGCGGGTTACGGAACGTCTTGGTCATGGCAGGTGGTTCGGGCGCGGGTTCGGTCTTGGTATGTCTGGGGGGCTTGACGCTCAGGGGGCGATGCGGGTTGACACTCAGGCGCGGGCTTCAGTGGCGAAGGTGAATCGCGTGGCGGCGCCCTCACCCTGGCGCGATAGCACCAGCGTCTTGTCCAGCGGCAAATCGAGCGTGGCGGCGGCGTAGTCGGCTGCAAACGGCAACTCGCGGCCTCCGCGGTCGGCCAGCACGGCCAGCGCCACGCGCGCCGGGCGGCCATAGTCGAACAGTTCGTTGACTGCAGCCCGGATCGTGCGGCCCGTGGCCAGCACATCGTCGATCAGCAGGATGTTGCGGTCCTGCACATCGAACGGCAGCGTGGTCGACTGGGCCTGGCTGTGCAGGCCCTTCTTGGCATAGTCGTCACGATGGAAGGCCACGTTGATCACGCCGTGCTCGCCCAGTTTCAGGTCCGCCGCCAGGCGCTCGGCAATCCAGGCACCACCCGAGTGGATACCCGCCACCGACCAGCGCGCGCGGTCGCTCGATGGCATCAGGGCCTGGGCCTGGTCGCGCAGCGCGTGGTACAGCGCTTCAGCGTCGGGAGTAGAGGTCTGGGTCATAGCGGGATTTCGTCGAAATACTGTTGCAGGATGATCCGGGCAGCTTCGGCGTCGAGCGCTCCGCGCTTTGCACCGGCCATGGAGGCGGCGCGCGAGGAGTAGCGTTCGTCCACCCATTCCACTGGCAGGTTGAAACGCCCGTTCAACTGGTTGCCGAAGCGGCGCGCAAGCCGCATCGAAGCCTGATCCTCGTCATCGGGACCGGCGTCCGGGTTGACCGGCATGCCGACCACCAGTTGCACCGGTGACCAGGCCTGGATCAGCGCGCCAACGGCCTCGAAGCGGGCTTCGACCGTGATATTGGGAAGAATGGTGAGGGCGCGGGCTTGCCGGGTGATGAAATTACCGAGTGCCACGCCAATTTTTTTCTCGCCATAGTCGAAGGCGAGCACCGTGCCGTCGCGGGGCGTCTCGCGCCCCGGCAGCTCAGGCATGCCCGGCCTCGCCCGACAGCATCGCCACATCGATGCCCAGCAGGCGCACGGCCGCGGCGAAGCGCTCTTCGGGGGGCACGCTGAAGATGATTTCCGGGTCGGCCTGGACGGTCAACCAGCCATTGCGGCTCAGCTCTTCCTCGAGCTGACCGGCACCCCAGCCCGCGTAGCCGAGCGTGAGCAGGAAGCGGTGCGGGCCGCTGCCATTGGCCACGGCTTCGAGCACATCCTTGGAGGTCGTCATTTCCAGCCCACCGGGCACCGCCAGCGACGACACATAGATGCCGACCGGGTCATGCAGCACAAAGCCGCGCTCGGTCTGCACCGGGCCGCCGAAGTAGACCGGCTGGTGGGCAACTGGCTGGATTTCGAGCTTGAGATCGATCTTGTCGAAGAGCGTGGCCATGTCGATGTCGATCGGCCGGTTGATCACCAGGCCAAGCGCACCACGCTCGTTATGCTCGCAGAGGTAGACAACGGAACCCGAAAAGGTCGGATCAGCCATGCCTGGCATGGCAATCAGGAACTGATTGGTGAGATTGATAGATGCTTCGGGCGTCGCCATGGCTTGCATTCTACCAAATCGCACCCCGGGTGCTGCGTAAAAGTTCTGTGTCCTTCCTTGCCCGATAGCATGCTTGCGGCACCCGGCCCGGCCGCCGGGTCAGGGGCGGTTCAGGGGTGGTTCAGGCGCGACTCAGGCGCCGCCGGGCTTGAGTGCGGCCAGGTCCTCGGGAGTCAGCCAGCGCCATTCGCCCGGGGCCAGCGCCGGATCCAGTACCAGGCCGCCAATGGCGCTGCGATGCAGCGCCGTCACATGGTTGCCCACAGCCGCCACCATGCGCTTGACCTGGTGATATTTACCCTGGAGTAGCGTCAGGCGCAGGCTGCGCTCGCCGGTGGCCTCGCAGCCATCGGCGGCAATCGGGGCCGGCTCGTCGTCGAGCTTCACGCCGGTGCGCAGCGCTTCCACCTGTTCCGGCGTGACCGGATCGAACGTGGTGACCTCATAGATCTTGGGTACCTGCTTCTTGGGCGAAGTCTGGGCGTGGATGAACTGGCCGTCGTCGGTCAGCAGCAACAACCCGGTGGTGTCGTGATCGAGCCGCCCCACGGCCTGTACTTCGCGCTGGCGCAGCGGCACGGGCAGCAGGTTGTAGACGCTTGGATGATGGCGCGGACGCTGCGAACACTCGTAGCCGGTGGGCTTGTTCAGCATCAGGTAGGCCTTGGTGCAGGCCAGCCATTCCTCGCCATCGACGGTCAGGCGCAGGCCGTCCACGTCGAAGCGTGCACCCGGGTCTTCGCAGAGTTCGCCATTGACCTCGACGAGCCCGGCCTCGACCAGGTCGCCACAATAGCGGCGCGTGCCGAAGCCTTGGGATTGCAGGATGCGGTCGAGAGTGGTGGCCATGTACGTGCTTGTCTGATAGGGAATTGCTGGTGGCTATGTTAGGTTACGGCGATGCCAAGATCATCCTCCCCGGCGCCCGAGCCAGCCGCCACCGGACGCCTGCCCTACCGGATCGACCGGGAATTCGCGCGCGGCCTGGTATGGTTCCGGCGCGACCTGCGCACGGCCGACCACGCGGCGCTGCATTATGCCCTCAAGCACTGCCAACAGGTATGGTGCGTGTTCGTTTTCGACCGCGACATCCTTGATCCGCTGCTGGAGCGCGGGCTCAAGGCCGACCGGCGCATCGAATTCATCCTGAAGTCGCTGGAGCCGTTGCGGCGTACGCTAGGTGACGCCGGCGGCGGACTGATCGTGCTCGACGGCGCGGCGCGCAAGGTCATTCCCGAGCTCGCGGCCGAGCTCGATGCCGAGGCGGTATTCACGAACCACGACTATGAACCGGCCGCCAACGCGCGCGATACCCACGTGCGCCAGGCGCTGGCCGCCGACTCGCGCGTGCTGTTCACCTTCAAGGACCAGGTCATCTTCGAGGCCGACGAGATCCTGACCGGCCAGGGCCAGCCATTCAGTGTCTTCACGCCGTACAAAAATGCCTGGCTGCGCGAGGTACGCCCTTTCGACCTGCGCCCCTATCCGGTCGACCAGTATCTTGCGGCGCTGGCACCGGTGCCAGCCCGCTACCACAAGGCGTTGCCCTCGCTCGAATCGCTGGGATTCACGCCCAGCAACTTGCCGGAAATCGCCATGCCCACGGGCAGCGACGGCGCGCAGGCCCTGTTCGACGAGTTCGTCGAGCGCATGGGCGACTATGGCAACCGGCGCGACTTCCCGGCCGTGCGCGGGCCAAGCTACCTGTCCGTGCACCTGCGCTTCGGCACGATCTCGATCCGCACGCTCGCGCGCACCGCGCACGAGGCCGTGACAAGAGGGGGCGCCGCAAGCACCGGCGCGGCGGTATGGTTGTCCGAGCTGATCTGGCGCGATTTCTATTTCATGATCCTGCACCATCATCCGCGCGTGGCCGAAGGCAAGTCGTTCCACCCGGAATACGATGCGATCCGCTGGGTTGACCGGACTACCGGCAACCAGTACTTCAAGGCATGGTGCGACGCGCAGACCGGTTATCCACTGGTCGACGCCGCGATGCTGCAGATCAACCAGAGCGGCTATATGCACAACCGCCTGCGCATGGTCACCGCGAGCTTCCTCGTGAAAGACCTCGGGGTGGACTGGCGCCATGGCGAGCAGTACTTTGCCGACCAGCTCAACGATTTCGACTTCTCGGCCAACAATGGCGGCTGGCAATGGGCAGCGTCCACGGGCTGCGACGCGCAGCCGTACTTCCGCATCTTCAATCCGGTGCCGCAGTCAGAGAGGTTTGATCCGCAGGGACGCTTTATCCGCAAGTACCTGCCCATGCTGGCGGCGCTGCCTGATAAATACATCCATGCACCATGGACTGCGCCGGACGACGTGCTGGCTTCGGCGGGAGTCAGGCTTGGAGACAACTATCCACGGCCAATCGTGCAACACAAGGTGGCACGGATGGAAGCGCTGGAAAGATATGCGGCAGTAAAGGGGTCGAAAGCGAAGGTGGACTGATTGGTTCTTTTGGCTCCCCTCTCCCGCTGTGCGGGAGAGGGGAGCAAACCGTCAGGATTTCAAGCGTTTAAGCCGCCAGCATTGCGCTTTCACGATAATGCCTTTGCGCATCATCGGGACGCTCGGTTTCCTCGAACAGGCGCGCCAGCGCCAGGTGCGCGCGTACGCAGATGCGGCGTTGCGCATCGCGATCGGCGTACTTCAAGGCGCGTTCGAAGTTCGACTGCGCCTTGCCCCAGAGTTGTTCGCCAAGGCACAGCACACCCAGCGTGTAATAGAGGTCGGCATCGTTCGGATGTTCGGCCAGCCATTTCTCGGCCTGCTGGATTTGCGGCAGGGCCTTGCCCGGTTCCGCGCAATCGGCATAGCGCTGTACCAGCCGGCTGTCCCAGTTGACCTTGAGCGCTTCCTCGATGATGCGGCGGGCCTCGTTCTGGCGGTTCAGCGCCGAGAAATAACGCGCGGCCTGCTCGGCGATGCGTACCGCATGGCGTTCATCGGCCGACAGCGAGCGCCAGAAATGGTAGAGCGATTCGGCGTCGTGGCGGCGCTCCTCGAGCATGGCCTCCACGGCCATCTGCTTGAGCCGCAACGCCAGCACCGGATGCAATGCATTGCGCTTTTCCAGTGACCGCGCCAGGCGCAACACCTCGTTCCAGTTCTTCAGATGCTGGTGCGCACGCAATGCAATCCGTTGCACATGAATCTGGCGACCGCCTTTTTCCTGCAACTGGGCGATGGTTTCGAGCGCCCCTTCCGGATCGCGCGCATCGACCAGCAGTTCGGCCATCGACACCAGCCGGGCCTGTTCGCGTTCCGGGTCCGTGACCTGCGCCATCCATGCATCGCGGCGTTCCGACTCCTGCATCCGGTGCGCGGCACGCGCACCCACCAGCGCTGCGGTCTGCGCCTGCTCGGGCCAGGCCTGGGCCTCCTTGGCGGCGCGTTCCGCGCGAGCGAAGCGACCGGCAAACAGGTTCTCGATCGATTCGCGCAGCGCGGCCTGCGCCTTGCTCATGCGGCTGCGCTCGCGATACGCCGCGGCGCGGCGCGGCATCTCGCCCAGATGGCGCACCGTGGACATGATGGTCCAGACCACGAAGAAGATCAGCAACAGCAGCGCCAGCGCCAGGTTCAGCGACATCTCCACCCGATAAGGCGGATAGAACAGCACCACATTGCTATGGTTGAACTGCGTGAACAGCGCCAGCCCGACCGCGCCGCCGAACAGTACGGCTACCCAGAAAAGCAGTCGCATTCGGCTACTCCTTCTTCAGGGCACGCAGCGCGCCAAGACTTTCCGCCATGGTCGGCAGCGATACGCTGACCGCGCTGGCCTGGGCCTGCTTGAGCAGGGTCAGCACGCCCTGCACGCGGCGCGAGCGGGTATCGAAATAGCGCCCGATCATGGCCTGTGCCGCCGCCAGATCGTTACGGAACACCGGCTCGTTGCGCGACAGCAGCGCCAGACGCGCGTTGAGCAGCCGCAGCTTGACGTTCTCGCGCAGGAACCAGCCCTGGTCGCCGGACAACAGCAGCGCATTGGTGTCTTCCACCTTGCGCACGCGGATCACCTGGCCGAGTTCGCCAAGCACGTAGTCCCACACGCGGGTCACCACGTTGCCGGTGGGCGCGGCAGCGGCGGACGCCGCGGCACCCTTGGCACCCGGTTGGGCCGGCTTGTCTGCCTCGCCCGGCGCGCGGTCCAGCATGCGCTCGCCCGACAGCAACGGCAACGAGTCGATCTGGTTGATCGATTCGTCGAGCTTGATCGCCGCGCCGGTCAGGTCGGTGTCCGGCACGGCCTTCATGCGGGCAATGTCGCGTGCCAGCGCACGGCGCAACTGGTTGTACTGCGGCTTGTCGGCGCGCGCCAGGCGGGCATCGGCGCTTTGCAGCGCGGCCAGCGCCACCTGCACGTTGCCGGTCAGCTGCAACTGCTGGCCGGCGTTGGTCAGCAGTTGCTGGATCTCGGCAATTTCCCAGTCATCGCGGTTGCGCATCAGGTCCTGGTAGACCTGTTCCAGCGCGGCCTGCTTGTCGCGGGCTTCCACCACCTGCCCGTCGAGCGCACCGACCTTGCCCTGCAATTCCTTGACCGTGTCCTGGGCGTTCTTCGACAACACGCGCGTTTCCTGCACCAGGGCGTCATTGCTCTGCTGGCGACGGGCCAGTTCCTGGGTCAGGTGTTCCACGCGCATCTGCAGCCAGAAGAAACCACCGGCGATGGCCAGCAACACGATGACTGCAACCAGCCACCAGACCGCCATGTTGCGACGGTTGTCCGGCTGCATCGCGGGGGCGTGCATGGTGAAGTTGGTGCCGCCAGCACCGGATGATGCGGCACTGCTCGACGAGGGGGACGTGCTGTCTGGCGTCACGCGTTCGACCTTCGTTGTCGTGGATCCGGAGGATCCTGTTGATTCCATGGCAGCCGGCGTTGGCGCCGGCTCCGCATTGGCAGGTATCGGTGCCACGGGCACTGGCGCGGGGGCAGGCGCCGCTACGGGCACCGCAATTGGCGCCGCGGGCCCGGCATGGGCATTACCCCACTGTGTGCACGCAGCCAGCAGGCCGGTATCGCCGGGCGCGGCGGGCAGTACGTGCGCAAAGCCCAGTGCCTGAGCCTGCGCGGCAATTCTCGCATGCGGCGCAATGCACTGCATCTGCTTCAGGCGCTCGTGTTCCTGGGGCGACAGGTGCAACCGCGCCAGCGCGTCCAGGTTGCGCACCGCTTCGGAACTGGTCAGCAGCCATGCATAAGGCGGCGCCCCGGGCTTGAGGCTATCGCGCACGGCCTGCCATTGCATGGTGGTCGGCTCAGGCAGTGTCCGGCTGTATGCCTCGACGGCGTCCACGGTTGCACCGGCCTCGCGCAGGCGGTCGCCCAGCCAGTCACGCCCGCCATTGCCGCGGATGATCAGCACGCTGCGGCCAGCGAACGCGCCAGGCGCAGTATCGAGTTCGGACCAGAGCGCCTCGGAATCGAAGCGCGGGGTTTCGCCGTTTGTTTCAGTGTCCGCCTGCGCCCCGGCGGGTGCGATGACCCGGTGTGTCGGCGCCGCGATGCCGCGCTCGGCCAGTGCCAACACGCTCGACGGGCCGACCACGGCCACCGGCACGCCAGCCGGCCATTGCGCGGTACCTGCCGTGTTCTGGATCTGCGCCAGCGCATCGAGCGCGAATGACACGGCATTCGGGCTTACGAACACTACTAGCGCATAGTCGGCCAGCCGGCCCAGCGCGGTGCGTAGCGGCGTATCGTCGGCGGCAGGACCGATGGCCAGCAGCGGGAAGCCCAGCACATCGAGACCGGCCGCTTGCAACGCCTCGGTCAGTTGCCGGGACTGCCCGGCGGGTCGCGTCACTACGACGGTCGGGCGGGGCATCGGGTTTCCTCAGGCAGGTCCGGCCGTGGACAGCGCGGCCAGCACGGCATCGGCCCCCTGGCCCAGCAGGTCGCCAGCCACGGCGGCGCCAAGCTGCTCGGCCGCATGCACCGAATCCACCTGGGCGGCGGTGGCATGGGCGCGCACATTGCGCGTGCCATCCGGCATGCCGACGAATGCGTCGAGCTGAAGCGTACCGCCATGCCAGCGCGCGTGGGCGGCCAGCGGCACCTGGCATGAGCCACCCAGGCGGCGCGACACCGCGCGTTCGGCCGAAACCGCCAGCAGCGTCGGCAGGTGATTGAGCGGGGCCAGCCATTCGGCCAGTTCGGGACGATCCGAGCGGATCTCGATCCCCAGTGCGCCCTGCCCCGCGGCAGGCAACGAGCTTTCCGGTTCGATCAGTGCGCGGATACGGTCACCCAGGCCCAGCCGCTTGAGACCGGCGGCTGCGAGGATGATCGCGCCATATTCACCGCGGTCGAGCTTGCCCAGGCGGGTGTCCAGGTTGCCGCGCAGCGGCTTGATCACCAGATGCGGATAACGGCTGCGCAGCGCAGCTTCGCGACGCAGGCTCGAGGTGCCCACCACAGTACCGGGCGGCATGTCATCGAGCGACGCGAATTGCGCCGATACCAGCGCATCGCGCGGATCCTCGCGCTCCATTACCGCCGTCAGCGCAAACCCTTCGGGCAGCTCCATCGGCACATCCTTGAGCGAATGCACGGCCAGGTCGGCACGGCCTTCGGCCATGGCAACCTCGAGCTCCTTCACGAACAGACCCTTGCCACCTACCTTGGACAATGTCTTGTCGAGAATTTGATCACCCCTTGTCGTCATGCCGAGAATGGACACATCGCACAGGGGATAGTATTGTTGCAACGCAGCACGAACATGTTCAGCCTGCCACAGCGCCAGCCGACTTTCGCGAGACGCGATGACGAGCTTGCCTGGTAGGCTGCGCGATACTGCAGCGGATGAAGACAATGGTTGGGCGGGTGCTTGCATGCGCGCATGTTAGCACGCACCCTTTTGGATTCAGGCGTCAAACTGGCCGATTCACCAGAACCAGAAGCGCGTTTCCGGCAAGCGGTTGATGTCGGTCGAACCCAGGGCTGCCGGCTTTACCTGTCTGGTGTTCGATACATAGATAGATAACGAAATACGAGGAGATAGTTGATGACGCAGCCTGCTGCGCGCCCCACCGGCCGTCCACGTTCCACCGGCCGCAAGTCAGTTACGCCAGCCTCAGGCCAGCATGACGCCAACGGCGCCACCCCGAAGTCCACCAAAACCCCCGCACGCAACGCCAAGGTCACCGGCAAGCCAAAGCTGGCCGTGGTCACGCCCGACGGCAATACCACTGCCCCTGCCGCGCCTGCGCGCCGCGCGGCGGACAAGGACCTGCCGCTGCGTGACGACATCCGCTTCCTGGGCCGCCTGCTGGGCGACTGCGTGCGCGAGCAGGAAGGCGACGCCGCGTTCGAACTGGTGGAAACCATCCGCCAGACCGCCGTGCGCTTCCGCCGCGAAAACGACCGCGCCGCCGGCACCGAACTCGACCGCCTGCTGAAACGGCTGTCGCGCGACCAGACCAATTCCGTGGTGCGGGCCTTCAGCTACTTCTCGCACCTGGCCAATATTGCCGAGGACCAGCACCATAACCGGCGCCGCCGCGTGCATGCGCTGGCCGGCTCGCCGCCGCAGCCGGGCAGCATGGCGCGCGCGCTGCAGGCCATCGACGCCGCCGGCGTAACCGGCAAGCAACTGCGCGACTTCCTGGACAACGCGCTGATCATGCCGGTGCTGACCGCGCACCCGACCGAAGTCCAGCGCAAGTCGATCCTGGACGCCGAGCGCGAAATCGCCCGCCTGCTGGCCGAACGCGACCTGCCGATGACCGCGCGCGAACGCGATCACAACACCGCGCAACTGCGCGCCCGCGTGACCACGCTGTGGCAGACCCGGATGCTGCGCAATACGCGCCTGATGGTGGTCGACGAGATCGAGAACGCGCTCTCCTATTACCGCACCACGTTCCTGCACGGCATTCCGCGGCTGATGGCCGATATGGAAGAGGACATCGCCGAAGTCTTCCCGCGCAAGAGCAAGGCCGGCACCACCCCGGCGCCGCTGGCGCCGTTCCTGCAGATGGGTTCGTGGATCGGCGGCGACCGTGACGGCAATCCGAACGTGACCGCCGAAACGCTGGAGCACGCCGCGCAGCAACAGTCGACGCTGATCATGCAGTGGTACCTCGACGAGGTCCACGCATTGGGCGCCGAACTGCCGCTGTCGTCGCTGATGGTCGACGCCAGCCCCGAACTGCTGGCACTTGCCGAAGCCTCGCCCGACCATTCCGAGCACCGTGCCGACGAGCCCTATCGCCGCGCGCTGATTGGTATCTACGCGCGCCTGGCCGCCACCACGGAACGCCTGACCGGCCATGTGGCCCAGCGCCATCCGGTGGCCGATGTTGCCCCGTACGACAATGCCGAGGCCTTCGCGGCCGACGTGCAGATCGTGCTCGATTCGCTGCGCTCGCACCATGGCGAGGCGTTGGCGCGCGGGCGCATCGACGCGCTGGTCCGTGCCATTGCAATCTTCGGCTTCCATCTGGCGTCGGTGGACATGCGCCAGGTGTCTGATGTGCACGAGGCCGTGGTCACCGAGCTGTTCAAGGCCGCCGGCATCGAAGCCAACTACGCCGCGCTGACCGAGGAGCGCAAGCTCGAACTGCTGCTGGGCGAGCTGCGCCAGCCGCGCCTGTTGTCGCTGCCGTGGCACGACTATTCCGAGCAGACACGCAACGAGCTGGCCATCTTCAACATGGCACGCGAGCTGCGCGCACGCTACGGCAACCGCGTGGCCCGCAACTACATCATCTCGCACACCGAGTCGTTGTCCGACCTGATCGAAGTGATGCTGCTGCAGAAGGAAGCCGGCATGCTGCGCGGCACGCTCGGCAGCAAGAGCGATCCGGCCCGCATGGAGCTGATGGTCATTCCGCTGTTCGAAACCATCGAGGACTTGCGCAACGCGGCCGGCATCATGGAGTCGCTGCTGGACCTGCCCGGCTTCGACTCGGTGATCAAGCACCATGGCGTAGAGCAGGAAGTGATGCTCGGCTATTCGGATTCGAACAAGGACGGCGGCTTCCTGACGTCGAACTGGGAGCTCTACAAGGCCGAGCTGGCGCTGGTGAAGCTGTTCGAGGAGCGCCGCGTGAAGCTGCGCCTGTTCCACGGCCGCGGCGGCACCGTGGGTCGTGGCGGTGGCCCGACCTACGACGCCATCCTGTCGCAGCCGCCGGGCACCGTGAACGGGCAGATCCGTCTGACCGAACAGGGCGAAATCATCAACAGCAAGTTCGCCAACTCCGAGATCGGCCGGCGCAACCTGGAAACGGTGATCGCGGCCACGCTGGAAGCCTCGCTGCTGCCCACGCAGAATGCGCCGACCGGGCTGGCCGCGTTCGAAGGCGTGATGCAACAGCTGTCGGATCGCGCGTTCCGCGCCTACCGGCATCTAGTCTATGAGACCGCGGGCTTCAAGGACTATTTCTTCGCCACCACGCCGATCACCGAGATCGCCGACCTGAACCTCGGTTCGCGTCCGGCCTCGCGCAAGCTGATGGACAAGAAGAACCGCAAGATCGAGGATCTGCGCGCGATTCCGTGGGGCTTCTCATGGGGCCAGTGCCGCCTGCTGCTGCCGGGCTGGTTCGGCTTTGGCAGTGCGGTGCAGGCGCTGCTGGACGAGGCACCGGACGAGAAGGCACGCAAGGCGACGATCGCCACGCTCAAGCGCATGATCAAGACCTGGCCGTTCTTCCGCACGCTGATGTCGAACATGGACATGGTGCTGGCCAAGACCGACCTGGCCGTGGCCTCGCGCTATGCCGGGCTGTGCGACGATGCGGCGCTGCGCAAGACCGTGTTCTCGCGCATCAGTGCCGAATGGCACCTGACCTGCGACATGCTTAGCCTGATCACGGGCCGCGCGGAACGCCTGGCCGAGAACCCGCTGCTGGCGCGCTCGATCAAGAACCGCTTTGCGTACCTGGATCCGCTGAACCACTTGCAGGTGGAACTGCTCAAGCGCTACCGCGCCGGCAAGGATGCCGACGATGTTCGCGTGCGACGCGGGATCCACTTGACGATCAACGGCGTGGCGGCCGGCCTGCGTAACAGCGGTTGATTGTGATGCTTGCTCCCCTCCCCCGCCTGCGGGAGAGGGGTCGGGGGAGAGGGCAAGGCGGTTCTATTTGCCACTTTCTCATCTCGAGACGCCCGCCCTCTCCCCTAGCCCCTCTCCCGCTCGCGAGAGAGGGGAACCAACCAGCGGTAATTGACTCCGCCTTCAGGCGATATAATCGCCGTTTCCGATTTTCCGCCCTGCCCCTGTCATGACCTCCCAACTTGCCAAGAAAGGCGAAGCCTGGTCCGCCCGCTTCTCCGAACCGATGTCCGATCTGGTGAAGCGTTACACCGCGTCGGTCAACTTCGACAAGCGCCTGGCGCTGTTCGACATCCAGGGCTCGCTGGCCCATGCGGCCATGCTGGCAAAGCAGGGCATCATCGCCGCCGCCGACCAAGGCGAGATCGAGCGCGGCATGGCGCAGATCCGCGGTGAAATCGAAGCCGGCACGTTCGAGTGGAAGCTCGATCTGGAAGACGTCCACCTCAATATCGAAGCGCGCCTTACCGCGCTGGTCGGCGCCGCCGGCAAGCGCCTGCACACGGGCCGCTCGCGTAACGACCAGGTGGCCACCGATATCCGCCTGTGGCTGCGCAGCGAAATCGACAACATCATCGGCCTGCTGGGCGACCTGCGCCGCGCGCTGCTGGACCTGGCCGACCAGAACGCCGATACGATCCTGCCGGGCTTTACGCACCTGCAGGTGGCACAGCCGGTAACGTTCGGCCATCACCTGATGGCCTACGTGGAAATGTTCACGCGCGACGCCGAACGCATGGCCGACTGCCGCCGCCGCGTGAACCGTCTGCCGCTGGGCGCCGCCGCGCTGGCCGGCACAAGCTACCCGATCGACCGCGAGTTCGTGGCCGCGCAACTGGGCTTCGATGGCGTGTGCCGCAACTCGCTGGACGCCGTTTCCGACCGCGATTTCGCGATCGAATTCGTGGCCGCCGCGTCGCTGGTGATGACCCATATCTCGCGCTTCAGTGAAGAACTGGTGATCTGGATGAGCCCGCGCGTCGGCTTTATCGATATCGCCGACCGCTTCTGCACGGGCAGCTCGATCATGCCGCAGAAGAAGAACCCGGACGTTCCGGAACTGGCGCGTGGCAAGACCGGCCGCGTGTATGGCCACCTGAACGGCCTGCTGGTACTGATGAAGGGCCAGCCGCTGGCCTACAACAAGGACAACCAGGAAGACAAGGAACCGCTGTTCGATACAGTGGATACCATCGTCGATACGCTGCGCATCTTCGCCGACATGGTGCCGGGCATCAGCGTCAAGCCCGATGCGATGCGTGCCGCCGCGCTGCAGGGCTACGCCACCGCCACCGATCTGGCCGACTACCTGGTCAAGCAAGGCCTGCCGTTCCGCGATGCCCACGAAGCCGTGGCCCACGCCGTGCGTGCCTGCGACGACCGCCAGTGCGACCTGGCCGACCTGACCGTGGAACAACTGCGCGAAGTCTCGGGTCTGGGCGACCAGGCATCGCTGATCGGCGAAGACGTACATGGCGTGCTGACGCTTGAAGGCTCGGTTGCCTCGCGCGACCATATCGGTGGCACCGCCCCTAACCAGGTTCGTGCGGCCATCGCCGCTGCGCGCAAGGAACTGTGATTTCGCTGTAAGTTTCGCGTAAGTCTTTGTCGTAAAAAAGCCGCTGGGTTATCGCCCGGCGGCTTTTTTATTGGCCAGGCGCCCCCTTCTAGGAGAATCCCCTAGCGCCCTTAAAAATTGTTACAGATACACTTACGGCGCATAAAACGGGGGAGACACCCATGAATTACTTGCTTGGTCTGTCACGGCAGATCGACAGGTTGAATCAGCACACGGGCAGGCTTGCAAACATCATGATCCTGCTGTCGTGCCTGATCAGCGCAGGAAACGCCCTGCTGCGGTACGGCTTCAACTTGAGCGATAACTGGCCGCTGGAATTGCAGTGGTACATGTTTGCCATTGCCGTGATGTTTGGCACGTCGTATACGTTCCAGCGCAACGAGCACGTGCGCGTGGACCTGATCTACGGCAACGTGTCCGAACGCGCGCAGCACTGGATCGACATTTTCGGCATCATCTTTTTCCTGCTGCCGTCCACGATCCTGTTCACGTGGCTGTCGTGGGACTCATTGTTCCTGCCTTCGTGGCGCATTCTTGAGCAGTCGGGCAACTCGGGCGGCCTGCCCCGGTATCCGATCAAGCTCGTGGTGCCGCTCGGCTTTGCCCTGCTCACGCTGCAGGGGATTTCCGAACTGATCAAGCGCTTCGCTGCCCTGAAGGGCCTGGTGCGCATCGAATCAAAATACGAAAGGCCGGTGCAATAATGATCCCGTTGGAATATATGCCGCCGCTGATGTTTGGCGGCCTGGTGGTATTCATGCTGATCGGGTTCCCGGTCGCATTTTCGCTGTCGGCGGTGGGCCTCGCGTTTGGCTTCCTGGCCATCGAATGGGGCTACTTCCCGCTGCAGTTCCTGCAAGCCGTGCCCACGCGCGTGTTCGGCAGCGTGCTGGCCAACGAACTGCTGCTGGCGATTCCGTTCTTCACCTTCATGGGTGCGATCCTCGAGAAATGCGGGCTCGCGGAAGACATGCTCGATTCGATGGGCCAGCTGTTCGGCCCGGTGCGCGGCGGGCTTGGCTACTCGGTGATCATCGTCGGCTTTATCCTGGGCGCGATCACCGGCACGGTGGCGGCACAGGTGATCGCCATGGCGATGATCTCGCTGCCAGTGATGATGCGTTACCGCTACAACATGAAGTACGCCACGGGCGTACTGGCCGCATCGGGCACCATCACGCAACTGGTGCCGCCGTCGCTGGTGCTGGTGGTGCTGGCCGACCAGCTCAAGACGCCAGCCGGCAGCGCCGACGTGGGCAGCATGTACCTGGGCGCCTGGGGCCCGTCGGTGGTGCAGATCGCGCTGTTCGCGCTCTACACGTTCGTGCTGACCCGCATCAAGCCCGACTGGCTGCCGCCGGTGCCGGCCGAAGCGCGCACGTTGAGCGGCTGGGCACTGTGGCGCAAATGCCTGCGCGGCATCGTGCCCTGCGCGGTGCTGATCTTCCTGGTGCTCGGCACGATCATGCTCGGTATTGCCACGCCGACCGAATCCGGCGCCATGGGCGCGGTAGGCGCGCTGGTGCTGGCCGTGATCCGCGACAAGGGCTTCAACAGGATCGACCGCAATATCTACCGCGTGGGACTTGCCGCCACGCTGGTGGCCGCTGCGGTGGGCGTGTTTGCATTCGGCTCGCACGCGTTCCGGATTCCGCTGGCCGTGGCCTACCTGGTGGTGCTGTGGCTGCTGATCCGCGCCGGCCAGCTGACCGATCTGCGCCGGCTGATCGTCGAGGCCTACCAGTCCACCGCCCGGCTGACCGCGATGGTGGTGTTCATCCTGATCGGCTCCACCTGCTTCTCGGTGGTGTTCCAGGGTGTGGACGGCGGAGCCTGGGTCGAGCATCTGTTCACCTCGCTGCCGGGCGGCTGGATCGGCTTCCTGATCGTGGTGAACCTGTTCATCTTCTTCCTGGCGTTCTTCCTCGATTTCTTCGAGATCGCGTTTATCGTGGTGCCGATGCTGGCGCCCGTGGCGGTCAAGGTTCTGACGCCGGTAGTGCTCGATTCGATGGGCGGCAACCCCGAGGCAGCGGCAACGGCTGCGCTGGTCTGGTTCGGCGTGATGCTGTGCGTGAACATGCAGACTTCGTTCATGCACCCGCCGTTCGGCTTCGCGCTGTTCTACCTGCGCGGCATTGCCCCGAAAGAGGTCAAGAGCTCGGATATCTACTGGGGTGCGCTGCCCTGGGTGGGCCTGCAGATGGTGATGGTGCTGCTGGTGATGTTCTGGCCGGGCATGGTGACCGGCTTGCTCGACAAGGGCTCGCTCAAGCACAGCAACGCGGCGGAGGTCAGTATCCCGCTTGGGGGACAGGATGCCGACAGCAAGCCTGGTGGCGCGGCATCGACGCCGGGCACGCTGGAATTGCCGGGCTCCAGTGAGTCGGCCGAGCCTGCGGCACCGCAGTTCCAGTTCGAGAAGAGCAAGTAGTTGATGCAAACAAAAAACCCCCGCACAACGATTCGTGCGGGGGTTTTTTGTTGCCCTGGTGAACCTTACTGCTTCACGCAGTCCACGAAGTACGCCGTCACGCCGTCGATCTCGTCTTCCACCAGACCGTGGATATCGGTCTCGAAGCCCGGGAACAGCTTGTTGAACTCGCGTGCGAACTTCAGGTACTGCACGATGATGCGGTTGAAGCGTTCGCCCGGAATCAGCAGCGGAATACCCGGCGGGTAAGGCGTCAGCAGGATGGCGGTGACGCGGCCTTCCAGTTCGTCCACGGGCACGCGCTCGATCTCGCGGTGCGCCATCATCGCCCACGCATCCGACGGCTTCATGGCCGGTTCCATGTCCGACAGGTACATCTCGGTGGTCACGCGCGCCACGTCGTTGGCCTTGTAGACGCTGTGGATCGCATCGCACAGGTCGCGCAGGCCCATCCGTTCGTATTGCGGATACTTGCCGACGAACTCGGGCAGCACGCGCCAGAGCGGCTGGTTCTGGTCGTAGTCGTCCTTGAACTGCTGCAGCTCGGTCACCAGCGAGTTCCAGCGGCCCTTGGTAATGCCGATCGTGAACATGATGAAGAACGAGTACAGACCCGTCTTCTCGATGATGATGCCGTGTTCAGCCAGGTACTTGGTGACGATCGCCGCGGGAATGCCGCGCTCGCTGAACTCGCCGTCCACGTCGAGACCCGGGGTGATGATGGTCGCCTTGATCGGGTCCAGCAGGTTGAAACCATCGGCCAGATCGCCAAAGCCGTGCCAGCGCTCGTTGGCCTTGAGCATCCACTCGTCACGCTCGGCCATGCCGTCTTCGGCCAGGTTATCGGGGCCCCAGACCTTGAACCACCAGTCGCCGTTGTTGGCCACGTCGTAGTCGGCTTCCACCTTGCGCACGGCACGGCGGAAATCGAGCGCTTCCTGGATGCTTTCCTCGACCAGCGCGGTGCCGCCCGGCGCTTCCATCATGGCCGCGGCCACGTCGCACGAGGCAATGATCGAGTACTGCGGGCTCGTCGAGGTGTGCATCAGGTACGCCTCGTTGAAACGATAGCGGTCCAGCTTGCGCGTCTCGGAATCCTGCACCAGGATCTGCGATGCCTGCGACAGGCCAGCCAGCAGCTTGTGGGTGGACTGCGTGGCAAACACCAGCGCGTCCTTGCTGCGCGGACGGTCGCGGCCAATCGCGTGCATGTCGCGATACAGCTCGTGGAATGCCGCGTGCGGCAACCAGGCTTCGTCAAAGTGCAGCGTGTCGATTTCCGACGCGAGCATTTCCTTGATCTGCTCGGCGTTATAGAGCACGCCGTCGTAGGTACCCTGCGTGATCGTCAGGATGCGCGGCTTCTGGTTCTTGGCCTTGCTCGCGAACGGATGCGCCTCGATCTTCCGGCGGATCGTTTCCGGATCGAATTCGCTCTTCGGGATCGGACCGATGATGCCGTAGTGGTTGCGCGTCGGCATCAGGAACACCGGGATCGCGCCCGTCATCATGATCGCGTGCAGGATCGACTTGTGGCAGTTGCGGTCCACCACCACGATATCGCCCGGCGCCACGTTGGCGTGCCACACCATCTTGTTCGACGTCGACGTACCGTTGGTGACGAAGAACATGTGGTCCGAGTTGAAGATGCGCGCGGCATTGCGCTCGGACGCGGCCACCGGGCCGGTGTGGTCCAGCAGCTGGCCCAGTTCTTCCACGGCATTGCAGACGTCGGCGCGCAGCATGTTCTCACCGAAGAACTGGTGGAACACCTGGCCCACCGGGCTCTTCAGGAATGCCACGCCGCCCGAGTGGCCCGGGCAGTGCCACGAGTACGAGCTGTCCTGCGCGTAGTCGATCAGGGCCTTGAAGAACGGCGGGGCCAGCGTATCGAGGTAGACCTTGGCTTCGCGGATGATATGGCGCGCCACGAATTCGGGGGTGTCCTCGAACATGTGGATGAAGCCGTGCAGCTCGCGCAGGATGTCGTTCGGGATATGGCGCGACGTGCGCGTCTCGCCGTACAGGAAGATCGGCAGGTCCGTATTGCGGCGGCGCACTTCGTTCACGAACGCGCGCAGTTTCTCGATGGCCGCGGCCTCGGGCTGGTCGTCGGCACGTACGAACTCGTCGTCGTCGATCGACACGATAAACGTGGAAGCCCGACTGGACTGCTGGGCGAACGACGTCAGGTCGCCATAGCTGGTCAGGCCCATCACTTCCATGCCTTCACGCTCGATGGCCTCGGCCAGTGCGCGAATACCCGAGCCGGAAATGTTCTCGGAGCGGAAGTCTTCATCGATGATGATGACGGGGAAGCGGAATTTCATCGGACTGGATCCCTTGATGAGCGAGCTTGGAAAGACTTGAGCCACATGGCTGGCGGGCGGTTTCCCGCGGCAGCTGCATGTGGCTCGTTCGTATCAGGTCAGGCGCCTGGCATTGGACGCCGGAATTGTAATGCGATCAGGTTTTCGGCAGTGTGACACCGTGCTGGCCCTGGTACTTGCCGCCGCGGTCGGCGTACGAGGTCTCGCAGATCTCGTCGCTTTCGAAGAACAGCACCTGGGCACAGCCCTCGCCGGCGTAGATCTTGGCCGGCAACGGGGTGGTATTCGAGAACTCCAGCGTCACATAGCCTTCCCACTCGGGCTCGAACGGCGTCACGTTGACAATGATGCCGCAGCGCGCATAGGTACTCTTGCCCAGGCAGATCGTCAGCACGCTGCGCGGAATGCGGAAGTACTCCATCGTTCGGGCCAGCGCGAACGAGTTCGGCGGGATGATGCAGACATCGCCCTTGAAGTCGACGAACGACTTCTCGTCGAAGTTCTTCGGATCGACGATGGTGCTGTTGATGTTCGTGAAGATCTTGAATTCGTCGGCGCAGCGGATGTCGTAGCCGTAGCTCGACGTGCCGTAGGACACGATCTTGCGACCCTCCGATTCCCGTACCTGGCCGGGCTCGAACGGTTCGATCATGCCGTGCTGCTCCGCCATGCGGCGGATCCACTTGTCGGATTTGATGCTCATAATGACGTGGCAGGATGGACGGACAGCAGGCCGGCCAAACCCGGCGCCGCTTGATTGGGGCGCATTGTACAACCAATCGCCATACCCCCCGCCTCCGGTTTCCCTTCCCTCTCCCGCGCTGCGGGAAAGGGAAGAATTCCTCGGCTTACGAGGCCGCGATCACGCCGCAGGCAATGCGGCCGCCCGCGTTCCCGGTGGGCTGGGTGCGATAGTCGTCCGGATCCTTGTGGACCACGACCGCACGGCCCACCACGCTGTTCGGGCCGGCCCCCACGGTCACGTCCTGCATCAGGAACTGCGCGCGTGCATTGCCGGCCGAGTCGGCGGTCAGGTTGTTCATGTCACCGGCATGGTGGTCCGGCATCGAGATCTGCCCGTGCGGCTTGGCCGACGGGTTGAAATGGCCGCCGGCGCTCATGGCGTCCGGTGCCGAGCAGTCGCCCTTCTCATGGATATGGAAGCCGTGCGTGGTACCCGGCGGCAGGCCAGTCACCGACACCACCACCATCACCCCGCCGGCCTGCTGGTCAAACGTGACCCGGCCCGCGGTATTGGTGCCACTCTTGGACTGCAACGGTGCGGCGGCCTTGGTCGCGCCAGGCGCCGCCATGGCGGCCGCGCCTGCCGGTGCCGCGGTGGGACCCTTGTCCGTACCCGCGCATCCCGCTGCCAGCACTGCGGCAGCACCCATGGCCAGACCGAAAAGTACACGTTTCATGCCGTTCCTCCTCTTCTTGCTTGTTAAGAATGCACCGCCTGCCGTGTGGATTGTAGGACAGTCGCCCGGCATCTTAATGTCGGACGACATCCCATTTTTTGTCGCGGCGCAGCCAATCAGGTGTTCTGGACGACGATGCTCGGGAACTTGTTGGTCATGTCGCGCGCCTTGTCGGCAACCTTGATTGCCACCTTGCGCGCCACTTCGCGGTAGATCGCGGCAATCGCGCCATCGGGATCGGCCACCACGGTCGGGTGGCCCGAGTCGGCCTGCTCGCGGATCGAGAGGTTCAGCGGCAGGCTGCCCAGCACGTCCACACCGTAGTCAGCGCTCATCTTCGCGGCACCGCCGGCGCCGAAGATATGCTCGGTATGGCCGCAGTTCGGGCAGCAGTAGACCGCCATGTTCTCGACAATGCCGAGGATCGGGATGCCGACCTTCTCGAACATCTTCAGGCCCTTGCGGGCGTCGAGCAGCGCGATGTCCTGCGGCGTGGTCACGATCACCGCGCCGGTGACCGGCACCTTCTGCGACAGCGTCAGCTGGATATCGCCGGTGCCCGGGGGCATGTCGACGATCAGGTAGTCCAGGTCGGTCCAGTTGGTCTGGCGCAGCAGTTGTTCCAGCGCCGAGGTCACCATCGGGCCGCGCCACACCATCGGGTTGTCCTGCTCGATCAGGAAACCGATCGAATTGGCCTGCAGGCCATGGCCTTCCAGCGGCGTCATGGTCTGGCCGTCGGTCGACTCGGGGCGGCCGCTGATGCCAAGCATCATCGGCAGGCTGGGCCCGTAGATATCGGCGTCGAGCATGCCCACGCGCGCACCCTCGGCGGCCAGCGCCAGCGCCAGGTTCACGGCCGTGGTGGACTTGCCCACCCCGCCCTTGCCCGAGGCCACGGCAATCACGTTGCGCACGCCGGGCAACAGCTTCACGCCGCGCTGGACCGCGTGGGCAACGATCTTCATCGATACCGCCACGCTGACATTGCCAACGCCATCCAGGCCGCGCACGGCATCGATGACGAGCTTGCGGATCAGTTCGAACTGGCTTTTGCCAGGATACCCAAGCTCCACTTCCAGGGAGACATCGCCGCCATCGACGCGTACGTTGCGCGCCGACCGCGTAGAAACGAGGTCGCGGCCCGTATTGGGGTCGATCACGGTACGCAGGGCTTCGGTTACCTGTTCAATGGTGAGGCTCAAGACAGACTCCGCTTAGGAAATGTAGTGGGGACAGGCGCGTAATGTAGCAAAGTCGCATGCCGGATGGCTGGCGCGGGCATGTCCCTGCAGCAAGTAAGGAATTACAGACATTTACATCTCTCACATTCTCAGGCTTGTGCAGGTGCTGCCATGTGCCTATTGTAGTGCGCCAACCTCGGGCAGCCCGCACGCCATTCGGGTCATCGCGGGCAACGCCCTGAGCGTTTTCAAACGCAATGCTGAAAATTGTCGCGGCGCGCGCGCCCTCGTACGGCAGGCGTTACCATGCGACATGCCGTTGGCAAAACATTTTCGGGTATCACCAGAAGGAGAACGCATGAACCTCAAGCTCGTCACCGTCTCGATTGCCGCCGTAGCGGCCCTGGCGGGTTGCGCCACCGAACAGCAGACCAATACCGCGGTAGGCACCGGAGTTGGCGCAGCCGTGGGCGCTGGACTGGGCAACCTGATCGGCGGCAACACCACGGGCACGCTGGTCGGCGCGGCCGTGGGCGGCGCGCTGGGCGGCACCACCGGTTACAACTGGAACGCCATCCGCGGCAAGCTGAACAAGGACACCGCCGGCACCGGCACCCAGATCACCGAGCAGCCAGACGGCTCGCTGAAGGTCAATATTCCGAGCCAGGTGACGTTCGATACGGACAGCTCGACCATCAAGCCGTCGTTCCGCAGCGTGCTGGACCAGGTAGCCCAGACGCTCGGCCAGCATCAGGACGTGGCGGCCAGCGTGGTGGGCCATACCGACAGCACCGGCAACCCGAGCTACAACATGCAGTTGTCGCAGCGCCGCGCCCAGAGCGTGGCCAGCTACCTGGGTGATCACGGCGTTTCCCGCAACCGCCTGGCGGCCGAGGGACGCGGCCAGACCCAGCCCGTGGCGGACAACGCTTCCGAGGCCGGCCGCGCACAAAATCGTCGAGTCGAAATTTTCTTGAAACCAATTTCGGGGTGACCAGTCATACAGTGCAGGTACCGCTTGCCACCGTTGCTGGCTCGCGATGGGTGGCTGACCTCCCGGGCGGTACCTGATTTCTCCTCCTTTTCCGTTGTGGAAAGCTGCGCCGGTGACTAACCGGCGCTTTTTTTTGCCCGTTTCACTTGCGCATCGCGCATCTCAACTGCGATTTCGACGAGATTGTGGCCAGTTCGACCCCAAACCGAGCAATCTGGCCGGGCAATTGCTAAAATAGCCGGTTCCTCGGTCCGGCAGCCGCCGGACCCGCATTTCACGCTCGCTTCTCTGAACGGCTCACTTCATGACCGCACGCCGCATCCTCGTTACCTCTGCCCTGCCGTATGCCAACGGCCAGATCCATATCGGCCATCTGGTGGAGTACATCCAGACCGACATCTGGGTGCGTTTCCAGCGCATGATGGGCAACGAGGTCTACTACGTCGGCGCCGATGACACCCACGGCACGCCGGTCATGCTGCGCGCGGAGAAGGAAGGCATCACGCCCAAGCAGCTGATCGACCGCGTCTGGACCGAGCACAAGCGCGATTTCGACAGCTTCCTGGTGTCGTTCGACAACTACTACAGCACCGACGCCGAAGAAAACCGCGAGCTCTGCGAGAAGATCTACCTGTCGCTCAAAGGCCAGGACCTGATTGCCGAGCGCGATGTGGAGCAGTTCTTCGACCCGGTCAAGAACATGTTCCTGCCGGACCGCTTCATCAAGGGCGAATGCCCGAAGTGCGGCGCCAAGGACCAGTACGGCGATTCGTGTGAAGTATGCGGCACGACCTATGTGCCCACCGACCTGAAGAACCCGTACTCGGTCGTCTCGGGCGCCACGCCGGTACGCAAGTCGTCGACGCACTTTTTCTTCAAGCTGTCCGATCCGCGCTGCGAAACGTTCCTGCGCGAGTGGGTGGCCGACCTGGCCCAGCCTGAAGCCAGCAACAAGATGCAGGAATGGCTTGGCGCCGAAGGCGAGGCCTCGACGCTGTCCGACTGGGACATCTCGCGTGACGCGCCCTACTTCGGCTTCGAGATCCCGGGCGCCCCGGGCAAGTACTTCTACGTCTGGCTGGACGCCCCGATCGGCTACTACGCAAGCTTCAAGAACCTGGCGCAAAAGCGTGGCATCGATTTCGACGCATGGGTAGGTCCGCATTCCACGGCCGAGCAATACCACTTCATCGGCAAGGACATCCTGTACTTCCACACGCTGTTCTGGCCGGCAATGCTCAGGTTCTCGGGCTATCGCACCCCGACCAATGTGTTCGCGCACGGCTTCCTGACCGTGGATGGCGCCAAGATGAGCAAGTCGCGCGGCACGTTCATTACCGCGCAGAGCTACATCGACACCGGCATGAACCCGGAATGGCTGCGTTACTACTTTGCCGCCAAGCTCAATGCGAGCATGGAAGACCTGGACCTGAACCTCGACGACTTTGTCGCACGTGTGAACAGCGACCTGATCGGCAAGTACGTGAACATCGCCAGCCGTGCGGCCGGCTTCCTGGTCAAGCGCTTCGACGGCAAGGTCAACGAGGCCGCGCTGGCCAACCCGCTGCTGGAACAGCTGCGCCAGGCCGCGCCGCAGATCGCCGCGTACTATGAAGGCCGCGAGTACAGCAAGGCCCTGCGCCTGGTGATGGAACTGACCGACACGGTGAACGCGTTCGTCGACACCAACAAGCCGTGGGAACTGGCCCGCGACGAAAGCAAGCGCGATGCGCTGCATGCGGCCTGCTCGGTCTCGCTCGAGGCATTCCGCTTGCTGACGGTGTTCCTGAAGCCGGTGGTACCGACCCTGGCAGCTGGCGTGGAAAGCTTCCTGAACGTGGAGCCGTTCGACTGGCGCGCGATCGACAAGCAACTGTCCGCCGATCGTCCGATCCAGGCTTACCAGCACCTGATGACGCGTGTCGATACCAAGCAGATCGACGCGCTGCTGGCCGCGAACAAGGACTCGCTGGCCGCCGCCGCTCCCGCGGCAGCCGAAGCCGGCGCCTCCGCGATCGAACCGGTCGCCGACACGATCACGATCGACGATTTCGCGAAGGTAGACCTGCGCGTGGCGAAGATCGTCGAGTGCGTCAAGGTGGAAGGCTCGAACAAGCTGCTGCAGCTGACGCTGGATCTTGGCGAAGGCCAGACGCGCAACGTGTTCTCGGGTATCCAGTCGGCCTACACGCCGGAGCAGCTGGTGGGCAAGCTGACCGTGGTGGTGGCCAACCTGGCACCGCGCAAGATGAAGTTCGGCATGTCCGAAGGCATGGTGCTGGCCGCCTCGGCCGCCGATGAAAAGGCCAACCCAGGCCTGTATATCCTGGAACCGCACAGCGGCGCGGTGCCGGGCATGCGGATTCGCTAAGCTTCACCTGGTTTTGTTCCCGTCGTCGGCGATCGCTCTGATCGCCGACAATCTCCCCAAGCATTTTTCCAGTTTCGCGTAACAGCCATTCTGTCGCTCACCGGTACGCAGTAGCGTGAATCATGCGCTGCTAACTGACAGGAGGATTCACGCGATGATCAAGATAGCGCTCGCCGTTTCCTGTGCCATCAGCCTGCCCTGCCGCTGCGGCAGATACCTCGTGGTCTTTCTGCTGGCGGCACCGGCCCTTGCAATATTCGTCCAGGTAAATCTGTCACGCTGGTACGCGGCGCCGCTACCGGTTGCCACTGCGGTCGCGCACGCCGCATCGGCGCGCCATGGCGCGATGCATCCGCATGGCTTGCACGCGGCGGCAGGCAACAGGCACCGCAGCCAAGGCTAGCCGCCCTGTCGCTTCGACGGATCGTCGCTGCGCGACGTGGTGGTCACGGTGCCGTCATTGTTGAAATGCACGTTGAAGAAGGCCCGGTCGGTCGGGCTTTCGAACCAGCGATAGCCCCAGACCTCTTCCTGCTTGAGCCGGAATGCCTCCACCTTGGTGGGCTTGCCCAGCATGCGGCGGATCTGGTCCTTGTTCATGCCGGGCCGCACCTTGGCGAAGTTCTCGGCGGTCAGCACCTGTTCGATCGAACGCACGGTGCCATCGGCATTGGTGACCACCATCCATGTGGTGGCACCCTCCGGGCCGCGCGGATACTCGAGCCGGCGTCCGCCGTCCGGTTCTTCCCAGACAATCTCGGGCTTGCCGGCCTGGCGGCGTACATCGTCCTCGGTGGACTTGCCGGTCTCGATGCCCTTGAACAGCTGGCTGTCGGGCTTCACGCTGTTCCACGTATCGGTTGCCACCGATTTGGCCTTTTTCATGGCTTCGTCGACTTTCTGCTGGTCGCAACCAAACAGGGCAAGCAGGCTGGCAATCAGTCCCATGGCGGCAAGGCGTCTGCGCGACGCGGTATGGAATGTGGTCATCGGCTTCATCGGTGTCGTCACCCCTATCGTTTGATCGCTTCGACCGGATCCCCGGCAGGGGCGCTGGCGCCTTCCACCGCGGCATCGGCTTCGGCGGCGGTGCGCCGGTTCGAACTGCCCGAAAACAGCGTACTCCAGTTATTGAAGCGGCGGTTGAACAGTACTGACAAGCCATTGATCGATCCGCCCTTGGCAATCAGCGACCAGCGTCGCGAGATTGCATAGGTCAGCTTCACCACGTTCGATGCCGATGTCAGGCTCTGCTCGTAACCGACCGAGATCTTGTCCGTCACCGACTTGCCAATGCTGACCACCTGCTGGTCGTTCAGGCCGGCGGTACTGGGCCCGATCGAGAATTCGTCGATGCCAAAGTGCGACACCACGTTCTTGCCCGCCTTGCCCCCGATCATGCCCAGTGCCGCACCGCCCAGCGCGCCACCGCTGAGCTGGCGCTGCTGGCCCGATCCCGCGCTTTCGGCGCCGTAGCCGAACATCAGCCACGACAGCTTGTCCTCGTCGGGTACATTCGGCTCCGATACCAGCCGCACGCGCGGCAGGCGCACCGTGCCGGTCACCTCGACGCCCGCTTCCACCTCCTGGTTGCGGCGCAATGCGCGGATATTGATGTTCGGGTTATCAACCGGGCCATTGAAATTGATGATGCCGCGCTCGATGTCGAGCTTGCGGCCGAACGCCTCGTACGTACCATCGACCACGCGTACCGTGCCGGTGGCCCGCATCGGTGCCAGCGGCTCGCTCTTGATGCCAAGCTGGCCGCCCAGCAGGATATCGGCGCCAGCGCCACGAAAGCGGAAGTTGTCGCCCAGATCGATCAGGATATCGATCAGCGGACTGAAGCGGCTCGCCGGCTTTGCCTCGGGCACCACGGGCGTGGCTGCGGTTTTCACTTCGCGCTGGTCGCTCCGGCGCACCACTACCACGTCATCGCCCAGTACCGGCGCGCCAGCCTTGGGCAGATCGAACAGGCCACGATCCACGCGGAACTTGCCGCGAATCGCGATCTGCTTGTTCTCGTTGGCAATGCCCGCTTCGCCAGACACGATCAGGGTGCGCTCGGGGCTCGCAAACAGCTGCAGCTTGTCGGCCACGATCCGGCCGGTCAGGTTGGGATCGGTTTCGCCGAGCTTGACCGCACCGGTAGCGGTCAACGTGCCATCGCCGCCGCGGAAGTGCACCTGTTTGAGCTCCACCGTGTTCTGGTCGAGCACCACCTGCACCACGCCATCGGTCAGGCGGATGCCCAGGTCGTAGAGCGTGATGCCGATTCCGCTGCCATTGATCGAGCCGGTCAGCAGCGGTTTGCCCACGGTGCCAGCCAACTGCAGCGACGCCGCCAACTTGCCTTCAAGCGCATACTGCGGCCCGCTGAGCGCCTCCAGCGATTTCAGGCGCGGGATATCGGCCGACACGGTACCGCCGAGCGTCGAGGCGGGCCCGACCGTCAGCAGGCCCTGCTCGTTGACCAGCCCCGCCGAGGCATCGACCACCAGCTTGCCAATGCGCTCGGACGTGGTGCCGCCGCGCAGCGTCACGCGATTGCCGCCGAACTCCGCGCGCAGCGCGGTCTCGCTCAGGCCCAGCGTGGTCCAGCCACGGCCGGCATTGACCGAGGCGTCGCCGCTGCGGCGCCGGATCTCGGCAAACCCGGTGGCGGTCTCGGCAAGGTTCAGGTTCCACTGCCCGTCGAGCACCAGGTCGGAACGCACCGGCTGCGTCTCGCCGGTGAGCGTCTCCAGCAGCTTGATGATGTTGGCCACTTCCACGCCATTGAAATTGCCCTGCGTGCGGATCCGCCCGTGATCGAAGTCGAGGCCATCGATGCTCATCGTCGCGCGCTCGAACTGCAGGCGGGTCTGGCCCAGCTTGATGTGCTGGTCGGCCACCATCAGCTGTGTGGGAGCGACCAATCGCAGCTTGATCGCGCTGCTTTCTTCCAGCGTGCGGATCGTGCCGTTCCATCCCTGGTCGCCGCGCCATGCGCCCTGCCCCGACAGGGCCAGTTGCAGTTGCCGGCCATGCATGGTGCCGGCGGCCTTGGCATCGAAGGTGTGATTGGCCTGCGTGCCGCTCAGGTTGGCATCGAGCGTGCGGATCGTGGCCTGCGGCCCCTGGTAGTCGCGCGCGGCCAGTTGGGCCGACAGCGTGCCGTCAAGCCCGCCGCGCAATTCCACATGGCCACTGGCGCTGGCCACCTTGTGCGGGCCGATCACCAGCGACTGCGCGCTGTAGTCGCCCACCACCTCGGGGCGTTTGAGCGTGCCGGTAATCTCGGCATCGACCTTTGCGCGGCCGCCGACGCCGAACTTGAGCCGGTCCAGTTGCGGCGCGTCGACATTGACCTTGAGCCGGTCGCCGCGTGCGCCGAAGCTGCCCTTCAGGTTCACCTGGTTGCCCGCCATCAGCAGCGAGGCCTCGCTTGGCAACAGCCGCTCGCCTTCAAGCCGCACCTTGCCGTTGCCGGTCATCGGCAAACCGGCGTACTCGCTTTCGCCCAGCGCGAAGTCCAGCGCCACGCGCAGCACCTTCGCCAGCGAACCCCGGGTGGAGAAATCCGCGTTGATGCGGCCCGGTGCCACCTTGGCCAGGCGCGATGGATCGAAGTTGGACAGCTTGCCCTTGAAATCGAATGCCTGGTCGTCCTTGAGGCCGAGCTTGCCTTCGGCGGTCAGCGTGCCGCTACCCAGGCCGGCACGCAGCGCTGCCAGCGTGACGGCATCTTCGTCGATCCGCGCATCGGCAAACAGCTTGATCTCGCCACCAGCCACATCCAGCGCCACGCTCTGGCGGCCCGGTTCCAGCCGCAGGATCACTGGCCCGGACAGGTTGGTCGGCACCAGGCCCGTGTGCAGCGCGGCGGCGTCCAGACGCCGCACATCGAGATCGAACCCGCCTCGTCCTTCGCGCAGGGTCCCCTGGCCGACCACTTCAGCCCGGCCCGGCAGCGCGATGCGCAGGTCGCGCAGTGTCTGCGTCTGCTCGCTCAACTCCACGCGCGCCTGCACGCTGTGCACAGGCAGGCGCTCCTTGTCGATTGGCCCGGGGTCGAGATTGCGCACCGATACTTCGCCAGCCACCGCCAGCGGATTCGGCGTGGGTGCCACGGGCTTTGGCACCGGGGCCGATGCGGACGCCGCCGACGCTGCCGCGACCGCGCTCGCGGTCGACTCACCGGGTTTCGGTTTGGCCACCTCGGGCGGCGGCGCCACCGCTTCCACCGGGCGCAGTTCCGCATGCACGGTCAGGTTGGCTTGCGGCGCGGTCGGGCTGAACAGGCGCGGGTTGATGCGTTCGCCGTCGACCATCAGGTGCGTGAACGGCACCTTGCCGAACGGTGTCACATCGGCATTGGCGCGCGCCCGGATGCGGTCGCCATTGGCTTCGAGTTCGGCACGCAAGGTCTCGAGCGACCCGCTGGCCGTGGCCGACACCGCGTAGGTTTCTTCCTTCCAGCGCCCCTCCAGCAACGCTTCGGCGGTCAGCGCGAACGGGGTCTTGCCGGCGATCTGCGCATTGGCCTGCAGCTTGCCATACGGTGTGACGAGCTTGTCCACCACCACGCGGTGCCGCTGGCCATCGCTATGCAGCGCGCCGGACAAGTCAGACAGCACCAGCGGACTCGACGTGGCCGGCGGCCCCTGCAGCACCGAGAGCTCGCCAATCGTCAGTGTGTCGACATCGACCGCCAGCGGCAGCTCCAGCGACGTGGGCATCTTCGCGGGCTCGGTACTCGGCGGCGAGGCTGGTAATCGTGCATCGATCTTGCCCAGCTTCAGCCATTCCACATGAAGCCGCGTGGGCGACCACGACATCGCCCACTTGCCGTCGATACGGTCGATGGTCACGCGCGTGTCGCCGCTGGCGAACACCACATCGTGCAGACGCAGTCCACTGGCCACGGTCCCGCCATCGAATTGGCCCGCGAGCATGCCGCCGGCCAGCCGCGTGGCCACGTTCCACAGCTGGCGCGTGCCGGCTTCGGTGCGCAAGGCCATCACTGCCGTGACGGCAATGGCCAGCAGCAGCACCAGCAACACGCCTGTCAGCCAGGCCAGCACCTTCCAGATCCTGCGCCGAGGCTTGCGTGGCTGGCGCGGCTCGTGCGGTGTATTGGGATCTTCGCGCGGCACCGGCGGCATGTCGGGCATGTTCATCAGAACGCGACCCCGAGCGAGATATGCGGACGGAACTGGTTCTGCTGGATGCCGTAGGCGATATCGAGCTGCACCGGCCCTACCGGGCTGCGCCAGCGCGCGCCCACGCCCACGCCGTGATAGATCTTGATGCCGTCGAGATTGTTGGTGGCCGTGCCCATGTCCCAGAACACTGCCGCACCCCAGTCCGGCTTGAACCAGTACTGGTACTCGAGGCTGCCCGTGCCCAGGTAGCGCGCGGGCAGCACGCTGGCCCCGCTTGGCGTGCCGATCGACTGGTAGCTGTAGCCGCGGATCGAATCGGTGCCGCCCGCGCGGAAGCGCAGCGAAGCCGGAATCAGCGCCGGATCGTTCGACGTCATGTTCGCGCCCAGTTCCAGCCGCGCCACGAACAGGTCGCGGTTGCCCACCGGCACGTACTGGCGAATGCGTCCGTACATGCGCAGGAACGTGGCATCGCTGAGCACGCCCTTGGCGGCCACACCGATCTGCGTGTTGATCACATTGCCACGGCGCGGGAACACGGGGTTGTCGACGTCGCGGCGCGTCCACGCGAACGCCGGCACCAGCGCCTTGGAAATCTGCGCCGGTTGGCCATACGGAATCAGGTTGTCGTAGTAGAAATCGAGCGACAGCGTGGTGTCGTATTTCTCGCGCGAACGCGAACGCTTGAGGCCGGCGCGCCAACTGGTCAGGTCGGTGCTCTCGATATCGATGGTGCGCTCGTAGCTGCCGTAGATACTGTTGCGATAGGTACGCGTATCGGGCGGCATGGCCGTCTCCAGGAACGCATACTGGCGCTTCTGCTCGATGCGGGCCTGCGAATCGAAGACCCAGGCGCGGTTGAACAGGTTGTAGTACGAATAGCGCCCTTCCACCTGTGCGCCGGTATCGGTCGTGTAGCCCACGCCGGAGCTGAGCCGGTGGGTCGGATATTCACGCACCCTCACGCGCACCGGAGCCGTCACGGTCTGCTGCTGCGCGGCAGCCTCTGCCGACGCGGCAGCCGGCGGCTCCTCCAGGTCGACCTGCACGTTCGAGAAATATGGCTGGTTCTGGATCGCCCGCTGCAGTTCCAGCAGCCGCTCCACGCGATACGGCTCGCCTTCGCGCAGCGGATTCACATTGCGGACGATCTGCTCCGGATAACGGCGCGTACCCTCGATTTCGATCGGCCCCAGTACATAGGCCGGTCCGCTTTCATATTTGGCCGACAGATCGGCGGCCTGCTCGTCGGGCTCCACGAGCGCCCGCGACGCAGCGAGTTTCGCGCCATAGTAGGTGTGGCTCTGCAGCTGGACCAGCGCGTCTTCCTTGGCCTTGTCCCAGTCTGCCTGGCGGAACGGGTTGCCGACCGGCAGGCCCCATTTCTTGCGCATCTCTGCTACCTGCTCGGGCGACTGCGTGGCGGCCGGGCCGGTCACGTCGACATCCACGCGCCGGATCATGGTCCGGGCACCGGCGTCGACCGTGATCTTCACCACGCGCTGGTCACCTTCGCCCTCCACCGTGGCCTTGGTCTGCGGATCGAACCAGCCTTCGGTGGACGCGAACTGGCGCACCTGGTCGCCCACGGTCTCCACCATGTACTTGAACTGGTCGTCGGAAATATCGGTACGCGTGGTATAGCGCGACAGGTCGAGATGCTCCTCGAGGATGTCCTTGAGGGCCTTGGGCGCGTCGATCTCGACCTTGTAGGCTGCCTTGGCTGCGTGGGCCGGCGCGGCCATCGCGCACAGCACGGCCAGCAGCAGGACCAGCAGTGGGGTCAACAGCGGGGCCAATAGCGGGGCCAGACCGGCTGCGCGCGCGAGTCGTCCGACACCGGTGAGGGTGCGCTGCGCCTTGCCTGCGGCGATCTGTCCGGCCATCTGGCCCCAAACAATCGTCATCCGTGCTGGTCGTCCCGAATCAAGTCGCTATTTGACCACACCACCGGCGGCACAAGGCCAACATGTCGCCAAAATTCAGGATCCACGGCCTGCCCGGCGGCAGCTCGCCTCGCCAATACGGTAAAATCCTGCCCCGTTACCCCCAACGCCGCCCAAAGGGCATAGGTTTCGCCATGGCCATGTACGAATCGGATATCACCCAGTTCCTGAAAACGCTCAAGCAGGAGCACCCGTCGCTGGAAGCGGAACAACGCCAGGGCCGTAACCTGCTGTGGGACAAGACGCCGATCGACCTCGACGAGCGTGCACGTGCCGACGCGTCGCGCGTGGCCCAGAAGCCGTACGTTTACTCGTCCGACAACTGATCGGCCCCGGCCTCCGGACCCATCCAATGCATTCGAGCGATCCGCTGGAGTCCAACCCGCAGGACAAGCTGAAGCTGCCCGTGGAGTTGCCCAGCGTGGCGCCATCGACCGGTGGCGGCGCCAATCCCGCCGATATGGTCGACGGCATGGCGTTTGCGCGCCTGTACGGCGAGCCGCTGTTCAAGCTGCCGCAGGACCTGTATATCCCGCCCGATGCGCTCGAAGTCTTCCTGGAAGCGTTCGAAGGCCCGCTCGACCTGCTGCTGTACCTGATCCGCAAGCAGAACTTCAACGTCCTGGACATCCCGATGGCCCAGGTGACGCGTCAGTATCTCCTGTATATCGAGCAGATCCGCAAGACCAACCTTGAGCTGGCGGCTGAATACCTGCTCATGGCGGCGATGCTGATCGAAATCAAGTCGCGCATGCTGCTGCCGGTCAAGAAGGCCGACAGCGATGACGAAGCCGAGGATCCGCGCGCCGAACTGGTGCGCCGCCTGCTCGAATACGAGCAGATGAAGCTGGCCGCGCAGCGGCTGGACACCGTGCCGCAACTGGGCCGGGACTTCCTGCGCTCGCAGGTGTTCATCGAACAAAGCCTGGCGCCGCGCTTCCCCGATGTGGAAACGCTGGACCTGCAATCGGCCTGGGCCGACGTGCTCAAACGCGCCAAGCTGAACCAGCACCACAAGATCTCGCGCGAGGAACTGTCCGTGCGCGAGCATATGAGCCAGATCCTGCGCCGGCTGCAACATGCCCGGTTCATGGAGTTCAGCGAACTGTTCGAGGACGCGATCCGCTCGGGCAAGGGCGTGCCCGTGGTGGTGGTGAACTTTATCGCCATGCTCGAACTGGCGCGCGAATCGCTGGTCGAGATCACCCAGGCCGAGCCTTTCGCACCGGTTTATGTGCGATTGGCGTACACGCCAGCCTGATCCTTCCGCCTGGCGGGACACTTCCCGGGCCGATCAGGCCCGAACCGGCGCGGATGCTCTACAATCCGCCGACAGCCGGCCCATCGACGTTCATAGAGTCCGGCGCATCCGGCGCCATCCCGAATCACGGCAGCCGGGACGCTCCTACCACGACCGCACACCACATTCATGAAAGTCATTTCCTCCATCCAGGAGTTGCGGGACCAGTTGCGCGGCCAGAATCGCGTGGCGTTCGTCCCTACCATGGGCAACCTGCATGAAGGCCACCTGTCGCTGATGCGGCTGGCGCGCCAGCATGGCGACCCCGTGGTGGCGTCGATCTTCGTCAACCGGCTGCAGTTCGGCCCGAACGAGGATTTCGACAAGTACCCGCGCACGCTGCAGGATGACATCGAGAAACTGCAGAGCGAAGGCGTGTACGTGCTGTTTGCGCCGACCGAGCGCGACATGTACCCGGTACCGCAGGAATATCGCGTGGAACCGCCGCATGACCTCGGCGACATCCTCGAAGGCGAATTCCGCCCCGGGTTCTTCAAGGGCGTGTGCACGGTGGTGATGAAGCTGTTCTGCTGCGTGCAACCGCGCGTCGCCGTGTTCGGCAAGAAGGACTACCAGCAACTGATGATCGTGCGCCGCATGGCCAAGCAGTTCGCACTGCCGGTGGACATCATTCCGGCCGAGACCGTGCGCGCCGAGGACGGCCTGGCGCTGTCGTCGCGCAACCGCTACCTTGCCGAAGCCGAGCGTGCCGAAGCGCCGATCCTCTACAAGACGTTGCATGAGGTGCGCGACACCGTGCTGGGCAATGGCAATGTGGACCTGCTGGCGGTCGAGGCCGATGCGCTGGCACGCCTGCAGGCACGCGGCTGGCAGCCCGACTATGTTTCGATCCGCAAGCGCGACAACCTGCAGCCCCCGACCCGCGAAGAATTCGCGGCCGGCGAGCCGTTGGTGGTACTGACAGCGGCCAAGCTCGGCAACACGCGACTGATCGACAATCTGGAAATCTGAGCGGGCAAGGGTTCAGTTCAGGCGCGCTTCAGGCGCGCCTTTTCGCGTTCCAGATGCCGCCGATGGCCGCTGCGGCGTTTCCACCAGATCAGCACGCCGGTGACCGCGAAGGCCAGCGGGATCAATCCGAACACGGTGATGAACGCACGGCCGTACACGCCAAACGCCTCACCCGTATGCAGCGGGAACAGCCAGTTGATAAAGGTATCGCCCGATGGCGCATCGCGCGGATCGCGCACGCCGAGTGGGCGGCCGGTATAGGCGTCCAGCCACAACCTTGTAGCACCGCTGTCGGCCCGGACTTCGCCCTCCTGTCGCAAGCGGATTTCATAGGCGTCGCCGGGCTTGCGCGGCAGGCTGATGCGCGTCACCTGCGCACCGGGAAACTGCTGCTGCGCGGCCGTCATCGCCTGGGCCGGCGTAATGGCATGGGTACCCGCCGGCGGTGTTTCTGACTGGTGCTTGGCGGGCGGGCTGACCGTCATCACCGTACTGATGATCGGCGTGACCCATTTCGGCAGGTTCAGATACCACCCCGAAAATGCGATGGTGGCCAGAACCGGCGCCACGAAGATGCCGCCCGCACGATGGAAGGTGTAGATGAAGCGCGACCACGATCCCCCATGCGTGATCCGCACCGACTGCTTCAGCGCGCGCAGCTTGAGCTTGGGCCACCACAGCACCACGCCCATCAGCACGGTAAAGAACAGCATCATCCCGGTCACGCCAGTGATGGTCTTGCCCGTATCGCCAGACAGCAGGTAGCGATGCAGGTGAAAGATGGTCGGCATGATTTGCTGGCGCGAGACGCCGGGCACGCCAAACAGACGCTCTCCCTTCACGGCCAGCGTGATCGGGTCGATCATCACCTGCCGAGAGCGGCCGGGCATGGCCTGCGGGCCCTGGATCGGGTAATAGGCAATGAACACGTCGTGCTCATCGGTCGGCAACATCAGCAGGTTGGGCTTGCCATACTGCGGATCGGCCATCAGCTTGGCCGTCACCGACTCGACCGTGGCGGCGCCCACCGGGATGCGCGTGGCCGAAGTGGCCTGCAACAGGTCGGGATTGAGCCACGTGTCGATTTCATCGCGCCACGAGATCACGGTGCCGGTCAGGCCCATCATGACGAACAGCAGGCCGAAGACCAGCCCGATATAGAGATGGAGCTTGACGAGAATGGTGCGGAGACGACCGGAGACCATGCGGGAGACTTTTTATTAAGAGACGCGGCGCATACGGCACCTGATACGTATTGGATACGTGCGTTTGGAATCGCATCTGTGCGGCAACCCGCAAACGCAAATGCGAAGAATTCGCGATTCTAGCAGCGTGACGTTAAGATCGGAGCCGGCACCACTCCCACCCACATCACACGGTGCCGTCTTGTCCTGCCATGCCCCTGATCGAACTGGTTCCCGCCACGCCGGCCGATGCCGACCTGCTCGCCGCCATGCACGCCGATAGCTGGCGTCATTCCTATGCCGGCCTGATTCCCGCCACCTGGCTTGAAACCTATGCACTGAACGAGCGGCAAGCCACCTGGCGCGCGCGCATGCTCGAAGGCGCCGAAGCTCCGTTCGAAGCCACCATCCTGCGTATCAATGGTCAGGCCGCCGGCTTCTCGTGCCTGATGCCGCTGGCCGAGCCCGGCTACGGCATCTATCTCGACAACCTGCATGTGCTGCATGCGTATCACGGGAAAGGCTACGGCAAGCAGCTGATGGCGCACTGCGCCTGCCGCGTGGCGAGCCAATGGCCGGGCAAGCCGCTGTTCCTGTATGTGCTCGATGGCAATGCACAGGCGCGCGAGTTCTACCGGCGTCTCGGCGGCGTGGAATCGGACAGTTTCCAGGATCCGTTCCCGGGCACCGACCTGATGGTGACCGTGCGTCGCGTGACGTGGGACGATGTGGACGCACTGGTCAGCCGGCTGGCGCCCGGTCCTTAGCACGCACGCTAGCGGGACTGCAGCGGCGCGAATAGCGGCGCAAACAAGGCCGCAAGGTCGAGGTGGTCGGCCATGCTGCCGGCCAGCCGGTCGATTGAAGCTTCGCGCAATGCGTCGAGATCGATGCCGTCGGCCCGAGCCAGTCCCGCCCAGCGCAGCAGCGCACCACAGGCGGCCGGATCGTCGAATACGCCGTGGACATAGGTGGCCAGCACCTGGTCGTCGGGCGACACCGCGCCGTCGGGGCGGCGGCCGCCATGGTTGTCGTCGAGCCATAGCGCGGGCCGCGACAGGTCGGGCCCTTCGGTTACGCCCAGATGGATCTCGTAGCCCGTGACCGGCGCATCGTCCAGGCCCAGCCGCCCGGTCACACGGCGCAACTGCTTTTCCGGGGCCAGCGTGGTCTCGAAATCAAGCAAACCCAAGCCCTCGCTGGAACCGGCCGGCCCTTCGCGGCCGTCGGGATCGTGAATGCAGTGTCCCAGCATCTGCATGCCGCCGCAGATGCCCATGAGCTTGCCGCCGTAGCGCAGGTGGCGCAGCAGCGCCCGATCCCAGCCGTTGGCACGCAGGAAGGCCAGGTCTGCACGGACGCTCTTGCTGCCGGGCAAGATCACCAGATCGGCAGCCGGAATCGGCATGCCCGGGCCAACAAAGCGCAGGTCGACATTGGGATGGGCACGCAGCGCATCGAAATCGGTATGGTTCGAGATCCGTGGCAGCACCGGCACGATCACCCGTAGCACCTCGCCACCTTGCTCGCTGCCTGATCCCGTTACCTGGGCACTGGCGATCGCATCCTCGGCATCGAGATGCAGGCCATGCAGATACGGCAGCACCCCGAACACAGGTTTGCCGGTACGTGCGGTGAGCCAGTCCAGGCCTGGCTGCAGCAGCCCGATATCGCCACGGAAACGGTTGATGATGAAACCGGTCACGCGCGCGCGTTCGCTCTCCGACAGGCAGTCGAGCGTGCCAACCAGATGCGCGAACACGCCACCACGATCGATGTCGGCCACCAGCACCACGGGACAATCGACCCGTTCGGCAAAGCCCATATTGGCGATATCGCGATCGCGCAGATTCACTTCGGCGGGGCTGCCGGCGCCCTCCACCACCACCACGTGGTACGCCTGCTTCAGCCGTTCATGGCTTTCCAGCACGGCGGCCATCGCCTGGGGCTTGTACGCGTGGTAGGCACGGGCATCGAGATCCATGCGCGCGCGGCCATGGATGATGACCTGCGCGCCAATGTCGCTGCTGGGCTTGAGCAGCACCGGATTCATGTCGGTATGCGGCGCCAGCCCTGCGGCCTGGGCCTGCAGGGCCTGTGCGCGGCCGATCTCGCCACCATCGACGGTCACCGCGCTGTTCAGCGCCATGTTCTGCGGCTTGAATGGCGCCACGGGCACGCCAGCGCGCGCCAGGATGCGGCACAGGCCAGCCACCACGGTACTTTTGCCGGCGTCGGACGTGGTGCCCTGGACCATCAGGGTGCCGCGCAGGTTGCGCGCGGCAAAAGGATCGACGGGATTGGCGGAGGGATCATTTCGCATCGCGCGATTATCGCAGCACGGCTGGTGCATCGGGGCACCGGTCTGCAAGATCCATGCATGCGGGCACCTGATGCGACGGCTACAATACGCCGCATGAAGACCCACGCCACCACCCAGGCGCTGAATCTCGCGGCCACCGTCGATCCCGCATCGGCAGGCGCGGCCACGGCCAGCGAGCCGGCGACGGAAACCTCGCCGCAACCCCAGCAAGGCAGCGCGGCGCCGCGCGAGCTGACCCTCGTTTTGGGTGGTGCGCGCTCGGGCAAGAGCCATTTCGCCGAGCAACTGGCCACCGATCATGCAGCGTTGACGCGCGGCCCGGTCACCTATATCGCCACGGCACGTCACGATGCCGAACCGGCCGACGAAGAGATGGAACTGCGCATTGCGCTGCATCGTGCGCGCCGTCCGGCCGACTGGACGCTGGTTGAAGAACCGATACACCTGGCAGATGCGCTGTATGCGCACGCGCGTCATGACGGCTGCATCCTGGTGGACTGCGCAACGCTGTGGCTCAACAACCTGATCTTCGGTGACCAGCGCGAGTACCCCGAGCATGGCGTGATCACCCCGCCCCCGGCCTTTACCGAGGAAATCGATGCGCTGATGACGGCGCTGCCAATGCTGCCGGGCCATGTGATCCTGGTCTCGAATGAAATCGGCTTTGGCGTGGTACCGATGGGCGCCATCACGCGCTTCTATGTCGACGAACTGGGCCGCCTGAACCAGAAGCTGGCCGCCGCTGCCGATCGCGTACGCCTGCTGGTGGCAGGTATCCCGGTCTCGATCAAGGACCCCGCCCCGCGCGGCAGCGCCACGCGATGAGCAGCCGATGATCGCGTTGTCCTGGCCGGCCTGCGTGGCCGCCGCGCTTGCCGGCGTGCTGCTGGACCGCTGGCTCGGCGAACCGCGCCGCTGGCACCCGCTGATAGGCTTCGGCCGTATCGCCACCGCCGTGGCCAACCGCCTGAATCGTCCCGCAAGCGGCGCACTGCGCCAACGCATGGCGGGCCTGCTGGCATGGACGACGGTCGTGCTCGGGCCCGCTGCCGCCGCGATGTGGCTGATTGCCGTTGCCGCTGCCATCCACCCCGCGCTGGCATGGGTGCTGCATGTGTTGGCGCTGTATTTCGCGCTCGGTGCGTGCAGCCTCGCGCAACATATCGCGCCAATTGCCGCGGCACTGACACGCAATGACCTCGACGCCGCACGCTCGCTGACCGCGCGCATCGTATCGCGCGATACGGCCGATGCCGACGCCGAAGCGCTGGCACGTGCCGCGTGTGAATCGGCGCTTGAAAACGGCAACGATGCGATCTTCGGCGCGCTGTTCTGGTTTCTGGTCGGCGGTGCGCCGGCCGTGATCGTGTTTCGCCTGGCCAACACGCTCGACGCGATGTGGGGCTATCGCACGCCGCGCTGGGCCATGTTCGGCTGGGCTGCGGCACGCATCGACGATGCGTTGAACCTGATTCCCGCGCGCCTGACTGCGCTTTCGTATGCGTTGCTGGGTGCCACCACGCAGGCGCTGCATTGCTGGCGCACACAAGCCCCGGCATGGTCGAGCCCGAACGCCGGTCCGGTGATGGCAGCCGGCGCGGGTGCGGTGGGTGTCGCGCTGGGTGGTGGCGCACGCTATCACGGTGAATGGGAAGAGCGCCCGCCACTGGGCATTGGCGAAACACCGGCCGCCGCGCACGTGCATGCCTGCCTGCGGCTCGTGCAACGGACCTTGTGGCTGTGGCTTGGTGTGGCGATGCTGAGCGTGCCGCTGGTTGCGATGCTGGAACACGCATGAGCGCGATGGCTCCAATCCGCCATGGCGGCAACCTGCTGGCAGCCGTGCAGCGCTATCAGCGACCGGTTGCAGACTGGCTCGACCTGTCCACCGGGATCAATCCTGCCAGCTATCCGGTGCCGGCTTTGCCGGTCGAGGTCTGGCAGCGTTTGCCTCAGGACGAGGATGGCCTGGCGGAAATCGCCGCCCACGCCTACGGCGCGCCGCGCGCGTTGCCGGTGGCCGGTTCACAGGCCGCCATCCGCAACCTGCCCGCGCTGTTGCCGCTGGGGCGCGTGGGCATCGCCGCGCTCGGCTATAGCGAGTATGCGCCGGCCTTTGCGCAAGCCGGGCACACCGTGGTGCCGCTCGACGAAGCCGATTTCGCGCGCGACGACCTGCCGGCTGGCCTCGACCACCTGGTGGTCGTCAATCCGAACAATCCAACCGCACGACTGCTATCGGCCGACACGCTGCTGCGCTGGCACGCGCGCTTGCGCACGCTGATCGTCGATGAAGCATTTCTTGACGCTACGTCGGCCGCCTCGCTGGCCGCGCACACCGACCAAACGGGCCTGGTAGTACTGCGCTCGATCGGCAAGTTCTACGGACTGGCCGGCATCCGCTGTGGCTTCGTGCTGGCCGCGCCCGCCCTGCTCGATGCGCTGTCATTGCGACTGGGGCACTGGTCGGTGTCAGGCCCGGCGCGCGCGGTTGCCCGTAGCGCACTGACCGACACCGCATGGCAGGCTGCCACCCGCATTGCACTGGATCGGCAAGGCAAGCGGTTGGCGATGTTGTTGCGTGGCCATGGTCTGCAAGGCGTGTCGCAACCGCTGTTCAGTTGGGTGCCTGACGACCGGGCGGCCACGTTGCACGAAGCACTGGCGCAGCAAGGCATCTGGACGCGCCTGTTCGATGCGGCCGGCGGCTGCCCGGCCAGCCTGCGCCTGGGCCTGCCGCCCGACACCGAATCTGCATGGCAGCGGCTCGATGCCGCGCTGAACCACATCCTTACCTGACACCGATGAAGGCTCTTTCCCTGCTGGCTGTCGCGCTGCTTGCAAGCACTGCTGCACATGCCGCCGTAACCGCCGTCGATGACGCCGGCCAGACCATCACGCTGAACCAGCCCGCGCGACGCATCGTCTCGCTGGCGCCGCATGTCACCGAACTGATCTATGCGGCCGGTGGTGGCGATCGCATCGTCGGCACGGTCAGCTATAGCGACTATCCGCCGCAGGCGCGCGATATCCCGCGGGTGGGCGACAACAAGGCGTTGGACCTGGAACGCATCGCGGCGCTCAAGCCCGACCTGATCGTGGTCTGGCGCCATGGCAATGCGCAAAAGCAGACCGACCGGCTGCGTGCGCTGGGCATGCCGCTATTTTTCAGCGAACCGCGCAGGCTTGAATCGATCCCCGAAAACCTTGAAAAGCTTGGCGCACTGATGGGCACCGAGCCCGTGGCCAACCGTGCCGCCAGCGATTTCCGCCAGCAGGTGGACACCCTGCGCAAGACCTACGCCAGCCGGCCGCCCGTAACCGTGTTCTACCAGGTCTGGCAGCAGCCATTGATGACGCTGAACGGGCAGCACCTGGTCAGCGATCTGCTGGCGCTGTGTGGCGGTCGCAACCTGTTTGCCAAGGAAGCCCCGCTGGTACCTACGGTTTCGGTAGAGGCCGTGGTGGCCGGCAATCCCGAGGCAATGCTGACGGCGGGCATGGGTGCCACGCGCCCGGACAAACCGCTCGCCGATTTCTCGATGTGGGAGAAGTGGAAGCAGGTCACCGCCGTGGCACGCAACAACCTGTTCATCATCGACGGCGATCTGGTCAACCGTGCCGGGCCACGCGTGGTCAAGGGCGCGGCGGAAATCTGCAAGGATCTCGATATCGCACGGTCGCGGCGCGGGAATTGACATTCCCCCGGTTTGCTCCCCTCTCCCGCATGGCGGGAGAGGGGTTGGGGGAGAGGGCAATGCGGTTCAATTTGCCGATATCGCGTCTTGATGCGCTGGCCCTCTCCCCCGCCCCTCTCCCGCGTGCGGGAGAGGGGAGAAACCCTTCGCATCAACCGACGCGATTCCACCACCCCAGTCGTGCCGGCCCGCCACCGAGCCGGAACTTGCACGTCGCGCCAAATCCCAGCGACCACTGCAGCGTCTGCGCCAGCGTCAGGCCCAGCCAATGCGCGGCCAGCATGCGCATCGGCCCGGCATGGGTAACCACCCAAATTCGTTGATCCGCTTCAATATCGAGCGCATCGGCCCACGCGCCAATGCGTGACATGACCTGCGCCGGATTCTCGCCGCCGTGGGGTCGCGCATCCATCAGGTCGGCCGCCCACTGGTCCAGCGCGGCGCGCGGAATATCATCCCAGCGCTGGCCCTCCCAGCTACCAAAATCCATTTCGCGCAAACGCGGTTCCACCTCGCTGCGCGGCAGGCCTTCCACGCAGGCATCGAACAGCGCAGCGGTCTCGCGTGCACGCGTCGCGGGGCTGGTCACGATGCGATGCGGATGTGCCAGACCTGCCACGATATCGGCAGGTGCCGGTGTCACGGGCTGCACCAGCGCGAGGTCCAGGCTGCCATAGCAGACGCCTGGCGCCACCTGGGGTTGGGCGTGGCGGATTAGTACCACTTCCATGCGGCCGCCACGAGGTAGATCGACAACTCGGCCAGTTGCTGCGCCATGCCCAGGCAATCGCCGGTATAACCACCAAGCCGGCGCACAAAGTACGCACCCAATGCAGTGCGCAGTGCCGCCAGTACCAGGATCGTCACACCCGCAAACAGTGGCGAAATCCACAACAGCGGCAACACGCCGCAAGCCAGCGCGAACAACAGGCCCGTGCCAGCCAGTCGCTGCGCCACCGGCTTGGCCTTGCCTTCAGGCCGCACATACTCGTGCGTGGCCAGGAACGTGATCGCCATGGCGCGGCTGGCACCGTGCGCGGCAATCAGGATGGCCAGCAGGATCTCTACGCCGCCCGTCTCACCCACCGACACCAGCAACTGCCACTTCAGCAGCAGCGCCACCACGATGGCGATGGCCCCAAACGCGCCCACACGCGAATCGTGCATGATCTCCAGCACGTCTTCACGGCGATATCCGCCGCCGAAAGCATCGACGCAATCGGCCAGCCCATCTTCATGAAACGCACCGGTCAGCAACAGCGTGGCCGCGATGCCCAGCACGATGGCCACCGACGGCGACCACAACTGCCATGCGCCCCACGTCACCAGTGCGCCCATCACGCCGACCAGCAGGCCCACCAGCGGAAAATAGCGGGCGGCGGCGTTCAGGTAATGCGGTGCGAACCCCACCCAGCCTGCCAGCCGCTGCGGCAACGGCACGCGCGTGAAATAGCCAACGGCGGTCAGGAAGAAACGGAGTTCGTCAGCCATGGCGACTCACTATGCCGAGGCGTTGCTGACACCGGCACCACTGAAGGTAGCCATCTCGCGCAGGAAGGCCGCAGCCGACGCCACCAGCGGCCATGCCAGCGCGGCGCCAGTACCCTCGCCCAGGCGCAGGTCCAGCGCCAGCAAGGGCTCGGCCTTGAACTCGGCCAGCAATGCACGATGACCCTGCTCATGCGAGCAATGCGAGAACACGCAGTACTGCAGTACGTTCGGATCGATCCGCGCGGCAACCAGCAACGCCGCCGAAGCAATAAAACCATCCACGAGGATCACCATGCGACTGGCCGCTGCGGCCAGATAGGCCCCGGTCATCGCCGCGATCTCGAAGCCGCCGAACGTGGCCAGCACATCGAGCGGATCCGAAACTTCGGGGTGCTGCGCCAGCGCGCGCGCCAGGATCTCGCGCTTGCGGGCCACGCCAGCGTCGTCAAGCCCCGTGCCGCGGCCTGTGCACGTTTCCAGCGGCAGGCCGGTCAGCCTGCTCATCACGCAAGCGGCTGCGGAAGTATTGGCAATGCCCATCTCGCCGAAGCCGATTACATTGGTGCCCTGCTGCGCATGACGCAGCACGCGTGCGATGCCGGCATTGATGGCGGCCCCGGTCTCGGCCGGGGTCATGGCCGGCTGCTCGACGAAATTGCGCGTGCCGTTGGCCACCCGGCAGTTGACCAGACCGGGCGACGCAGGCAGCGGCGCGCGTACGCCCACGTCCACCACCTCGAGCGCCAAGCCGTGCAGGCGCGTGAACACATTGATGGCGGCGCCGCCGCCGAGGAAGTTCAGCACCATCTGCGCCGTCACCTCGGCCGGGAATGCGCTGACACCGGCATCGGCCACGCCGTGGTCGCCCGCGAACACGATGATCGCGGGACGCTTGAGCTCAGGCACGGTTTCGCCACGGATCAGGCCGATCTGCATGGCCAGCGCTTCGAGCCGGCCCAGCGAACCGGGCGGCTTGGTCTTGTCGTCGATGGCAGCCTGCAGCACGGCGCGCAGCGTTTCGTCGAGCGGCGCAATCGGCGGCAGGGTCATGGCGAATTCGGAAATCTGGGTCATGGCTACGTGGCTACTTAACTACTGATCTCAATTACATTTCAACGCCGCGCTGGGCCTTGATGCCTTGCTGGAACGCGTGCTTGACCGGCGTCATGTCCGTTACCGTATCGGCCGCTTCCACGAGTGCCGGTGGCGCACCACGGCCAGTGATGACCACGTGTTGCATCGGTGGGCGCGCGCGCAGATCGGCAATCACAGTGTCGACATCAAGATAGTGCAATTTCAGCGCGATATTGAGTTCATCGAGCAGCACCAGTCCGAACGACGGATCGCGCAGCATGCGGCGCGCCACTTCCCAGGCGGCCTCGGCCTTGGCCACGTCGCGGCTGCGGTCCTGTGTTTCCCACGTATAGCCTTCGCCCATCACATGGAACTCGCATTGATCGTGAAAACGCTGCAGGAACATTTCCTCGCCGCTCGGAATCGCGCCCTTGATGAACTGGACCACGCCCGTGTGCATGCCGTGCCCCATCGCGCGCACCACCATGCCAAAGCCCGAGCTCGACTTGCCCTTGCCGTTGCCGGTGGTGATCACGATTACGCCACGCTCGGCCTGGGCCGAGGCGATCTTTGCATCGACTACTTCCTTCTTGCGCGCCATGCGCGCGCGGTGGCGCTCGTCGCGGCCTTCGTCCTGGTTCTGGGTGTCGCTCATCGCGGATTTCCGTCGGGGATCAGCGCGGTATGGGTACCGTCGCTGATACTGATAATCGGGGTACGCAGTGCGCGTGAGCACTGCGCGGGAGTCAATACGTCTTGCGCGGGACCATGCAATGCATGGCCATCCTCGGCCATCAGCAACGCATGGCTGGCATAGCGGCGTGCCAGTGTCAGGTCGTGCAGGATCACCACGGCGGCATGGCGACCCGCGTGGGTCAGCCTGCGCAGCAGATCGAGCACCACGATCTGATGGCGCAGGTCCAGATGCGCGACCGGTTCGTCGAGCATCAGCAATGGTGCCTGCTGCGCCAGTGCGGCGGCCAGCGAAACCCGCTGACGTTCGCCACCGGACAGCGTCAAAACATCGCGCGTGGCCAGCGCATCGAGGTCCAGTTCGTGAATCACGTCGCGCACGATGCGGTCGTCGTCGCGCTGGCCCCAACCCCAGCCACTAAGGTGTGGATGGCGGCCGATACGCACTGCGTCCTCGACCACCATCGAGAACGTGTCGTGCACGGCCTGTGGCAGGTAGGCGCGCTGGCGAGCCAGCGTGGCCGGAGCCACCCGGCTGGCCACCGTGCCATCGACCTGCACCGTACCGCCATCGGGCGTGCGCAGGCCAGCCAGCACCCCCATCAACGTGGACTTGCCCACGCCGTTCGGGCCAACGATGCACCACAGCTGGCCAGCGCCGATCGACAGCGAGAGGCCATCCACCAGCACGCGGTTGCCGGCGCGCAGCCGTACATCGTGCAGGGACAGCCGCGGACATTCGGCGAGCGGTTCGAACCATTGGCTGACCGGACTCATCGCGGTCTCCGCAGCAACAGATAAAGGAAGGTCGGCACGCCGAGCAATGCCGTGATCACGCCCACCGGCAACTGCGCCGGGGCAATGATCGTGCGCGCGATCAGGTCGGCCGCCATCAGCAGCGTGCCGCCCAGCAACACCGACGCGGGCAGCAGCTGGCGCTGGTCGTTGCCCCACGCCAGCCGCACCATATGTGGCACCACCAGGCCGACAAAACCGATCGACCCGGCCGTGGTGATCGCGGCGGCAATCGCGAACGATGCAATCAGGAACGTGGCCAGCCGCACGCGACCCACGCGCACGCCCAGCGATTGCGCCACGGTTTCGCCGAGCAGCATCACATTCAGCGCGCGTGCCATCGGCATGGCCAGCACCAGTGCCACGCCCAGCGTCGCCAGCGCCCAACCATAGCTGCCGGTGCCGCTGAGATCGCCGGTCAGCCAGAACAGCATGCCGCGCAGGCGCGACTCGGGCGCGACGGCCAGGATCAATGTAATCACGGCACCCCAGCCGGCCGCCAGGATCACGCCCGTCAGCAATAGCCGCGCACCGGCCTCATGATGACCACCCTGGACTTGCGGATGCAGCAGGTCGCGTCGCGCAAGCGTGGCCACCAGCAACATTGAACACAGCGCACCGCCGGCGGCACCAACCTGCACCCACCAGTACGGCAGCATGAACAGCATCGCCAGCAGCGCACCGGTGGAAGCACCGCCAGACACGCCGAGCACATAGGGCTCGGCCAGCGGATTGCGTAACAGCACCTGCATCAGGGCACCCGATAGTGCCAGCAGCCCCCCGCATGCAAACGCCGCCGCCGCGCGCGGCAGGCGCAACTCGCGCACGATCGCGCCTGCCGTGCCGGTGTCCGCGCCAGTCAGCGCCTGCCAGAGTTGCGCGGCATCGAGCGACACGCTGCCCGCCGCCAGCGACAGTGCGAACACCGCCGCCCCGGCGATGGCCAGGACGCTCCAGACGGTCAGCGCGCGCCGCAACTCAGACATGGCTTACTTCTGGCGCCACCCCAGCGTGATGAACCCGGCCCGACCCTGCGTGTTGTACGGGAAGGCGAGCATGTAGTTCTTGTCGAACAGGTTTTCCACACGGGCGGCGACGAACCATTGCTTGTCGATGTTGTAGCGGGCGTTGAGGTTGACAATACCGTATCCGCCCAGCGTACGCGAGCCGGAATCGAGTCGCGACGACGATACCAGCCATTGGCCACCGAAGCGCCAGTTGCCGAAATTGCGACCCACGTCGAACGATGCATAGCGGCGCGCGCGGCGCAGCAATTGCGTGTTGTTCGCCTCGTCGACCGGGTTCTGGAAGGTCACGTTGGCGCCAAGGTCGGTACCCCATACCGTGGCACGCCAAGTGGCCTCGATACCCTGCACCTTGGCCTTGTTCACGTTTTGCGCCAGGTAGATGCCCGGCGATACCTGCGTCGACACGATCAGGTCGTCATAGCGCGTTTCGAACGCGGTCACGCGCAACAGTCCGGCGCTGGCGGTATCGACCTGCACGCCCGCTTCTGCGGACTTGGCGCGCTCGGGTTGCAGGTTCGGCTGGCCAAAGCCCGGATAGTACAGTTCGTTGAACGTCGGCGCGCGGAACGCATTGCTGATGTTGGCGATCAGCTTGACCTGCTCGGTCACGTTGAAGCCGTACCCGGCGAAGAAGGTGCCCTGGTTGCCGAAGTCGGAGTAATGGTCGTTGCGCGCATTGATCTGCAACTGGTGGCGACCGATCCGGCCTTCATATCCACCATAGACCGAGAACACGTTGCGCGAAGGGGCGTTGTACGAACTCGACGTCAGTTCCTGCTGCAGCCAGTCGGTACCGAACAGCAGCTTGTGATCGGGTGTCAGCGCATACTCGTTCTGCCAGTTGAACTGGCGGTTGCGCGTGCTGAACAGGCTGTCGAACAGGCCGTTCTTGGTGCCCTCGGAGCGATCCTCGCTCTGCGCGACCTTGAAGTGCGTGGTCCAGTTCGATGTCACCCTGCCGTTGGCGAATGCGGACAGCGTGTAGAGCTCGCTGTCCATGCGAAAGTCGTCGGTCGGCTTGCCGCTGGTGCTGTCGTAGGAGAGCTGGCTGTTGGAATAGTACGCCGCAAAGCCGGCATGCCAGTCCTGCGTGAACTTGTGCCGGACCTGACCTGAAACGCTCTTGTTCTCGTAGGGGTTGTCGCCCGGGTTCGGACCCGCGCCGCGTCTTACGCTGGCAGCGTTGGCTGCCGCCCACTGGTTGTAGTTGATCGACGAGAACCCGTCAGTCTTGAAGATGGAGCCCGTCAGGTTGAACGAGGTATCGCCAATCTGGCCGCCATAGCCCACCGTGCCCTGGCGTGTATTGTTGCTGCCGTACTCGACCTGCGCGTTCGCGGCCGGCGCCTGGCCGACGCCGTTCTTGGTAAAGATCTGCACCACGCCGCCAATTGCATCCGAACCATACAGGGCCGACACGTTGCCGCGTACCACCTCGATATGGTCGATCTGGTCGGGCAGGATATTCGCGAGCTGTGCCGTGCCGCCGCTGACCCCGGCAATGCGCACCCCATCTACCAGGATCAGCACCTGATTGGAGTTGGCGCCACGCATGAACAGCGAGGTATTGGCCCCCATGCCGCCATTGGTGGCAAACTCGACCCCGGCCTTGCCGCGCAACAGCGAGCGCAGGTCGGGCGCCTGCGAGTTGACGATGTCGTCCTGGGTCACTACCGTGGTATGCGGCAGCGCCTCGGTCACGCGTTGGGCAGTGCGCGATGCGGTGACGACTACCGGTGCCAGCGTCTGGGCTGGCTGGGTGGACTGTTCGGACTGGGCCGGGGTGTCTTCAGCGGGCGCGGTTTGCGCGAACGCCGACACATGGGATGCGGAAAAAACGGCAACGGCCGCCATGATGGCGGGCACGGACGGGCGAACCGGCGGCTTCACCGCGACGGTCGACCTGGATAGCGTGGAACGCATGAGCAGGATGGATAAGAACGGCCTGGCCCGTTCCCCCGCGGACCATATGGCGATGAGGCGTGCCGCGTGGGGGCGGACGCCCGCGTTCTACAGGCCGGTATCCGGGCTGACGACATCAGGCAGGCCGCCTTCCCGATCGACACGGATCAGTGGCGCTTGGCCGGCCCTGCGAATGACACCGAAAAACAAACTGGCGGATTCGCGATCGCTTACCGTTGCGGGGGCAGCACAGGTTGGCCTGCCCCGACATGACGTCGGCGCCCTGGCTCCCTGTTTCCCGTTGAACTGCGACCCCTACGTGTGGAGGCCGCGAGCACCTGGAACGGCGCGAGTGTAGGCAGTTTCAAAGTTGGCGTCAATGCGACCGATCAAGTTGCCGATAACCGTTGTTTGGCACGTGGAATCGTGCCGATCGGCGCAGATCGATGCAACTTCCGGTCGACACCCTAGTCTCATCGGGCACGTTGGCGGTAGCTCCCGCGCGTGCATCGGCTAGAATCCCGAAACCTGACACCAATTCCTACCGGACACGACAGGCACTATGCTCAACGAACTCGAACAACTGGCCGCCAAGATCGGGCGCGTGCTGCATCATGCAGACACCCTAGCGGCGGAGAACCAGCGACTGCGCGCGGAGATCGACCGCCTGCAGGCCGAGGCGAGCCAGTTGCGTGCGGACCGCGAAGCCATGGCGGCCGACCGCGAACTGCTCAATATCAAGATCGAGGAAGCCCAGCTGCGCATCCAGTCCATCCTGGACAAGCTGCCCACGGCCAGCGATGCGCGCCAGCTCGACCTGCTCGGTGACGGCACCCCGCGCGCCGCATCGGAAGGCTCGCAGCAAGCCCCCGGAGAACACGCATGAGCAACAAGCAAGTCGAAGTGATCATCGCCGGCCAGTCCTACCGCTTCGCGATCGCGCCGGACAATGAGGCCGCGCTGCTGGAAGCCGTGGCGCTGGTGGATGACAAGATGAACAAGCTCAAGGGCAGCGTATCGGCCAAGGGCGTGGAACGCGTGGCGGTAATGGCCGCAATCAGTATTGCGTCTGACTTCCTGGCCGCGCGACGCAAGCAGGAAGAAGACGGCACGATTCCCGTCGACGCGGTACGTGCACGCATTCGCGAGCTCAACGAGCGTGCCGACGAGGCGCTGCGCCAGTACGCACACGTGGGTACGCGCTAAGTACGCACAGGTGCGTGGCAGGCGGGCACGCATAAAAAACCCTGCTACGCATGCTTGAATTGCGTGGCCGTGACCACATATCACATGCATGTGAAGCCTGTGCCGCGCGTTAGCCGTGCATGGGTTGCGTGTTAGTCGCTGTGACGGCGCTGAGGCGGCACCGCGACAACACTGTGGTGGAAAATGTAACGACACGGCATGTCCGACTTGGTATGGCTGACATCGCGGTGTATAGTGGAGCCACTGTGCGGCGCAAGCAACCAGCACAGTTGAATGGTTGGGTTATCGTGCCCGGCCGCCGTTTCCATCCCATCTTTGTTTGAAACGGCAAACGTCTGACATCCCAAGCGTGTTGCACGCACAGGAATCAAAGTCAGACGTTTGACAGTTTCCCTGCCTGGTTCGTGAGGATCATAAACTCCTTGAACCGATATGCATTGCATGGTGCGGGATTATGTCGTGTGGGCGAGCGCGTCACCGCATTCACAGTCTGGGCCCAGCTTGGACTCCCTGAGTGGGTGATGTACCCAAAATGCGACTTCCGCAGCCACTCTGAACCTCACTTGGGTTCAGGATGCCGATCCAGCGGCCAAGGCGGGGACCCCCTTCAAGTGGTGAAGAGGCGGTGGTTTCAATGAACCACCGCCTTTTTTCATTTCAACGTCGAATCTGTCATACATGTCCGAGAAGCGAGCGCGGCAGTACTGGCTGATGAAGTCCGAACCGGACGAGGCCAGCATCGACGATCTGGCACGCGAGGGCACCCTGCCCTGGACTGGCGTGCGCAATTACCAGGCACGCAATTTCATGCGCGACCAGATGCGCATCGGCGATGGCGTACTGTTCTATCACTCGTCATGTCCCGAGCCCGGCATCGCCGGCATTGCCGAAGTCTGCTCGCAGCCCTACCCCGATCCCACGCAGTTCGATCCGAAGAGCAACTACTACGACCGCGCCTCGAAGCAGGAAGAGCCGCGCTGGTCGCTGGTGGATGTGCGTTTCGTGAACAAGAGCGCGCTGATTCCATTGCCGGCCTTGCGCGAGCATGACGCGCTGGCGGACATGGTGGTGCTTCGCCGCGGCAACCGGCTGTCCATCACGCCGGTCACGCCGGCCGAATGGCGTTTCATCACCGACAAGCTGATGAAGTAGCCGCCGCGGTTTCACCCGCGCGCATGGCCGTATGGAACGAAATGCGCGGTTGCGCATCTGATAGCCATCACATTCGATCGGGAGAACCATATGAAGAAACTGCTGGCCGCCTCGCTGCTGAGCACTACTGCCGCCATGGCTTCGGCCCAGACCGTACCGCCGCCCTCCGGCGTCTTGTCGCTGTCGGCGCAGGCCGTGACCGAAGTGCCGACCGACGTGGTTCAGCTGACGCTGGCCGCCGAACAGGAAGGCCCGGAGCCTTCCGCCATTTCCAACGCACTGTCCACGCGCACACAGGCCGCACTGGCGCAGGCCAAGCGTGTATCGGGCGTGGAAGCGCAGTCGGGCGGCTTTACGATTCATCCGAACACCGACCGCAACGGCAAGATCAGCACATGGCGCGGACGCTCGGAAATCGTGCTCAAGTCAAAGGACTTTGCCGCGGTATCGAAGCTCGCCGGTGAACTGGCTAACCAGATGCAGGTGCAGAACATCTCGTTCTCGCTGTCGCGCGAAGCTCGCCAGGCAGCCGAACAGAAGCTGGAAGACCAGGCTGTGACCGCGTTCCGCGACAAGGCGCAAGCAACGACGAAGCTGTTTGGCTACAACGGCTATACGATCCGCGAAGTCTCGGTCAATGAATCGGGTGGCGTCATGCCGCCGATGCCGCGCATGTACGCAGCCAAGGCCATGTCGGCCGATGCCGGCGCACCGATTCCCGTGGAAGGCGGCAAGGCCCAGGTGACCGTATCGGTCAACGGGTCGGTGCAGATGGTGAAGTAAAAACGGGCTCTGACTGTGTTTTCTCCCCTCTCCCACAACGTGGGAGAGGGGTTGGGGGTGAGGGCATGGCGGTGCTGCTTGCCACTCGTGGCGATTTGAACCTCCGGCCCTCTCCCCCAACCCCTCTCCCGCCATGCGGGAGAGGGGAGCAAAGCAACCCCATCGGGATTTCAGGCTACAGTCCGAACTGCTGGCGCAGTACGTTTTTCTGGACCTTGCCCATCGTATTGCGCGGCAGTTCGTCCACCACGTGCACGCGCTTGGGCACCTTGAAATTGGCGATGCGGCCCTTGAGCGTGCCGATCATGTTTGCTTCATCGATTTCCGCGCCGGGCTTGCGTACCACCACGGCCACTACGGCCTCGCCGAAATCCGCATGGGGCACGCCGATCACGGCAGATTCCACCACGCCGGGCATCTCGTCGATAAAGCTCTCGATTTCCTTCGGGTAGACGTTGTAGCCGCCCGAGATGATCAGGTCCTTGCTGCGGCCAACGATGGTCAGGTAGCTGTCCGGCACCTGGCGCTCGCCGGCCTGGCTGGCGATGGCGCCACCAAAGCGGCCCACGTCGCCGGTCTTGAACCAGCCGTCGGCGGTAAATTCCTCGGCGGTCTTTTCCGGCATGCGCCAGTAGCCCTTGAACACGTTCGGGCCCTTGACCTCGACATTGCCGATCACACCCGGCGTGCACGGCTTGCCCTCGCCATCCATCACACGTACCGACACACCCGGCAACGGCATGCCTACGGTGCCGCCAATGCGCTCACCCTGCGCCGGATCGTACGGATTCGACACCAGCATCACGGTCTCGCTCATGCCATAGCGCTCCAGGATCGTGTGGCCCGTGCGCTCGCGGAACGCATCGAACGTCTCCAGCAGCAGCGGCGCCGAGCCCGACACGAACAACCGCATATTGCGGCAGGCTTCCTTGTCGAAACGCGCTTCCTGCACCATGCGCACGTAGTACGTGGGCACGCCCATCATCACCGTGGTACGGGGAATGAATTTCAGGATCTGGCCCATGTCGAGCTTCGGTGCCCAGATCATCTTGGCACCTGCCAGCAGCGCGCCATGCGACGCGACAAACAGGCCATGCACGTGGAAGATCGGCAGCATATGCAGCAGCACGTCGTCGCTGCGCCAGCCCCAGTATTCATGCAGCGTCAGCGCGTTCGATGCCAGGTTGCGGTGCGTCAGCATCGCGCCCTTGCTGCGGCCGGTAGTGCCTGACGTGTACAGGATCGCGGCCAGGTCGTCGTCGGCGCGCTGCACGGTCTCGAACGTGTCCGGCTGCGCCGCCGCGCGCTGCAGCAGCGAGCCCGTGCGATTCTCATCGAGCGTGAACACGTGCGCGGTGCCATGGGCAAACGCGACCTTCGACACCCAGCCGAAATTGTTGCTGCTGCAAACCACCACCGCCGGTTCGGCATTGCCGACGAAGTAGTCGATCTCGGCTTCCTGGTACGCCGTATTCAGCGGCAGGTACACATAGCCCGCACGTAGCGTGGCCAGGTACAGGAACAGCGCCTCGGGCGACTTCTCGACCTGTACCGCCACGCGGGCACCGGCCGGCAGCTTCAGCGCGGCCAGCAGGTTGGCGATTTTGGCCGTGGCGCGATCGAGATCGTCCCACGTGTAGTAGAGGCCATCGTGCGTTTCGATGCAGCACGCGCTGCGATCGGCGGGAAAACGGGATTCGAACAGGGCGAACAGATTGGCGTTCATGGTACTGAGCAAGAGGGAATGGCGCGCCGGAAATGACAGGCATGGCGCACGTGCCAAGGCAGTGCAGCCGGCCATGATACCCGGCCGGCCGACATATTACTCCCCGGTGAAATCCGGAGGCCGATGCGCGAGGAAAGCCGCCACGCCTTCGGCATGGTCGCGGCTGGTGGCATAGGCGAAATGCGCGTCGAGCTCGGCCGCGGTCAATGCAGCCGGTTCGGGCGACAGGCGCCGGATGGTGGCCTTGTTGATGCGGGCCGCCAGCGGCGCGCCCGCGCACAGGCGCTGCACCGTGGCGGCCACCTCGTCATGCAACGCCGCTTCAGGTACTACGCGCGTCAGCAATCCCTTGCGATCCGCCTCGGCGGCGTCGAATACGCGCCCTTCCAGCAGGATCTCCAGCGCCACCGCACGGCCTGCCAGCGCCAGCAGTCCACGCAGTTCGCCGGGCGCCATCGGAAAACCTAGCCGGTTGATTGGCACGCCGAAACGGCTGCCCGCGGCGGCGATGCGCAGGTCGCAATGACACGCGATCTCTAGTCCGCCTCCCACGCACACGCCTTCGATGGCCGCCAGTGTCGGATGCAGGCATTCGGCAATGGCCTGCAGCGCCGGTGCGATGGTTTCCGTGTGATAGCTGCGCACCGATGCCGCGTCGCCGCGCACCGCCGGAAACTCGGCAATATCGGCCCCGGCGGCAAAATTGCCGTCGGCACCGCGCACCACCACGCAGCGCAGCGACGTATCCGCCGACAACGCGGCAAATCCGCTGGCCAGCGCCTGCCACATGCCGGTCGAGATCGCATTGAGCTTGCCCGGATGGGACAGCGTGACCAGGGCCGTGGCCCCGTCGCGTGCGAACGTGACAGTGCCGCCCATCAGTCGATCTTCGCGCCCGAGCGCTGCACCACCTCGGCCCAGCGCTTGATCTCGGCGTGCTCGAACTGTGCGAACTGCTCCTGCGTGAACTGCGGAATGTCGGAGCCGTTCTGCAGCCAGATGGCCTTCATCTCGGGACTGTTCAGCGCCTTGGTGGTCTCGGCGTAGAGCTTGTCGACGATCTCCTTCGGCGTGCCCTTGGGGGCCCACAACGCGTACCACGTCGATACCTCGTAGTTCGGCACACCCGCCTCGGCCGCGGTCGGCACGTTCGGGAATGCGGCCGAACGCGTCTTCGATGCCACGGCCAGCGCCTTGATGCGGCCGCCACGAATATGTTGCGCCGATGAGCCAAGTCCGTCGAACATCAGGTCTACCTGGCCCGCCATCAGGTCCGACAACGCGGGACCGGCGCCCTTGTAGGGCACATGCGCGAGGTCGGTCTGCGTCTGCAGCTTGAACAGTTCACCCGCCAGATGGTGTGCCGATCCGTTACCGGCCGACGCATAGTTGAGCTTGCCCGGATGCGCCTTGGCATAGGCAATCAGTTCCTTCAACGTGTTGGCCTGCACCTTGGTCGGATTGACCACCACCACCTGCGGCGGTGTCGCGATCACGGTAATGGGGATGAAGTCCTTCTCGATGTCGTAGTCGAGCTTCTTGTAGAACGACGGCGCAATGGCATGGTGCGCGCCGCCGATAAAGATGGTGTAGCCATCGGGCGCTGCCTTGGCCGCGATGCTGGCGCCCACCGTGCCACCCGCGCCGCCACGGTTGTCGATCACGAACTGCTTGCCCAGTTGCTTGGAAAGCTGCGCGGTCAACGGACGCGCGAAGGCGTCGGTACCGCCGCCGGCCGGGAACGGCACGATCACGGTCACGGGCTTGTTCGGCCACGGATCGGCGGCCTGGACGGCCGGTGCATACAGGCTTGCCCCGGCACCGGCAAACAGGCCGGCTACTGCAAATGCACGCGCGAACGCGGTCAGACTGCGCTGACGACTCATGTACTGTCTCCTCTCTCTACTCACTGCGTGGAAAGTCAATCGAAGTACTACACGAACAGGCAGCAAAAAGCCGCCCGCCCCAAAACCACCCGACAAAAGTGCTTGCCATGGCGCCATGCCGTGCCCGACCCAGGGGTCACAGGAGCTTGGCCACCGCGCGACTCACGCGTGGGTTGCCATCGCCAAGGCGTGCCAGATTCTCATCCAGCGCATCGGGTACGTAAAGATAATTCACCATCATGCCGCACGCTTGCGCGCGGCCTTTACGCGACAAATCGGCGCCCCAGTTCACGCGCTCGACACATGCGCCATTACCAAGATGGAAACGCGCCACCGGGTCCGCCGGCATGCCCCTGGCGCCTTCACGCACCAGATAGTGCGCTGCCAGCGTCAGGGCGGTGTCGCGGATCACGGGATCAGATGCATCGGCCGGCAAGGCGCTGAACCATGCGGCGCCATCGGCCGGCGCCTCGCCATGGCGCTCACTCCAGCGCGACAACCGTTTGTCACCCAGGATGCGTGCAATCGACTCGCCATCCTGTTTGCGCAGCCAGTCGGCAAACCCGGGAATCGGTGACAGCGTGGCAAATTGCTTGAGCTTGGGAAACTCGCGCTGCAGTTCCTCGATCACGCGCTTGAGCAGGAAATTGCCGAAGCTCACGCCACGCAGGCCTGCCTGCGTATTCGAGATGGAATAGAAGATGGCCCACTTCACACGACGCAGGTCTTCCAGCGGTGCGGCCTCATCGAGCAGCGCCTGCACATTGGCCGCCATCTCCGGCACAAACGCCACCTCGACGAAGATCAGCGGTTCGCGCGGAATCCGCGGATGGAAGAACGCATAGCAGCGGCGATCGGAATCGAGCCGGTTGCGCATGTCGTTCCATGAGGAGATCTCGTGCACCGCTTCGTAGCGGATCAGCTTTTCGAGCAGTGACGCGGGCGAATCCCAGGTAATCGGCTGCAGCTCAAGCAGGCCCACATCGAACCAGTTCGAGAACAGCGCTTCGAGATCTTCATCGAGTTCACGCAGGCCGTCGATGCGCTTGTGCCAGCGCAGCATGTCCGCACGCAGCTGGATCAGGAAATGCAAGCCGCATGCGCTATTGCCGCGCTGGCCGTGCTGCGCGGCAAAGCGCTTGAAAAAGCGGATGCGGGCGTTCGACAATGCCTGCGACAAGCCCGAGGCACTGCCTGCCTGGGCACTCGCGGCATCGCGCCCGGCCGCCACCTCGGCCAGCACCGCCAGCATGGCCTGGCGCAGCGGTTCCGACGCGGCCTGGTATTCGTCCTGCCAGGCCTGCGCCGCGGCATTGGCGGCGCCGTCAGTCAGGCGCGCGTCGAAACACTGGCGCAATTGCTCGCGCTGGCGCTTGATCGCACGCGTGGACAACGTGGGCGCCTCTTCGGCACGCACGGCACGCGCGGGCTTCTGCGCCGGTGCCTCGTCGCCCTTGCGGCCCCACCACCGGCCGAAGCGTGAGAACAGTGTGTCGCCGACGGGCTCGCTGGCTTCGAGCGGCGCACTGACTTTCTGTTGGTCTGCGGGATCGAGGGCAGTCATGTAGGTGTCCTGCTCGGGTGGAGATCGATGATTGCCGCGGTTGGTGCGGCATCCGCACCAACGCCGGCCTGAACCTGTTCCGCATGATCGAGCGTGCGCAACGCGCCCCGCTGGCGCAGCACGTGGGTTTTCATCAGCGCCTCTGCGCCTTCCGGATCATGGGCCTTCAGTGCCGAGAACACCGACAGGTGCTCGGCACACGATTCATGAATCCGTCCGGGCAGCTTCAGGCTCTTGTGCCGCGACAGGCGAAGCACCTTGCGCAGGTCGCTCACCACGCCCGACAGCCAGCGATTGCCGGCCAGGCGCTGGATGGCTTCGTGGATCTGGTAATTGGTCTCGTAGTACGCGTCGATATCGACGGCCTGCGCATAGCGGGCCAGTTCGGCGTGCAACCCTTCCAGCGCGTCGAGGTCGGCCTGCGTGACATTGCGCGCAGCCTCAAACGCACAGCGGCCTTCGAGCAACGCCATCAACGGGAAGATCTCGTCCAGGTCCTGCTCGGTCAGCGCGTTGACAAAACAGCCGCGGCGCGGCTCCAGCCGCACCAGCCCTTCGGCCGCCAGCACCTTGAGCGCCTCGCGCATTGGCGTGCGCGACGTGCCGAGCGACGCGGCCAGCGCCACCTCGTCGATCCATGCGCCCGGCGCCAGGCTGCGCTCGTCGATCATCGTGCGGAGCCGATCAGCCACTTCCAGATACAGCGCCTGCCTGACAATTCGCATCCCTGCCCCCTGCCGTGCCCACTGGTATGACGGAAGAACTGCATGCCCGCGCGGCAGGCGACATGAAAGACTCATGAGCGCCGGATAAGCCGCAATAATTCATAATTATGGATAAGCGAGACCGTCGCAAGCAGTTTCGATGCTGCATAGCGGCATCTGTCCGGGGCCGTGGCGCGCACGCGTCAAGCCGGCATTCGTTCGCTGATGGGGATTAGCCGAGCGTTACTTGGAGAGGTGCGGCGGACAATCTCCCTGCCTCCCACAGAGAGATTGCCCGCGCGTGAAAGAACCGCATTGGGTATTGTCATCGGCGCCAGGCCAGATGTGCCGGGCGCATGCGGGTCAGATCATTTGCTGGCGCTGGCCCTGCGCCTACCCCGTTCAAGCATCCATCGAGGGATGCGGATTTTCCCGTGCCTTTCCCGTTCGGCTTGTGGTTCTTGCCGCGGCATCCGCGCCTCGTCGGGCGCTCCTCCCAGGTGATACCGCGTTGGACAGAAACTTGGGCTGTCCCGACCCTTCTTGTAACGCGCTTAATAGCGAGGACCGTGCCAAGCGCCATAAGCCATTGATTTGATTGGGGCGGACGATTCGAGACTTGTTACAGAAATCGAGTCATGTAACAGGATGTTTCTTCGTCGTTACGACTTCAGTTACGCTGCCACTCATATCTGATGCGGCCGACAGCTCGATTTGTGCGCGTTGCACCATGCAGCAATGCGAGAATGTGTGGCCCGGCGCACGAAACCATCGTGCCAACTGGTTGCAAAAATGAAACTGGCGCAGCAGACCGGAAAACAGCGGCAATAGGCAATACACCGGAGAGGTCAATTGATGAACTGGGAAGAACAAACCACGCCGACGGCCAGCCCCTCGGCGGCTGCTGACGCCACGCCGCGTCGCCTGGCCTTTGCTTTCACGGGCTCGGGGTCCGAGTATTTCAGGATCTGGATCGTCAACACATTACTGACGATCGTCACGCTCGGCGTCTATTCCGCATGGGCCAAGGTGCGTACGCTGCAATATTTCTATCGCAGCACGCAGCTCGATGGCGCAACGTTCGATTACCACGGCAATGCGAAAGCCATCCTCAAGGGACGTGCAATCGTTTTCATGCTGGTCATGGTCTACCAGCTGGCCGCACAGTTTTCCGCGGCACTGGGACTCGTGCTGGCCTTGGCGCTGGCCGTCGCGTTTCCGTTCCTGCTGGTGCGATCGCTGCGCTTTCGCATGGCCAATTCCAGCTATCGCGGACTGCGCTTCGCTTTCACTGGCGCTGACCGCGACGGCTATTCGGTGTTCCTGCTCTGGCCGATCCTGACGGCACTGTCGCTTTACCTGCTGGCGCCGTCCGCGCACCAGCGACTCAAGCGCTACCAGCACAACAACACGCGCTTCGGTACCGCACCATTCGCATTCGATGCCACGGTCGGCGCGTTCTATCGGGTCTACCTGCTGACGGCTGTCGTGGTACTGGTCTTCCTGGTTGGGGGCGGGCTGCTCGGTGGCGGTATGGCCGCGTCGGTGGGCGATTCCCGGGCGGCGATCGGACTGGTCATGGGCCTGATGGTCATTGGCACGTTTGCCGGCCTGATGCTGATCGGCCCATTCTTCCAGGCCCGCATGCAGAACCTGGTCTGGAACCATACGACGCTGGCGCCGCACAGCTTCCGTAGTGAAGTGAAGGCCGGCCGCCTGCTCCTGATCACCATCACCAACCTCGTGTTGACCGCGTTGACACTGGGCCTGTTCTATCCGTTTGCGCGCGTGCGCTCGGCGCGCTACCGCGTGCAAGCCATGACGATGCTTGCGGTCGGTCAGCTCGATGAGTTCGTAGCGGGCGAACAGCAGCAGGTCGGAGCGCTTGGCGATGCGGCGGTCGACTGGTACGACATCGATATCGCGCTATAGCTATAAGAACAAGACGAGATAACGGATCGCCATGGTCGCCGCGCAATTTTTCGATACGCGCTCGTCGCGTGCCCATCCAGTCGTGCTGATCGTTGATGATGGGCAGGCGGTCCTGCGTGACGCCGGCGGTGAAGAGTTGCGCCGCGCACCGCTGGCGTCGCTGCGTGTCTCCGAACGCATCAAGCGCGGACCGCGCCTGGTGACGTTCGCCGATGGCGCCTATTGCGAGATCACGGACCACGCCGCGTTCGACGCCATGCTGGCCGCCACGGGCCATCGCGAAGGCTGGGTGGCACGTGCCCAGAACAGCTGGCGGCTGGCCGGCTTCTCGCTGCTGGGGCTGGTGGTGTTCGTGGTGTTCTCGTATTACTACCTGCTGCCATGGACCGCGGCGGTGGTTGCACGCACGATACCGGCGTCGATCGAACTGCAGTTGGGCCGCGCCACGCTCGACAGTCTCGACCATGGCCTGGTCAAGCCAAGCAGGCTGCCCGAGGCCGAGCAGCAACGCATCCGCGACAACTTCGCAGCGCTGCGTCGCCCCGCCGATCCGGGTCACGACTACCGGATCCTGTTCCGCCAGGGCGATCGCATCGGCGCCAATGCCCTGGCGCTGCCGGGCGGCACCATTGTCGTCACCGACGAACTCGTGAAACTGGTGGGAACCGGCACGGGCATGATGGGCGTGCTGGCGCACGAGGCCGGCCATGTGACACAGCGCCATGGCCTGCAGCAGATCTTCCAGGCGTCCGCGGTGGGAGCACTGGCGGCGTACTTCCTTGGCGATATCTCGTCGATGCTCGCCACGGTGCCGGCCGCGATGCTCTCGCTACGCTATTCCCGCGATCACGAGCGCGAGGCCGATGCCTTTGCAGTGGAAGTGCTGCGCGACAACCGCTTGCCGGTGTCGGCATTCGCGGACGCGCTACAACAGCTGGAAGTCGCGCATGGAGGCGGCCGGAGGCAGGCCGCCAACGATGACGAAGAGGAAGGATTCTTCTCGACACATCCGCTGACGAAGCAGCGGATCGAGGCGATCAGGTCCAGCGGGAGCTAAACCAGCTACCGCGCGGCCCCTGCCGCCGCCCCATTCGCCTGCCTGCGATACGCCCATACCAGCATCAGCACGCCGATCAGGATCATCGGCAGGCTCAGCCATTGGCCCATCGACAACCGCAGCGCCAGCAAGCCCAGGAAGGTGTCCGGCTCGCGCGCGAATTCGGCCAGGAAGCGGAATGCACCATAGCCAATCAGGAATACGCCCGACACCGCGCCCATCGGCCGCGGCTTGCGCGAGAACAGCCACAGGATGATGAACAGCGCCACGCCCTCGCCCGCAAACTGGTACAGCTGCGACGGATGACGCGGAATGTTGTCGCCAGCCTGCGGGAAGATCATGCCCCACGGCAGGTCGGTCGGACGCCCCCAAAGTTCGCCATTGATGAAGTTGCCGATGCGACCGGCAGCCAGGCCGCACGGAATCATTGGTGCGATGAAGTCGGTGACCTCCATCCAATGGCGTCGCCGTACCTTGGCAAATACCCACATCGCCACCAGCACGCCCAGGAAGCCGCCATGGAACGCCATGCCGCCCTCCCAGACCTTGAAGATCTCGAGCGGGTGGGTCAGGTAGTAGCTGGGCTTGTAGAACAGCACGTAGCCAAGCCGGCCACCCAGGATCACGCCGAGCACGCCGTAGAACAGCATGTCGTCGAGGTCGCGCGACACCCAGCCGCGTGCCGCGATATGCGGTTGCTTGATGCGCAGGCGTCCAAACCACAGGAACATGATGAAACCGGCCAGGTACATCAAGCCATACCAGCGGATGGCCAGTGGGCCCAGGTGAATGGCAACCGGGTCGAATTGCGGATGAACGAGCATGGCGTTACGAAAAGGGTCGATAGGTTGAGCGCACGACGGGAGTCGCTATGCCGTTATGCCACGGTTGTACGTCAGCCCGATGGCGCCGGCACGTTCCATGGCGATGTCGATAAAGGATTGCAGGACCGGTGCCACACCGGCCGCGCCCTCGCGCCAGACCAGCCCCGTTTCGATTTCCGGGGCCGTATCGCGCAGCGCTAGGTAGGACACGCCAGTGCGTCGCAGGTTGCATAGCGACGCAGGCACCAGTGCCACGCCCATGCCCGCCGACACCAGGCTCACAATGGTCTGCATCTGGATGGCCTCCTGGGCAATCACCGGCGTCAGGCCGTCGCGTGCGTAATAGGCCGTAATGATGTCATAAAACGCTGGCGCACTTCGGCGCGGGAAGATGATAAGCGGCTCGTGCGCGGCATCGCGCAGCGAGATCGATGCCGGCACCACGCTGCTGCCGGGCGGCTGCCAGCCCTCGGGCACGGCCAGCACCAGCGGTTCGCGCACCAGTGGCAGGTACGAGACCCCATGCGGCAGTACCGCCAGTTGGGGCCGGATGACCAGCCCCGCGTCGATCGTGCCGTCGACCAGCGCATCGAGCTGGACATCGCTGGTGGCCTCGCGCAATTGCAGCTGGACTTCCGGATGCCGGGCACGAAAACGCCGCAGCAGTTCAGGCAGGATGCCGTAGTCGGCGGTGCTGACAAAGGCGAGCGCCAGCGATCCCACCTCGCCACGCGCCAGCCGCTGGGCCAGTCCGGGTAGCGCCGCCGCGTCGGCCAGCACGCGCCGCACTTCGGGCAGCCACTGCTGCCCCGCGGGGGTCAGCATGACCGACCGCCGCGTGCGGACGAACAACTGGACACCAATTTCCTCTTCCAGCGCCTGGATCTGTTGCGACAGCGGCGGCTGCGTCATCGCCAGCCGTTGCGCGGCCCGGCCGAAGTGCAATTCCTCGGCCACCGTGACGAAGTAGCGCAGTTGACGCAGGTCCAAGGTATTCGACCTCCACTGATATGTTTTTCGACTCAATAACGCTCGAATAATATATTTGACTCCCTAAAACGCAAAGCGCATGCTCTTCCGCACAACAAAGACATCCCCCGGAGAGACTCCCATGGCTTACAACAAGCGTTCCCAGCACATCACGCAAGGCGTGGCGCGCTCCCCCAACCGTTCGATGTACTACGCGCTGGGCTACAAGAAGGAAGACTTCGACAAGCCGATGGTGGGCATTGCCAACGGCCACTCGACCATCACGCCCTGCAATGCGGGCCTGCAGCGCCTGGCCGATGCCGCCGTGGACGCCATCAAGGCAGCGGACGCCAACCCGCAGATCTTCGGCACGCCGACCATTTCCGACGGCATGTCGATGGGTACCGAGGGCATGAAGTACTCGCTGATCTCGCGTGAAGTGATTGCCGACTGCATCGAGACCGCCGCGCAGGGCCAGTGGATGGACGGGGTGGTCGTGATCGGTGGCTGCGACAAGAACATGCCGGGCGGCATGATCGCGCTGGCGCGCACCAACGTGCCGGGCATCTACGTCTATGGCGGCACCATCCGGCCGGGCAACTGGAAGGGCAAGGACCTGACCATCGTTTCCTCGTTCGAGGCCGTGGGCGAATTCACTGCCGGCCGCATGAGCCAGGAAGATTTCGAGGGCGTGGAGAAGAACGCGTGTCCGAGCACCGGCTCGTGCGGCGGCATGTACACGGCCAACACGATGAGTTCGTCGTTCGAGGCACTCGGGATGTCGCTGCTGTATTCGTCGACCATGGCCAACCCGGATCAGGAGAAGGTCGACAGCGCCGCCGAATCGGCCCGCGTGCTGGTGGAAGCGATCAAGAAGGACATCAAGCCGCGCGACATCATCACGCGCAAATCGATCGAAAACGCCGTGTCGCTGATCATGGCCACGGGCGGTTCCACCAATGCGGTGCTGCATTACCTGGCCATCGCCCACTCGGCCGAAGTGGAATGGACCATCGATGATTTCGAGCGCATTCGCCTGCGTGTGCCGGTGATCTGCAACCTCAAGCCATCGGGCGATTACGTGGCCACCGACCTGCACCGCGCGGGCGGCATTCCGCAGGTCATGAAGATCCTGCTCAATGCCGGCCTGCTGCACGGCGATTGCCTGACCATCACGGGCCGTACGCTGGCCGAGGAACTCGAACACGTACCTGACCAGCCGCGCGCCGATCAGGACGTGATCATGCCGCTGGACCGTGCACTGTACAAGCAAGGGCACCTGGCCATCCTGAAGGGCAACCTGGCCGAAGAAGGCGCGGTGGCCAAGATCACGGGCCTGAAGAACCCGGTCATCACGGGCCCGGCGCGCGTGTTCGAGGATGAGTCGAGTGCCATGGAAGCGATCCTGGCCGATAAGATCCAGGCCGGCGACATTCTCGTGCTGCGTTACCTGGGGCCGAAGGGTGGCCCGGGCATGCCGGAAATGCTGGCGCCGACGTCGGCCATCATCGGCAAGGGCCTTGGCGAATCGGTGGGCTTCATCACGGACGGACGCTTCTCCGGTGGCACCTGGGGCATGGTGGTCGGACACGTCGCGCCGGAAGCCCATGTGGGCGGCACCATCGCCCTGGTACAGGAAGGTGACTCGATCACGATCGATGCGCATCAACTGATGTTGCAGTTGAACGTATCCGATGAAGAGCTGGCAAAGCGACGCGCCAACTGGAAGCAGCCGGCACCGCGCTATACGCGTGGCGTACTGGCAAAGTTCGCAAAGCTGGCCTCGACGGCAAGCAAGGGCGCGGTTACTGATTGAGTTGGTGTGCTCCCCTCTCCCGCACGGCGGGAGAGGGGTTGGGGGAGAGGGCAATGCGGTTCTGCTTGCCACATGTCGCAATTTGAACTGCTGCCCTCTCCCCCGCCCCTCTCCCATTTCATGGGAGAGGGGAGAAAACACTCGGCACTCGGTCGTTTTTTACATCCCGCCCGGATCTCTTTCGATTTCTTCCAGCGTGGCGTCGAGCCACTCCACCAGTCTTGCCTCCAGCGCCTGGGTCAGCTCGCTGGCCAGTTGCGCGGTCAGCGGCGCCAGCCGCGCCTGCAGCGTGGCTTCGGTATGGGCCTCCACCACCTGCGGCCATTCGGTGCGGAAGCGCATCATCACGCGCGTCAGCAACTCCGTACGCACCGCCCGCAGATCGTCTTCTCCGGGGATAAACGGCGCCGGATCCACCATGGTGGAGGACGACTCCGGCCCCACCTCGATATCCCCTACCGCGGTCACCAGGCCCGACTCAGGCATGTCGGCGGTATCGATGACCGTGGCATGGTGCCGTGCCGGCTCGTACGCGGTGTCGGGCAACTCCACCACCTCAGTCAGCAACGGCACGCTGTCATTGGGCCCCAGCCGCGGAATCACCCGCGATGTCGTGCGTTCGCTCATGCCGATTCTCCTTTGGCCTGCCCGATGTCGTGGTGCGTGAGCGGATAGCCACGCTCACGATAGAAACGATAACGTTCGCGACCCGCGTCGCGCGCGTCGGCCGAACCGCCGACCACTTCGATCAACCGTTCGAAACTCGCAAACTGCGGTGGTGCTTCAGGTGCGATGTTGACCAGCAACTGGTGATGCGGCACGCCTTCCAGCGTAGCGGCCAGAATGATCGGCGTCACCGCCGCATTGGGGTTGTCGAGCCCGCAATGCGGCAGGAAGTCGAGCGGAGAGAACGACCACAGCCGCGCGTCCAGTTGCGACAGTTGCTGCGGCGCGCCGAACACCACCACCTTCTGCCCCGCCCCATAGGCCTTGCGAACCAGGCGGCAGACATAGGCCAGCGTGTCCGGCACGTTGCTGTGGAAGTCGATACGCGTCATTTCCGGCTACCTTCCCCGACCGCTTACGACGCGCGGTCCATCAGGAACTGCGTCAGCAACGGCACCGGACGCCCCGTGGCGCCCTTGGCCGCGCCACTCTTCCAGGCAGTACCGGCGATATCGAGGTGGGCCCAGTCGTACTTCTCGGTGTAGCGCGCCAGGAAGCAGGCCGCGGTCACGCTGCCGGCCGGACGGCCGCCGATATTGGCCATATCGGCGAAGTTGGACTTGAGCTGGTCCTGGTACTCGTCGTCCAGCGGCAGGCGCCAGGCGGTATCCATGGCCTTGCGGCCGGCATCGAGCAACTGGTCCGCCAGCAGGTCGCTGCGCGCGTACAGGCCGCTGTTCACATGGCCCAGGGCGATGATGCAGGCGCCGGTCAGCGTGGCCACGTCGACCACGGCAGCCGGCTTGAAGCGCTCCACATAGGTCAGCGCATCGCACAGGATCAGGCGGCCTTCGGCGTCCGTGTTCAGGATCTCGATGGTCTGGCCGGACATGCTTACCACCACGTCGCCCGGCTTGGTGGCGTTGCCGGCCGGCATGTTCTCGCAGGTCGGTACCACGGCGATCACGTTGAGCTTCAGGCCCATCTCGGCCACGGCCTGGATCGAGCCCAGCACCGACGCGGCGCCGCACATGTCGTACTTCATTTCGTCCATGCCCTCGCCCGGCTTCAGCGAGATACCACCGGTATCGAACGTGATGCCCTTGCCCACCAGCACCACGGGCGCCTGCTTGGCGCTGCCGCCGTCATAGCGCAGTACGATGAACTGCGGCGGCTCGACGCTGCCCTTGGTCACGGCCAGGAACGCGCCCATATTGAGCGCCTCGATCTGCTTGCGGCCCAGGATCTCGGCCTTGAGCTTGTGGCGCTTGGCAATGCCGCGCGCCACATTGGCCAGGTAGGTCGGCGTGCAGATGTTCGACGGCAGGTTGCCCAGGTCGCGCGTCAGTTCCATGCCGTTGGCGATCGCCGTACCGCGCACCACGGCCTGGGTGGCCGCCTTGGCGTCGTTGGCATCCACAGCCAGCACGATCTTGCGCAGCGACGGCTTGTCGGCCGCGGCGCCCTTCGGCGCGCGCTTGAGTTCCGGATGGCGTTCCAGCAGGCGGTAGCCGGCGTCGCGCACGATCGAGATCGTGGTGATGACCGCCCAGGCCACGTCGCGCTGCAGCGGCGGCTGCTGAGCCAGGCACCAGAGAGCCGTCGCGGCGCGCGTGGCGCCGAGGGCACGCATGGCGGTGCGTACGGCCTCGGCAAACGCCTTGTCGGTAAATTCGGCTTCCTTGCCCAGTCCCACCAGCAACACGCGGGCGGCACCGATGCCGGCCACTTCATGCAGCATCAGCTGGCTGCCGCGCTTGCCTTCGAAGTCGCCCTGCTTGACCAGGCGCGCCACCAGCCCCTTGGTGGCTACGTCCAGTGCCTTGGCCACGCCGGCCAGGTTCTGGCCCTCGAACAGCCCAACCACGAGGCAGTCGGTCTTCGTGGCCAGGAAACCATTTTGGCCGGCTTTGCTCAGATCCAGGGCTTTTGTGCTAAATTCCATCGCGCTTCCTTCCAGGGGCTCGTCGAAAAGAAAGCCCCTATTATCCGCGATTTTCATCCGCGATCTGCCGCCACCGATCCTGCAAGCTGACAGCCCGCGGTCCTGCCAGTCCCTCGGCCCCGGTATATCGCCCGCTCCGGCCGGAAGCCGGAAGCGATTGGTGCATGATTTTTCAACAAGCCCTGCGACGCGAACTCGCCTACACCGCCGGTGCGGTGTTCCTGGTGATGCTGACGTTCATGCTGACGTCGCTCGTGATCCGCATCCTGGGCATGGCCGCCAACGGCAAGGCCAGCCCCAATGACGTGCTGATGCTGATCGGCCTGGCCACGATCGGCTATCTGTCGATCCTGCTGTCGGCCACGCTGTTCATCTCGACGCTGATTGTCCTGACCCGCTGGTACAAGGACTCGGAGATGGTGGTCTGGTTCTCCGCCGGCATCTCGCTGCGCGACCTGGTCAAGCCGGTGATGCAGTTCGCCACGCCGTTCTTCATCATGGCGCTGCTGCTGGGCACGTTCGCCTGGCCGTGGGCCAACCAGCAGAGCGCATTGTTCCGCGACCGCTTCCAGCAGCGCGGCGTGCTGTCGATGATCGCCTCGGGCCGATTCATCGAGCCTGCCAACGGCAACTACGTGCTGTTCATCGAAGGCATCGACGCCGACATGAAGCATGCCCGCAATGTTTTTGTTGCAAACTCCGAGGCGGGCAAGATCGGCGTGGCGCTGTCGCACCAGGGTCAGTTCGAGACGCAACCGAATGGCGACCGCCTCGTGGTGATGGAAAACGGCCGGCGCTACGCGGGCGTACCGGGTCAGCTTAACTATCGGATTCTCGAATTCGATAAATATGCGGTCAAGGTCGACAACAAGCCACCCGAGACCGAAGCCGACCTGCCGGCCAAGAACCGCGACACGCTGGACCTGATCCGCAACCCCACGCGTGACAATCTTGGCGAGCTGCTCTGGCGCATCTCGCTGCCGATCCTGGCATTCAACTTCGTGATGATTGCGATCCCGCTGGCGTACGTGAACCCGCGTCTGGGCCGCTATACGCCGCTGGTATTTGCCGTGCTGATCTACCTGACCTACAGCAACCTGATCAACCTGGCCCAGGCCTGGGTGCGCTCGGGGTCGCTTTCGTTCTGGATGGCACTCTGGCCGATCCATTTGATCGTGTTCGTGTGTGCGCTGATGATGTTCCGCTATCGCCAGAACCGCAGCCTGGGTGGGTGGCGCGCCGTGTTCGGCCTGAAACGCAAGGCCAACGGGGGCAAGCCATGAGGGTGCTGGCAGTCTATGAGCGCTACTTCGCGCGCCTGATCTACGGTGTCTTCGCGTTTATCCTGTTCGCGGTGCTGGCGCTGTTCGTGTTCTTCGACATGCTCAGTGAACTCGAAAGCGTGCAAGGCGGCTATACGTCGCTGGTGGCGTTCTTCCACGTCATGCTGCAGGCACCGACCCGCATCTACGAGGTGCTTCCGATCGCGGTGCTGATCAGCGCGATCTATGTGTTTTCGCAGCTGGCCAGCCAGTCCGAGTTCACGATTTTCCGCGTGGCGGGACTGAATACGCGCCAGGCACTGTTTTCGCTGTTCAAGCTCGCGGTGCCGCTGGCCCTCACGACGTTCATCTTCGGCGAGTTCATCGGCCCGGCGGCCGAGCAATATGCGCAGAAGATCAAGCTGGAAGCGATTGGCGCGACGGTGTCGTCGGGTTTCCGCTCGGGCGTCTGGGTCAAGGACCGCGACCGCGATCCAACGCCTGGTGCATCGGGTGAGATCACGCGGTTCGTCAATGTGCAGGGCCTGAAGGCCGACCAGTCGATCAGTGGCATCACGATCTACGAATTCAACAGCGACTACCAGTTGCGTGTGATTCGCGTGGCCAAGGAGGGCCGCTATCAGGGCGGGCAGCAATGGCAGCTCAATGATGTAAGCGAAACCCGCTTTATCGAACTGCGTGACGGCAAATCGGTGGCACAGGCAGGCCAGCCGCCTGCTTCGCGTGACGCGCTGGCGCCGGACTTCCGCGCCGAGCAGGTGACGTTCCCGAACATGGTGATGCACTCCGAGTTGACGCCACAAATCCTGTCGGTGCTGCTGGTCACGCCGGAGCGGATGTCGACACTGGACCTGTTCCGCTATATCCGCCACCTGCGCGACAACAAGCAGGACACGCAGCGCTACGAGATTGCATTCTGGAAGAAGGTGGTCTACCCGCTGACGCTGTTCGTGATGGTCGCGCTGGCCCTGCCGTTCGCCTACCTGCACGCGCGCGCCGGCGCGGTGGGCGTGAAGGTGTTCGGCGGCATCATGCTGGGCCTGTCGTTCCATCTGTCCAACACGCTGTTCTCGCACGTTGGCCTGCTGCATACCTGGCCGCCTATCGTCTCGGCGCTGGTACCCGGAACGCTTTACCTGACCGTTGCGCTTTCGGCGCTGCGCTGGGTTGACCGTCACTGACCATGCACGCACGCCAGGGACTGATCCTGTTTGGCCACGGCGCGCGCGATGCGCGCTGGCGCGAACCGTTCGACCGGCTGCATGCCAAGCTGTCGGCGCTGCTGCCCGATTGCGCGGTAAGACTGGCGTTCCTGGAGTTGATGACGCCTTCGCTGGCGGATTCCATCGACGAACTGGCTGGCGCCGGCGTGGCTGCAATCACCGTGGTGCCAGTGTTCTTTGGCCAGGGCGGGCACCTGCGGCGCGATTTTCCGGTGCTGGTCGAGGAATGCCGGGCGAAGCACCCTTCGGTCGAGATTCGCGCTTCCTCAGCGGTTGGTGAAGTGGATAGCGTGCTCGATGCCATCGCGGCATATTGCACGCTGGCCCTCTCCCCCGGCCCCTCTCCCGCAAGCGGGCGAGGGGAGCAAACCACCGGTTAGCAACGCAAGAACAAAAAAGGCCAGAGCGAACTCTGGCCTTTTTGTTTCCGGTCGACGAACCTCAGGCGGCGCGTTCCGCTTCCACGATTTCGGTCGCCCGGGTTCCCAACGCCTCGCCGATCATCAGCAGGCTTGGTTGCACCGGGTCCATCCAGCGCGCAGCTTCGCCGGCCGCCATCTGGCGCAGCGTGAACTGCTGGCTGCGCTGCTTCGAGGTGGTTGCCGCTTCCACCACCCAGGCAGGGGTTGAAGCCGGCTTGCCGCGAGCAATCAGCTGTGCGGCGATATTCGCCGCCTGGTCGCGTCCCATGTAGTAGACGATCGTGTCGGCCTTGACGTCTGCCTCCACGTCCACCGCATCGGCGGCCTTGGCCTGTGTGGCAAAGGCCACGCTGCGCGACACGCCACGCTTGGTCAGCGGCCGTGCAATCGCGCTGGCAGCGGCCAGCGCCGCGGTGATGCCGGGCACCACTTCGTATTCGATGCCAGCGGCTTCCAGCGCCTGCAACTCCTCGTCGGCACGGCCGAACAGCATCGGGTCGCCGCCCTTCAGGCGCACCACGCGTTCGTGCTTGGTGGCCAGGTCCACGATCTGGCGATTGATGAACAGCTGCGCGGTGGAACGCTGCCCGCAGCGCTTGCCCACTTCGATCAGTTCGGCCTGGGGACACCAGGCCAGCATCTCGGGAGACACCAGCGCATCGTGCAGCACGACCTGGGCCTCGCCCAGCAGTCGTGCACCACGCACCGTAATGAGGTCAGCCGCACCAGGACCTGCACCAATCAGGTACACCTTGCCCATCGACTTTCCCTTTTGCGAGTTCATCTGCATCACCGTTACGCTTGCTGTCCACGCCGGACCATATCAGGCATACGCACGGATCATGCCCGCCGCCACCGTATGATTGGTGGCTTCGTCGATCAGCACGAATGCGCCCGTGGCCGGGTTATCGCCATAGGTATCGCACACGATCGGCTTCTGCAGCGAGATCTGTACCGAACCAATGTCGTTCAGGTTGATCTCGTGGCGACCGGTCTCGTGCGACAGCGTATGCACGTCGAGCACGCGATCCACCGACGACACGCGTGCGAACACGCTGGCCGTGGTGTGCTTGAGCACGTACTTGCGCGACGGGTTCAGCGATTCATCGTCAAACCAGCACAGGTCGGCGGTCAGCTTCTTGGCCGACGTGGCCGTGGCATCGGCCGCCACGAACATATCACCGCGTGACACATCGACATCTTCGGCCAGGCGCACGGTCACCGTGTCGCCGGCATTGGCCGAATCGGACGAGCCGTTCGGCGTCAGCACCTCGGCCACCACGGCATCACGGTTGGCGGGCAGCACGCGCAGCTTCTGGCCCACGCGTACGGTACCGGCTTCCACACGGCCAGCGTAGCCACGGAAGTCGTCGGCTGCGGAACCGTCCTGGCGCACCACGAGTTGCACCGGGAAGCGCAACGCGGCATCGCCTTCCGGCGCCGGATCTTCCACCGGCAGCGCTTCCAGCAGCGGCAACAGCGGCTCGCCCTGATACCACGGCATTGCATCGCTGGCATGCACGATGTTGTCGCCGCGCAGCGCCGAGACCGGCACGTACGTCACGTCCTTGAGGCCCAGTTGCGTGGCCAGCTCGGTGTAGGCGGTGCGGATCTCGTTGAAACGCTGTTCGCTGTAGTCGACCAGGTCCATCTTGTTCACGGCAACGATCACGTGCTGCAGTTCCAGCAGCTTCAGGATTGCCGAGTGACGCTTGGTCTGGGCCAGCAGTTCGGCGCGGCCATCGGTCACCGTCACGCGCGTGGCATCGACCAGCACGATCGCGGCGTGGGCCGTCGAGGCGCCCGTCACCATGTTGCGCGTGTACTGTTCGTGGCCCGGCGTATCGGCAATGATGAACTTGCGCTGCGCGGTCGAGAAATAGCGGTACGCCACGTCGATCGTGATGCCCTGCTCGCGTTCGGCTTCGAGGCCATCGGTCAGCAGCGAGAAATCGATCTGCTCGCCGGCCGTGCGCTTGTTCTTGGCATTGGCCAGCGCGGTCAGCTGGTCGGACAACACGGCCTTGCTGTCGAACAGCAGACGGCCGATCAGCGTGCTCTTGCCATCATCGACGGAACCGGCCGTGATGAAACGCAGCAGACCCTGATGTTGAGATTGGTGCGACATATGATCTTTCCTGTTCTTTACCTGGCGTCCGGTGTTAGAAGTAGCCTTCCTTCTTTCGGCGTTCCATCGATGCTTCGCTGGTCTGGTCGTCCATGCGCGTGGCGCCACGCTCGGTGATCTCGGTCACCGCGGTCTCGGCGATGATCTCCACCGGCGACGCCGCGACACTGGCCACGGGGCACGTGCAGCTGATATCGCCCACGGTACGGAAGCGGACCGACAGGACTTCGCTGACATCGCCATCCTGCTTCGGCGTGATCGGCGTTACCGGCACCAGCAGGCCGTTCTTGCGCACCACTTCGCGTTGGTGTGCGTAGTAGATCGGCGGCAGCGCCAGGTTTTCGCGGGCGATGTACTGCCACACGTCGAGCTCGGTCCAGTTCGAGATCGGGAACACGCGCATCTGCTCGCCTTGCGCCATGCGCGCGTTGTACAGGCTCCACAGCTCGGGGCGCTGTGCCTTGGGATCCCATTGGCCGAATTCGTCGCGGAACGAGAAGATGCGTTCCTTGGCGCGCGCCTTCTCTTCGTCACGACGGGCACCGCCCATCAGCGCATCGAACTTGTGGGCCTCGATGGTTTCCAGCAGCGTCACCGCTTGCGCGGCGTTACGCGAATCGGTTTCCTTGCGCAGGCGCACGGTACCGCGCTTGATCGAATCTTCCACGTGACCCACCACCAGGCGCGCGCCGAGTTCGGCCACGCGCTGGTCGCGGAACGTGATCACTTCCGGATAGTTGTGGCCGGTGTCGATATGAACCAGCGGGAACGGCAGCTCCACCTTGCGCTCGCCCAGGCGGAATGCCTTGAGCGCCAGGTGCAGCATGACGATCGAATCCTTGCCGCCCGAAAACAGCAGCGCCGGGTTGCGGCACTCGGCCACCACCTCGCGGATGATGTAGATCGATTCGGCTTCGAGCCGGTCGAGGTGGTCGTTCTGGACCTGGAGCAGGTGTTCCACGTTGGCGGTGACGCCTGCTTCTGCGATGTCGTTCATGATGCCCATGTCGTTCTGGCCTCAGTTATTCTGTTCAGTGCTTGATGTTCTGCTCGTGGAGGCCGCACTCTTTCGAGTCCTTGCTCTCCCACCACCAACGGCCCGCGCGTACGTCTTCGCCAGCCTTCACGGCCCGCGTACACGGCTCGCAGCCAATGCTGGGGTAGCCCTTGGCGTGCAGCGCGTTGACCGGTACGTTGTGGCGCTCCAGGTAGGCCCACACCTCGGCCTCGGTCCAGTCCGCGAGCGGATTGAACTTGGGAATGCCACGCGCTTCGTCGAGTTCTTCGAACGGCAGTTCGGCGCGCGTCACGGCCTGCTCGCGGCGCTGGCCCGTCATCCATGCATCGGCGTGCGACAGCGCGCGGTTCAGCGGCTCCACCTTGCGGATGCCGCAGCAGCTCTTGCGCAGGTCGACGCTGTCATAGAACGCGTTCAGGCCGTTATTGCGCAGGTAGTTATCCACCGCTTCCTGATCGGGCGTGAACTGCTCGATGGTGTAGCCATAGTGCGCTTCCACCTGGTCCAGCACGGCCAGCGTCTCGGCATGCAGGCGACCCGTGTTCAGCGTGAACACGCGCACGCCGGTACGCACCGCGTCGCCGCCGCGCAGGATCGCGTCGGTCAGCACCATGTCTTCGGCAGCCAGGCTCGTGGCAAAGCGAGCACGAAAAAAGCGTGCCGCAATGCCGGACAGACGTTCGGCCAGCGCGCGCTCCTTGGCTTCGAGCGCCTCCACCGAGCCCGTGTAGACCGGCTTCGTCCACAGCGCTGGGGGGCGCAGCGACGATACCGATCCGTCGACGACGGGGATCTCGGAAATCACGGCGCTCATGCCGTGCCTTGCGTCGTGACGTCGGCGCGTGCGCGACGGAACAACGGCAGCGGTTCGTCCACCGACGCCTGGTAGGCCACCGTGAATTCGGTGAAGCCCTTCAGTGCATCGTCGATGTTCTTGTCCGCACGCACCGCGAATGCGTCGAAGCCGCAGCGCTTCATGAAGTTCAGCTGGTCGCGCAGCACGTCGCCGATGGCGCGCAGCTGCCCGGCCCAGTGGTAGCGCGTGCGCAGCAGATAGGCCGACGAGAAGCCGCGGCCATCGCGGAACACCGGGAAGTCCACCGCCACCAGCGAAACCTGCTCGAGCAACGCCTCGACGTCGCCCGGTTCGTCCTCGGGAGCCAGCCACACGCCGGTGATGGCCTTGTCGCGGCCGGCCAGCAGGGCCGCGTTGGCCTTCCATGCCGACAGCGGGAACAGCACCGCGGCGCTGCCCTGGGCCGCAGCCGCGATGGCGGCTTCGTCAAGCGGTTGCGCTTCGGTTGCGCGCAGCACGGTCCAGTTGTCTTCCACGATCACCGGACGGAATTGGCCCGCGTCGTCGCGTTGCAGTTGAATGATCTTTGCCATGTTCAGTCTCTCCGTTCCTCAGGCTTCGGCGCGTTCTTCACGTTGCTTGTCGGCATACACGCGTTCCTTGAACGGGGCGATACCAATACGTGCAAACGTTTCGATGAAGCGCTCGTCGCCGGCGCGGTTGGCCACGAAAGTGTCGATGATGCGCGACACCACCTCGGGCATTTCGTCGGCGCTGAACGACGGGCCGATGACCTTGCCGATGGCCGAGTCGTTGCCCTGGGCACCGCCCAGCGTGACCTGGTACCACTCGGAGCCGTCCTTGTCGACGCCAAGCACGCCGATATTGCCAACGTGGTGATGACCGCATGCGTTGATGCAGCCGGAGATGTTCAGCGAGATCTCGCCAAGGTCATGGACGTAGTCGAGATCGTCGAAACGCTCCTGGATGCCGAGCGCGATCGGAATCGACTTGGCATTTGCCAGCGAGCAGAAGTCGCCGCCCGGGCAGGCGATGATGTCGGTCAGCAGGCCGATATTGGCCGTGGCCAGGCCAGCCTTCTTGGCTTCTTCCCAAAGCGCGAACAGGTCGTGCTTCTTGACGTCGGGCAGCACCAGGTTCTGCTCGTGCGCAACGCGCAGTTCGCCATAACCAAAGCGGTCGGCCAGGTCGGCCACGGTATCCATCTGCTCGGCCGTGGCGTCACCCGGGGGCGACACGGGACCAGGCTTGGTCGACAGTGTGACCGAGGCGTAGCCCGGCACCTTGTGGGCGCGCACACTGCGGCTCACCCAGCGTGCGAACGCCTTGTTTTCCAGCAGGTGCTTCTCGAACGAGGCGTCGGTATCGGCCAGCTTGTCATAGGCGGGCGGCTGGAAGTACTGCGCCACGCGATCGAACTCGACCTGCGTCAGCGTGCCCGGGCCGTCCTTGCTGTGCTGCCACTCTTCTTCCACTTCGGCGGCAAACTTCTCGGCGCCGATGGCCTTCACCAGGATCTTGATGCGGGCCTTGTACTTGTTGTCGCGACGACCGTAGCGGTTGTACACGCGGATGGCCGACTCCACGTAGGTCAGCATGTGCTGCCACGGCAGGTCTTCCTTGATGATGGTGCCCAGGATCGGCGTGCGGCCCAGGCCACCGCCGGCCAGGATACGCAGGCGCGTTTCGCCCTCCGCGTTCTGGTACGCGTAGATGCCGATATCGTGCATCTGCACCACGGCGCGGTCGTCCTTGGTTGCCGAAATGGCGATCTTGAACTTGCGCGGCAGGAACGCGAATTCGGGCTGGAACGTGCTCCACTGGCGCAGCAGTTCGGCCAGCACGCGCGGGTCCACCGATTCGTCCGGCGTCACGCCGGCAAACTGGTCGGTGGTGATGTTGCGCACGCAGTTGCCCGAGGTCTGGATGCCGTGCATTTCCACGCTGGCCAGGTCGGCGAGCACGTCAGGCACGCGCTCGAGATCCATCCAGTTGTACTGGATGTTCTGGCGCGTCGAGAAGTGGCCATAGCCGCGGTCGTACTCGCGCGCGATATGGGCCAGCATGCGCAGCTGCTTCGAAGCCAGCAGGCCGTACGGAATGGCCACGCGCAGCATGTAGGCGTGCCGCTGCATGTACAGGCCGTTCTGCAGGCGCAGCGGCAGGAATTCTTCCTCGGTCAGTTCGTCGGACAGGCGGCGACGCACCTGGTCGCGGAATTGTGCGACACGTTCCTGGACAATGCGCTGGTCGTATTGATCGTACTGATACATGGTGTGGGTCCGTTCAGTATTCGTTGAATGCTTAGGAAACGAGTTTGATGGCGACTAAAGTCAACGTGGTCGCCAGTGCGGCGCGCACGAGCCGTTCGGGCAGCGCCCGCGACAGTTGCGCACCGAGCCAGATGCCGGGGATCGAGCCCACCAGCAGCGCCAGCAACAGATTCCAGTCGACGGTACCGAGCCACACGTGGCCCAGACCAGCCACGGCCGTGAGGGGCACGGCATAGGCGATATCGGTGCCAGCCACTTCGGCCGGCTTCATATGGGGATACAGCAGCAGGATCAGCGTCGCGCCCACGGCGCCGGCACCAATCGACGATACGGTCACGAGCACGCCGATCACGGCGCCGACCACCACCGTTGCCACCACCTGCGCGCGGCCTTCGAGCTGGAAGCGCGGGTTGCGTTCCAGCCACGCCAGCATCTGCTTGCGGAACAGCAGCGACAGCACCGTCAGCAGCACCGACACGCCGATCGTCAGGCGGATCGCATGGAGCCATTGCGCATTGAGCTCACCGGCGCTCTTGAGCACCAGGATCGCGGCCAGCGCGGCGGGCAGGCTACCGATGCACAGCCGGCGCACCACCTGCCACTGCACATGGCCGTGCGCGCGATGCGCGATGGTGCCGAAGCCCTTGGTGATCGCGGCGAACGCCAGGTCGGTGCCAACCGCCGTGGCCGGCGAGAAGCCGAACAGCAGCGTCAGCAGCGGCGTCATGAGCGAACCCCCGCCAACCCCGGTCAGACCGACCAGGAGACCTACCAGCAAACCGGAAACGGTATAGGCGAGGGACATTCGGGGGTTTCTCGACTGCGCCTTGCTCCGGTGGTGCCGGCTCCACCTTTTCAGGCTGGGCGCGGACGCAATGCGGGCAGGCGAACGTTTAACAAAGTTCGAGAATCGTAATAAACTCGCCTCATATCTCAAACTAATAAGAAGTTGTTTGTTTATACGAGCGAAGTTATATGAATCTCCACCAGTTTCGCTTCGTGCGTGAGGCCGTCCGTCAGAACTTCAACCTGACCGAGGCCGCAAAAGCGCTCTATACATCACAACCGGGTGTTTCCAAGGCCATTATCGAGCTCGAGGAAGAACTGGGTGTCGATATCTTCACCCGTCATGGCAAGCGAATCCGCAGCCTGACCGAACCTGGCCGCCGCATCCTGACATCGGTCGAGAAGATCCTGCAGGAGGTGGAAAGCCTGAAGCGGGTCGGCAAGGACTACGCTGCGCAGGATCAAGGCAACTTCACGATTGCCACGACCCACACGCAGGCTCGCTATGCCCTGCCGCGCGTGATTGGCGAGTTCACCAAGCGTTACCCGAAGGTGCGGCTGTCGATCCAGCAGGGCAATCCGGCGCAGATTGCCGACATGATCCTGCATGACCAGGCCGACCTGGGCATCGCCACCGAGGGTATTTCAGGCGACAAGAGCCTGGTGTCGTTGCCGGGCTACCAGTGGCAGCATATGGTGATTACGCCACCCGATCACCCGCTACTGGAAAAGAAGCACCTGACGCTGGAAGACCTGGCCACCTTTCCGCTGATCACCTATGACGTGAACTTCGCGGGCCGGCCCAAGATCGACAAGGCCTTCGAGTTGCGCCAGCTCCAGCCGGACATCGTGCTGGAGGCCATCGATGCCGACGTGATCAAGACCTACGTGGAAATCGGCCTTGGTGTCGGCATCGTGGCCGGCCTGGCTTATGATCCCGAGCGCGACCGCAACCTGCGCGGCCTGCCGGCCGGCCATCTGTTCGGCACCAACGTCACCCACCTCGCTGTCAAGCAAGGCGCGTATCTGCGCAGCTTTGTCTATACATTTATCGAACTGTTCTCGCCGACGCTGAACCGCAAGCTTGTGGAACAGGCCATGTCCGGCGACCACGAGGCTTACGAACTGTAAGCCACGTGGCCCCTGCTAATTACTATATGTCCGCAAACGAATCCCTCCCGACGATCCACTGGACCGAGGACGGCGCCGAGCACAGCGCGCTGTGGCGCTCCGAGGCCGGCCTGCCGCCGCCAAAGCGCGTAGTGATCGCCGACGACCAGACGCCTGCCGATACCGCCTACCGTCTGGCCAGCGAAGGTACCGCCCTGCTCTGGCGCGGCGACTTCCAGAATGCGCGCCAGTTGCTGCAGGCCATGGCGCGGCGGGTCGACCGCAAACCCCAGCGCAAGTCGCGTAACGCCGGCAAGGCGCCGGGCAGCATCACCGAAGCGTTCCACAAGCACCGCCTGGCCCAGTCGCAGCGCGCGCGCACGCTGGGCATGCTGCTGCTGCCGTTCGAGGCCGGCCATGTGGTGCCGCTGCGCCGTGCGCCCGACGTGCACGAGGCGTGCGAACTGGTCTATGGCGCAGGCGACGTGCCCTACGTGGCATCGATGCGCGAGCTGCTGGGCCTGATCGGCGCGTTCGAGTGGCGCAAGAAGGGGGTCGAGATTCCCGTGCTCGGCGAGCGTATCCATCCGTGGTACGGCGTGTTTTCGCCGGTACGTGGCGAATATATCGAACTGGTGGCCAAGGAGCCCCTGCCCTCGACCGCGCTCGCATTCGATATTGGCGCCGGCACCGGCGTGCTGGCCGCGCTGCTGGCGCAACGCGGTGTCAAGCGCGTGGTGGGCACCGACCAGGATCCGCGCGCACTCGGTTGCGCGCGCGAGAACATTGCGCGACTTGGCCTCGACAACCAGGTCGAAATCATCGACGCCGACATGTTCCCCGCGGGCCTGGCCCCGCTGATCGTTTGCAACCCGCCGTGGGTACCGGCCCGGCCGAGCTCGCCGATCGAGCATGCGGTATTCGATCCCGACAGCCGCATGCTGCGCGGATTCCTGGATGGCCTGGCCGCGCATCTGGAACCGGCTGGCCAGGGCTGGCTGATCCTGTCGGACTTCGCCGAACATCTGGGGCTGCGTTCACGTGATGAACTGCTGGGCTGGATCGATGCGGCCGGCCTGAAGGTGCTGGGCCGCTCCGATATCCGCCCGCGTCATCCGAAGGCTGCCGACGCGGAAGACCCGCTGTTCGCGGCGCGCAAGGCGGAAGTCACGTCGCTGTGGCGGCTCGCGGCCAAGTAACCATATTTACCGGGAAGAAAGCATCCATGACTACCGTGGCATTTATCGGCCTGGGCGCGATGGGCACGCCGATGGTGAGCCATCTGATTCGCGCCGGACATACAGTGCGCGCATTCGTACGACGCCCCGAGGCCGCCGACGCCGCGCGCAAACTGGGCGCCGAGCCGTTTTTCACGCCCGCCGAGGCGGCGCGTGGTGCAGCCGTGGTATTCACCAATGTGACATCGTCCGAGGACGTACGCGAAGTTCTGCTCGGCAAGGACGGCGCGATCGAAGGTGCGACGCCGGGCACCATCTGCGTCGATCACAGCACGATCTCGCCGATCGTCACGCGCGAGATTGCGCAAGCGCTGGCCGCCAACGGGATCGAGGCGCTCGACTGCCCGGTCTCGGGCGGAACGATGGGCGCACAGGCCGCCACGCTGACCATCATGGTCGGCGGCAAGGCGGAGAACCTTGAAAAGGTGCGGCCGCTACTGTCATGCCTGGGCAAGACCATCACGCATATCGGCGACCACGGTGCGGGTCAGGTAGCCAAGCTCTGCAACCAGATCGCCCAGGTGGTCAATATCGAAGCCATTGCCGAAGCCATGCGCTTTGCCAGCGCACAGGGCGTCGATACGGACAAAGTATTCCAGGCGATGTCGACCGGCATGGCCGGCAGCCGCATGCTCGACATGATGGGGCCCAAGATGGTGGCGCGGGACTTCGCGGCCGGCATCGAGTCGCGCCTGCATGCCAAGGACTTTGGCCTGGCCGCCGATATAGCCGGCGAGATCGGACTGGACCTGCCTGCGATGCGTGCCACGGCAACGCAGCTTGGCGAACTGATGCAGCAGGGCTGGGGCAATGACGATACGTCGTCATTGCTGAAAGTGCTGGAGTTGAAGGACTGAAATGCGCAGGAATTCAAACTCCCGCGATCATTCCCAGCAAGGCTCGCGACAGTGCGCTGTCGTCGCGCATCAGGTCATCCATCGCGTTGAAATGGTGACGCCCCGGCAACGGGATATTCTCGCGTGCATTGTCCGGCCATGCGGCGCGGATCAACGCATTCTGGCGCTGGTACTCGCTTGATTCGGTCTCGCCCACGGCGGTCAGCAGCGGGGCGCGTGTGGCCGGCACCATGAAAGCCGGCGACAACCGCCCCACATCGGCTTCAGTCAGCCGCAGGTCGACCTGCAGGAAATCGGCGCGACGCAGCGGCTCGAGGTCGTAGATGCCACTGATCGACAGGCCGCCCTTGATCAGGTCCGCCGGCAAATCGGCGGCAAACTGCGGCCACAACGCCGCCATCAGCATGGTCACCAGATGGCCGCCCACCGAATGCCCGGCCAGGAAGATCCGGTTGCGGTCGTGCCCTAGCCGCTCGGCCTCGCGATAGAGCCATGCCACGGACTGCATCACCTGCCAGACAATCGTCTGCACGGTCACGGCCGGACACAGCGCGTAGTTGACCACCGCCACCGACACGCCACGGCGCGTGGGAATACTGGCTACGAAACTGTGATCGCGCTTGTCCAGCGCGCGGTAGTAACCACCGTGCAGGAAAACCAGCAACGGTGGCGGCGCATCGTCGTCGTGCGAAGCGGCAGGAAAATAGTCGAGGGTTTCGGTTGCCGCAAGCGGCGAATCGGCATCGCCATAGGCAAGGTTCTCGAAAAACGTCACCATCCCCGCGCGCACCAGCGCCGAATCGGCGGCCCAGCGGGCCATATGCACTGCATTGTCGGGCACGTTCGCGCGATTGTTGTAGGCGCGCGCATAGAACGCAGGATCCTGCGAGGGCAAGGCGGCCAGCGTGGCCAGGCTGGCGGCGGGGTTGGCATCGAGGGTCGGCTGGGCGGACATGGCTCTCGGCTCCGGACAGGAAACGCGCGGCGACACCGCATGGCGCGGTTGCGCGTAATCCTACCGCAACTGCCGTGACGCCCTCGTGGTTGTCCTGCCCAGAGAATTGCGGCATAATCTGCGGCTCATCGTCGCGCGATGTGCATTCTCGTACATCGCCAAGCCCATGCCCGGGTGGTGAAACAGGTAGACGCAGGGGACTCAAAATCCCCCGCCGCAAGGCGTGTCGGTTCGAGTCCGACCCCGGGCACCAGCTCCTCGCAGATTTCCTGCCGTTTCGATACCAGTGAAGTTCACGAATGCGCGACCTTCGGTCCGTTGACGGGCCCTTGCGCACCCTGCCGCAATGCGACCACATTGCGATCATGGGCATACGTCAGCCGCGGCGCCAGCCCAACACGGATTGCAAGCGTGAGCAGCAGCTCAAGCGTAAAGGTCTGCCACCGCTCCTCATTGATTGCCGCAATGCGCGGCCGCCCGACATGCAACGCAGCGGCGGCCTCGGTCTCATTCCAGCCGCGCTCATGAATGGCGCGACGGAGGTCGATTACCAACTCACGGCGCATTTGCCTGAGCACGGGATACGCGGGATCGACGAACTCTTCATGCGCGGCACGCGACCGCACCGTCTGCTTATGCGTCATGGGTTGCCCTCCAATGGCGCTGTAGTAAGTACGCATTTACTCGTCGAGTATAGGCGGCATCATCGGATCGTGTACGGCTTCCTGTGCGGGTTTCCGCGTTGTTTCCCGTGCGCGCGGCCGTTTCACGTTGCCGTTTGAACAGAATTACGCGACGTCGAAATCAGGCAATCCGTTGTCTGTAAGTTCTTCAATTCAGCGTTCGCCAGACTGCTGTGCCGTCACGGAAATTCCCGCCGGTTCGCCATCGGTGCGGTCGCGCACCAGGATCTCCACGCATTGGTCCAGCGCCACCAGCGCACGCATCAGGTGGTCGACGGACAAGCGCCGCAAGCGGTAGCGCCGGATCAATGACAGCGTCTGGGGGATGACGCGTGGCATTGCGCTATCCGCATGCGCATCGATCAATGCACAAAGGCACATGGCGAGTTCGGTGCGCGCGTCAAGCGTGCTGGCGACATCGGTCAGCGGCAGTTCGTCGAGGACATGCAGGCCCGTGCCGGTCAGCAGCGAGACATGCGGATGACGATGTTTGGAATGGGATTTGCGTGGCATCACACCATTGCGCCGCACTTGCGAACCCTACGCCATAAGACGACTCTGAATCTGCTGGGGTAATGCCGTTGGCTGTGTCAGACATAAACCGCTGGCAAGTGCCCAATCGCTTGCTTATCCTTTTACGCTGCGGTGACGGGAGCCCTGCCAACAGGGATCCCTATGCCGACGCGCCAGAACATCCACAACATCAACAGACTTCAACAGTCAATCCAGGGAACGAAGATGAAGCGCCTTACTGCTACCGCGGCGGCCATTGGCTGCGCTGCACTGCTGGCCGGCTGCGCCGGTGCCAATATGGACGGCCTGACCCAGGCAGGCGGCAGCCTGTTCTCCGCCGCCTCGCTCAGCGACGCCAACGTCAAGCAACTGTCAGACCAGTCGTGCGCCGAGATGGACAAGAAGAACACGCTTGCCACAGCCGACAGCACCTATGCGAAACGGCTCGTGACAATCATGAGCGGCCTGCAGAATACCGGGCTGCCACTCGATGCCAAGGTCTACGTGACCAAGGACGTGAATGCATGGGCCATGGCCAATGGCTGCGTGCGCGTGTACAGCGGCCTGATGGATCTGATGAGCGATGATGAAGTGCGTGGCGTGCTGGGCCACGAAATTGGCCACGTCGCGCTGGGACACACCAAGCGGGCCATGCAGGTGGCCTACACCACTGCCGCCGCACGTGGACTGCTCGGTTCGACCGGCAGTGCCACGCTGACGGCATTGTCGTCATCGCAAATCGGCGAACTTGGCGAAACGTTCATCAACGCACAGTTCTCGCAGAAACAGGAAAGCGAGGCCGACGACTATTCATTCGACCTGCTGACGAAGAATGGCGCCAACCGCCAGGCACTGGTGACCGCATTCCAGAAACTGGCCAAGCTCGATGGCGGCAAGTCGAGCCTGCTGAGTTCGCATCCAGGATCGGATGCCCGTGCAAAGCACATCCAGGACCGGCTCAATAGCGGCAAGTGATCGGGAAACTGAGCGTGCACGAAAGGCATCGCGCATTTCGCGATGTCAATGCGTTTAATTCGCAATCAAAAGCTTTCAGTACGCGCGCGGGCGCCCCACGCGGATAATGCCTCACGCCGCCTGCGGATCTGCCGTATGGCTTGCCATGAGCCATAGGGAGGCCCGCGCCGCGCCATGGAATCCGTTTCCACCCTGCTAGCCGGTCAACCGGAGATTGCGCCGTTCCTCGCATTGGCCGTTGGCCATGCGCTCGGCGCCTTCCCGGCCGGCCCATTCCGGCGGGGCGGCATATGCGGCACCCCGATTGCCGCGCGCATGATCGGCCAGACCGGGGTCCGCCTCGACCACCATTTCAGGAACGTGACGTTCGCGCCGCAGGCGACGAGCAGCGGCATTGCCGCGGCCCGCTCGTCCGTCACGTCACCGCGCAGCGCCCGGACTGTGCCATCCCGTAGCCCGACCATCCGAACCGATTTTCTGCTGCCTGGCATTGGCGTGCCGCCCGGCCCGCTTGCCATGGCGCCGATGTAGCTGTGCCGGCGTGTCCGGACACCACAAGTATCCGGGCACGCGCCCCCGTAACCCGTGTCATCGCTTTACAGGAGGTCCCATGGATTGGTTGCACACCATCTTCCAGAAGTCACCCGAGTCGGCGCTGTTCCTCTCATTGGCCATCGGGTATGCCATCGGCAAGATCACGTTCGGCAAGTTCCAGCTCGGCGGCGTGGCTGGATCGCTGCTGGCGGCCGTGGTCATCAGCCAGGTCGGGGTCGAGATCGACAATGGCGTGAAGGCCGTGATGTTTGCGGTGTTCATCTACGCGGTCGGCTATGAAAGCGGCCCGCAGTTCTTCAACTCGTTGAACCGCAGCTCGTTGCGCGAGATTGCGATGGCCGTGTTCATGGCCGTAGCCGGCCTGGTCACGGTCGTGGTGCTGGCAAAGATCTTCCATCTCGACAAGGGCATTGCCGCGGGGCTGGCCGCCGGTGGCATGACGCAGTCCGCCATCATCGGTACCGCCGGCGACGCCATCACCAAGCTGGGCCTGCCGCCCGACCAGGTCAAGACCCTGCAGGCCAATGTGGCAATCGGCTACGCGGTGACCTATGTGTTCGGCTCGCTCGGCGCGATCATCGTCTGCGTGAATATCCTGCCGCGCTTCATGGGGGCCGACCTCAAGACCGACTCGAAGAAGGTCGAGGCCGCCATGCACGGGGGGCTGCCGCAGTTCGGACCGGGCCAGGCCGGCGCGCTGCCGCGCCTGGTTGGCCGGCTGTTCCGGGTCAGCAACGCGGCGGGCAAGACGGTCAAGGACATCGAGGTTGGCGGCGAAGACCTGATCACCGTGGAAAAGCTCCAGCGCGGTGGCAAGCCCTTCGAGTTCACGCAGGACACCCTGCTCGAAGCCGGTGACCTGGTGCTGCTGGTGGGCCGGCGCGACGCCATGGTTCCCACGGCGCTCCTGATCGGCGAGGAAGTAGCCGATGCCGAAGGCATGGGCATGGTGATGCAGACGCGCCGTTCAGTGTTCACGCTCAAGGGCATGAACAACAAGACGCTGGCCGAGATCGTGGCCGATGTAGGGCGCGAGATGCGACATGGTGTGTATGTCGAACGGATCGAACGTTATGACCACCCCCTGCCGCTGCTGCCCGATCTCAAGCTCCAGCACGGCGACATCATCACGTTCTACGGCACGCCCGCCGACACCAAGCGCGCCGCCAAGACCGCCGGCTATGAGCTGGTACCCAGCGAGAAGACCGACTTCGTCTACTTCGGCGCCGGGGTGCTGGTGGGCCTGCTGATCGGCCTGCTGGTAGTGCGCATTGGCTCGATCCCGCTGACGCTGGGTTCTGGTGGCGGCGCGCTGCTATCGGGCCTCGTTTTCGGCTGGGCACGGTCCAAGCATCAGATGTTTGGCGCGATGCCGACGGCGGCGTGCCAGTTGCTGAAGGACTTCGGGCTGGCCGCATTCGTCGCCATTGTCGGCATCAACTCCGGCCTGCAGGCGGTCGACACCCTGCGTCAAAGCGGCGTGACGATCTTTCTGCTGGGCGCCGTGGTCACGTTGCTGCCGCTGTTCCTGACCATGCTGTTCGGCCGCTACATACTCAAGTACGACAACGCCGCGCTGCTGGCCGGCGCACTGTCCGGGTCGCGCAGCGCCAACCCCGCATTTGGCGGCATTCTCGACAAGGCCGAGAGCCCCGTGCCCACCGTGCCATTTGCCATCACCTATGCACTGGCCAACGTGCTGCTGACCCTGCTTGGCCCACTCGTGGTCGGCCTGGTCTGACCCATTCCTTCGATCGGATTCCCAAAAGGAGTAACGTCATGAGCAAACCGGATCTCTCCAAGCTGTCCAGCCTCTCGCCGTTCGAACTCAAGGACGAGCTGATCAAGCTGGCCAGCAGCAACGCGGACCGACTGATGCTGAACGCCGGCCGCGGCAACCCCAACTTCCTGGCCACGGTGCCGCGCCATGGCTTCTGGCAACTTGGCCTGTTCGCGATGCGTGAATCGGAGCGCTCGTTCCAGTACATGCCTGAGGGTGTGGGCGGCTTTCCGCGCCGCGAAGGGATCGAGGAACGCTTCGACCTGTTCGCGCGCGAGAATCAGGAGGTGCCGGGCGTGAAGTTCCTGGCGGGCGCGGTGTCGTATGTACGCGACCAGCTCGGGCTCAACGCGGCCGATTTCCTCTATGAAATGTGCGAAGGCATCCTGGCCTGCAACTACCCGGTGCCCGACCGCATGCTCAAGTTGAGCGAGCTTATCGTCGGCCAGTACATCCGCAAGGAGATGATCGGCAAGCATCCGTTCATCGGCGAGTTCGACCTGTTCGCGGTGGAAGGCGGCACTGCCGCCATGACGTACCTGTTCAACTCGATGCGCGAGAACCACCTGCTCAAGGCTGGCGACAAGATCGCGCTGGGCATGCCGATCTTCACGCCCTACATCGAGATTCCCGAACTCAACGACTACCAGCTCGTCGAACTGAACATCGATGCGGACCCCGAATCGCGTTGGCAGTATTCGAACAAGGAACTCGACAAACTGCGCGACCCCAGCGTCAAGGCGTTCTTCCTGGTCAACCCGAGCAATCCGCCATCGGTGCGCATGAGCGACGAGAGCCTGGAGTACCTGGCGTCGATCATCGAGGAACGGCCGGACCTGATCATCCTGACCGACGATGTCTACGGCACCTTTGCCGACAACTTCGTCTCGCTGTTCGCGCTCTGCCCGCGCAACACGATCCTGGTCTATTCGTTCTCGAAGTACTTTGGCGCAACGGGCTGGCGCCTGGGCGTAATTGCCACGCACCGCGACAACATCTTTGACGAAAAGCTCGCCAAATTGCCCGAGGACCAGCGCAAGCAGCTTCACACGCGCTACCACTCGATCACCACCACGCCCGATACGCTCAAGTTCATCGACCGCCTCGTGGCCGACAGCCGCACCGTGGCGCTGAACCACACGGCCGGGCTGTCCACGCCGCAGCAGGTGCAGATGGTGCTGTTTTCGCTGTTCTCGCTCATGGACACGCCCGACGCATACAAGCAGGCCATGAAGCGGTTGATCCGCAGCCGCAAGGCCGCGCTGTTCCGCGAAATCGGTATTGCCCCGGATGACACGGAAGACCCGAATGTCGTGGACTACTACACGCTGCTCGATATCGAACAACTGGGCGGCAAGGCGATCGGGCCCGAGTTCGTGAAATGGGTCATGGCATCGGCGGAACCGGCCGAACTGCTGTTCCGACTGGCCGAGGAGGCTGGCGTGGTACTGCTGCCGGGGCGCGGCTTCGGCACACGCCATCCATCGGGGCGGGTCTCGCTGGCCAACCTCAACGAATCGGACTACGCCAAGATCGGCAAATCGATCCGCAAGCTGTTCGAGGACTACGTGGAGCGCTACAACCAGGCCACCGGCAGCAAGGCCAACAAGAACGTGACGAAAAAGTAAAAGCCGTTGCACGCACTACGATGCCCCGCACTGCGGGGCATTTCTTTTTTGCAGGAATACATGAAACTGTTATTACATTCTGACGTGTCACATTCTTTTGGATGAACGACTGTAGATCCAGAAATTTCAGGTGCTTAGGATTCCATTCGCAGCGCAGCCCTTCGCGTTGAGGCTTCCGAGTATTCGGAAAATTTCTACCTGATCCATTCATCCACCCATGCGAGCCACGTTTCTTGTCACCGCCAGCGCACTGATTGCTTTCGCCCCGGCTGCCTTCGCCGCCGACGGCACTGTCACCTTCAACGGAAGAATTACCGCCCAGACCTGCACGATCGGTGGTAACGGCGGCGCCAACAATTTCACCGTCACGCTGCCTACCGTTTCGACAAACTCGTTGAGGACTGCCGGCGCCGTCACCGGGCGCACCCCGTTCAACATCACGCTGTCGGGCTGCACGCCAAATTCCGGCAATGCCATGGTGTACTTCGAACCGGGCGCAACGGTCGATATCGGCACCGGCCGACTCGTGAACTCGAACCGGACTGGTGCCCGCAACGTGCAGGTCGGTCTGAAGAATTCCGACTATTCCGATATTCGGCTCGGCGCCGCCCACGCTTCGCAGAACTCACGCCCCGTGACATTGAACAACGGTGGCGCAACGTTGAACTATTTTGCCGAGTATGTCGCCACCGGTGCCGCCACCGCGGGCGACCTTACCACCGCGACGCTCTACTCGATCGTCTACCAGTAACCGCCGCGTCCTCGACGTCCTCGACACTCTCGACGGCTTCCAGTCTTTCTGTCCTCTACGCGGCGCGTCATCGGTGCCGCGTCAGCCTTCCTGCGCGCTTAATTCATACAAGATTCCGCAATGCTTCTCCGCACACTCTGGCGCGCCATTACCTTGACCGCCTGCATGGCTGCCATCGCCACACCGGCATCGGCGTCCGTCGTCCTCGGTGGCACCCGAGTGATCTACCCCGCCGCCGAGCGCGAGGTCACGCTCAGGCTCGGCAACGAAGGCACCGACCCCGCACTGGTGCAGGCCTGGATCGACGACGGCGACGCCAGCGCAATCCCCGACGACACGAACGTGCCCTTCATGGCGATGCCGCCGTTGTTCCGACTCGACCCCGGCAAGGGGCAGACCTTGCGCGTCGTACATACGGGCGAGCCAATCACGGGCGAGCGCGAGTCGCTGTTCTGGCTTAATGTGCTGCAGGTTCCTCCATCCTCCGACACGGAAGGCGCCAACTCGCTGCAATTGGCGTTCCGCTCGCGCATCAAGCTGTTCTATCGTCCGGACGGCCTGCCCGAAGATGCCGCTGCGGCACCGGCAGCGGTGACCTGGCAATTCTTGCGTAACGGCAACGGCCGCCACGCATTGGCGGCCACCAATCCAACGCCTTACCACGTCACGTTCTCGCGCATCGCCGTGCGCAGCGGCGACGCCACCTATCAGAGCGAAGCTGGCGCCATGGTGGCACCGGGGGCGACGGCCGTCATCGACATCGGAGCGGCAACGGAGATCGTCAACGCGTCTCCTGACAGAGTGGACTACACCTTCGTCAACGACTATGGCGCGGGCGTGGAAGGGGCTCGCGAGAATGCCGACAAGCAGTGACTGCACCATGCCATCGGATCATTGCGCCTGTCTTGCACCGGTCTTGCGCCTTCTTTCGCCATGGACGCGTGGCAACGCGATCTCACGCGGCTACCGCTATATCATGGGCCTGCTCGCTGGCGTGCTGTCGTTGCCCGCGCTTGCCATCGAAGACGAGCGGAGTCGTGACGCGGTGCGTGACGGCATGCGGGAAGTCCGCTTCAACAGTGCGCTGCTTGCCGGGCCCAGCGGCAGGCTTGTCGACGTCGCCCGCTTCGCACGTGGCAATCCGGTGCATCCCGGCGAGTACGTTGTCGACGTCAGCCTGAACGGGGCGCCGTTGGGACGACATGCGGTCCGGTTCACCGACCACAGCGGCTTCGTGACGGCGTGTCCGGCGGGCTCGCTCATGCGCCACCTGAACCTCGACAAGGACGCGCTTACCACGCAAGGCGCTGCAGAGCTTACCCGTGCGGCGGCAGGAGAATGCCTCGATCCGGGCCGCATCGATCCCCGCGTAAGCTGGTCGTTCGACGTTGGCGATCTCCAGTTCGACCTGACCGTTCCCCAAGCCCTGCTCGCGCAAACACCGCGCGATCATGTCGGACAGGAGTACTGGGAAGACAGCACGACTTCCGCGACCCTCGCCTACACGCTCAATACATGGCACACGCGCGGCGGCTGGCGCAATACGAGCACTTACCTGGGCATCGACTCGGGCCTGAATCTCGGCAACTGGCATGTACGGCAACGCTCGGCCCTCAACTGGGATCCCGCCGCGCCAAAAGGATTCGCATACCAGAACATCGCGACCTTCGTGCAGCGTGATGCGCCCGCATTGCGCAGCCAGCTCACGCTCGGCGACTCTTTTACCGATGGTGCGGTGTTCGACAGCTTTGGTGTCAGGGGCGTGCAACTGGCCAGCGATGACCGCATGCTGCCTGACTCCATGCGCGGCTATGCGCCGCGCATCCGCGGCGTGGCACGCTCCAATGCCCGCGTGTCGATCACGCAGAACGGTAACCGTCTATACGAGACCACGGTGGCGCCCGGCCCATTCGATATCCGCGACCTCTATGCCACCGGTTATGGCGGCGACCTCGAGGTCACCGTGAGCGAGGCGGACGGCAACGAGCAACGCTTCACCGTACCGTACGCATCGGTATCCCAGCTCGTGCGTCCCGCCATCACGCGCTATTCGCTGACGATCGGGCAACTGCGCGACACGCGGCTTACTGGCCGATACCAGCTGATGCAGGGCACCGTGCAACATGGCTTCGGCAGCCTGCTGACCGGATATGCGGGCGCAACCGTGGCCGACAACTATGCGGCGGGCTTGCTCGGCGCCGCCTTCAATACGTCGTACGGCACACTGGCCATGGACGTGACGCAGGCAAGCGCCGATATTGCCGGGGTCGACAACGCCACGGGCCAGAGTGTTCGCGTGAGCTATGCCAAGTCCGTGCCCCGGACCCATACCAACCTGACGGTGGCGGCCTACCGGTACTCGTCGAGTGGATTCTGGGCCATGCCCGATGCCTATCTTGCAACCGAGCGCATGGCTGCCGGCTCCGATGTCCGTACCGTGGCACGGCAGCGCACCCAGTTACAACTGACACTGAACCAGAGCCTGCCGGGCCGCTGGGGCAACCTCTACATCAGCGGCAGCTCACGCAACTACTGGAACGATAGCGGAACGACGACGCAGTTCCAGATCGGCTACAACAACGCGTTGCGCCTGTTCAATACCAGCATGATGGTCAATCTTTCTGCTTCACGCCTGCGGCAAGGTGCATCCGGCGCGCTGGTCAATCAGTTCCATGCAGGAGTCTCGATGCCGCTCGGGCGTACGCAACGTGCGCCGCTCATGTCGATGGGGCTGACAAGCAATGAGGCGACAGGCGCTTCGCAGCAGTTCGTACTGGGCGGCAGCGCGCTGGAAGACAATGCGCTCAGCTACGGGCTGAACGCCAGCCACGCTCGCGGTGCGTTCAATGGCGGCGGCAATACGCAGTACATGAGCCCGTTCGCCACGGTATCGGCGTCGGCCAGTGGCGGCGGCGGCAACTCGCAATACTCGGCAGGGCTGCACGGTGCACTCGTAGCCCATCGCGGTGGCGTCACGCTGGCCAACTTTCTCGGTGACACGATCGGCATTGTCGAGGCCAAGGGCGCCGCTGGCGCGCGGCTCGTCAATGCTCCCGGCGTTCGCGTCAATGACGCTGGCTACGCCGTCGTGCCGTACCTGAGTCCCTATGCACGCAACACGGTCGAACTGGACCCCCGGGGCATGCCGATGAATGTCGAACTGAAGTCCACCTCGGCAGAGATCACGCCTCGTGCCAACGGCGTCGTCATGATTCCGTTCGAAGCCAGTAGAGGGCGGTCCGCCATGATCGTCGCCACGCGGTCAGACAGCAAGCCATTGCCATTCGGTGCAATCGTCCGCAATGCACTGGCCAGTGAAGTTGGCATGGTCGGCCAGGGTGGGCGCATCTTTGTCCGCGGCGTTGAGGACACCGGCAAGCTCACGGTGGCATGGGGCCATGGCCACGCACAGCAATGCACGCTGGACTACCGGTTACCGCCCCCGCAACAGGATGCCCGGCCGTGGCCAAAAGTCGACACCGTCTGTCACGCAAGCCGAACTGCACCAGGCACGCGATCGGGCTCGCGGCACCTGGAAATGGAACAGTTCAGCGGCTGATCATGAAACGACATTCACTCTTTATCGGCAGCGCGGTAATGGCATGGCTTGCTGGCGCGGCGATGCGCGTAGAGGCCCAGGAGATTTATCCGCAATGCATCATCACCAGCAGTGCCACGAGCGTCTCGTTTGGCAACGTCAGCGTGCCGCGGAACCTGCCCATTGGTGCCAACATCGGGCCACGGAGGTCCACCTATGGTCGCTACAGGTGTGCAGCGTACTCGCTCGAAATGGACGGCAATTCCGTGGCGGGCTTCTATCTGCAGCTGACTTCCGCACTGGATCTGGCACCAGGGCACACAGACGTCTGGGCCACCGGAACGCCTGGCGTCGGTGTCCGGGTGACATCGGCATACTTCAACAACAGGAGCATGTCGAGTATTGGTGCCGGGCTCCAGCAACACTTCGCGCCAGACATCACAACCGAGACGCTGGTCTCGCGCTCATACATCCTGCACTACCAGTTGGTGAAGACCGGGGAGATGACCCAGGCGGGACCGGCGTCTGTTGCGAAAATGTTCGACCTGCAGAGCCATAATCGCGGCGCCAACCTCAAGAGCGACCCGTTGGTTTCCATCGGCATTGCCAATACGACCATCGCGTTCAATGCCTGCCGGGTGACAACGCCTTCGATCAATGTGGCCTTGCCAGCAGTAAGCCTTTCCGGGCTGCGCACTACGGGTTCGATAGCGGGCGAGACGCCATTCTCGATCGGCCTGGCATGCCCCGCCGGCATCAATGTGTACGCGACGTTGACGGACGCCACCACGCCCGGCAATCGCACCGACCGGCTTACGCTCACCAGCACGTCCACGGCACGCAATGTCGGTCTGCGCGTCGTGGACGCCTCAGGCAGCCCGGTCCGCTTCGGGCCCGATACCGCCACCGCAGGAAATACCAATGCGTGGTTCGTCGGCGCGTCCGGTAGCACGCGGAGCATGCCGCTCAGGGTTCAATACATCGCCACCGGCACCGTCACGCCAGGCTCGGTCCAGGGCCTGATGACGTTCACGATGAGCTATCAGTAAAAAAGGCCTGGTACCGATGTACCAGGCCCTCGTCGTCAATCACGTTGCAGGCGTTATCGCGCTTCCACGAACGCCAGCACGGTTTCCAGCATCTTGCGGATCGCCGGTTGCACATTCGCGGCCTTGGCCGGGTCGTAGGCAAACGGATAGACCTCTTCCATATACGACGATTGGGTCAGTTCGAGCTGGATCGCATGCACGCCGTCACCGGGGTTGCCGTACTGGCGCGTGATATAGCCGCCCTTGAAGCGGCCATTGAGCACCGCGGTATGGAGCGGCACCGCCTTGGCAATTTCCACGACATCGGCGGCCAGGCCCGCATCGCAACTCTTGCCGTCGGCCGACCCCAGGTTGAAGTCCGTGAGCTTGCCTTCGAAGAAACGGGGCAGCACCGAACGGATCGAGTGCGCGTCCCACAGCGCGATCGTGCCATGCGCATCGCGCAGGCGCTTGAGTTCTTCCTGCAGCGCGTTGTGGTACGGATGCCAGATCGCGTCGCGTCGCAGCGCGATCTCGGCGTCGTCGGGACCATTCGTGCCATCGGCATAGATCGGCGTCTTGTCGAAGCTGTCGACGGGGCACAGGCCCGTGGTGTCCTGGCCCGGATACAGGTTCGCGTTATCGGGTGGCCGGTTCAGGTCGATCACATAGCGCGAATGGGTAGCCATCAGGATCGACGCGCCGAGTTCGCGCGCGAAGTCGTACAGGCGATCCATGTGCCAGTCGGTATCGGGCACGGTGCGCGCGTCGGGTGTCAGACGTGCGGCCAGTTGGGCGGGAAGATGGGTGCCGACGTGCGGCATCGACACCAGCAACGGACGGGTGCCGCGATGCAGGGTGAAGGCGGGAGTATCTGTGGTGAAGGACATCTTGTCTCGGGGCTGCAATTCAATGTCAGTCGGCAAGCAGGCGCGCACGCGCCTCGGCAAACCGCTGGCCCGCATCCACCTGTTGTGGATGCACGCCATGCCGCACACGGCACACGCCGCCCGTGCGGACTTCCGCTAGTGTCTCATGACCGTGGCTAGCGAACACGTAAGTGGCCAGCGCGCGTGCGCCATCGAGTCCGGCCAGCGTCGGGTGCTGGCCATCGAGCACCAGTAAATCGGCACGCTGCCCGATCGCCAGTCCGGCCACCGGCCGCGCGGCCGCCCGCGCGCCGCCCGCCACAGCTTCTAGCCAGAGCCGGTCCGCTACCTGCGCATGCGTTTCCGATGCCAGCACGTTACGCCGCTGCAGGCCCAGGCGCTGGCCGTACTCGAAGGTGCGCAACTCCTCGGCTACGCTGACGCTCGCATGACTGTCCGAGCCGATGCCCCACCAGCCCTTCTGCGCCAGGTATGGCGCGGCTTCGAACACGCCGTCGCCAAGGTTGGCCTCGGTGGTCGGGCAGATGCCAGCCACCGCGCCGCTGTGGGCCAGACGGCGTCGCTCGTCCCAATCCATATGCGTGGCGTGCACCAGGCACCAGCGCTGGTCCACGGGCGCATGGTCGAGCAACCACTCGACGGGACGGACACCGGTCGACGCCAGGCAATCGTCGACCTCTTTCTGCTGCTCGGCAATATGGATATGCACGGGCGCCGTGGCATCCAGCGCATGCAGCGCAGCGACTGCCCTGGTAAGACCGTCATGAGGTACCGCGCGCAGCGAATGCGGCGCGAGGCCCAGCCGAGCGCCATAGGCTGCGCAATGTGGCGCCAGCCTTTCCAGCAGCGCCTGCATGGCGTCGGTATCGTTGAGGAAGCGCCGCTGATCATCTTGTGCCGGCTTGCCGCCAAAACCCGCGGTCTGGTACAGCACCGGCAGCAGCGTCATGCCGATGCCGGCGGTCTGCGCCGCACGCAGCAGCCGTAACGACATCTCCGCGCGATCGGCATACGGCTTGCCGTCCGGATCGTGATGCACGTAGTGGAACTCGCACACACTGGTGTAACCCGCGCGCAGCATCTCAACATAGAGCTGCGTCGCAATGGCTTCCAGCGCATCGGGCGAGAGGCGCAGTGCGAAGCGATACATCAGCGTGCGCCAGCTCCAGAACGAATCGCCACCAGCCGGGTCGTCGCCCTGCGATACGCTGCGGTACTCGGTCAACCCGGCAAACCCGCGCTGGAACGCGTGCGAATGCAGGTTCGGCATGCCCGGCAGCACCGCGCCGGCCGCCAGCGGCACGGCCGCGGAGGCAACGGTCCCCGGCGCGACAGTTGTGAAGACGCCTTGGGCGTCCCACTCCAGCAGCACATCACGCGCCCAGCCTTCGGGCAGTAGCGCATGGGCTGCGAACAGTTGACCGGCGCTCATCGGAACACCCTGCCCTGGCGCACGACACCGGCGCATGGATTACGGCCAAACCAGTAGGCCAGCTCGGCCGGCGAGGCTACCTGCCAGAGCGCGAAATCCGCGGCACGGCCTGTGGCAAGCCGTCCATGCCGATCCGCTGCGCCCAGGGCGCGCGCCGCATGCGCGGTGACCCCGGCCAGCACTTCAGGCACGGTCATGCGGAACAAGGTGCAGGCCATATTCATCATCAACAATAGCGACGTGGTGGGCGAGGTGCCGGGATTGTGATCGGTGGAAATTGCAATCGGCACACCATGCTGGCGCAGCAACGCCAACGGCGGCAGATGGGTATCGCGCAGGAAATAGTAGGCGCCCGGCAGCAATACCGCCACCGTGCCCGCCTCGGCCATCGCAATCACACCGGCTTCGTCCAGATGTTCGAGATGATCGGCCGACAGGGCCTTGTGCCGCGCCGCCAGCGCAGCACCCCCGAGGTTGCTCAACTGTTCCGCATGCAGTTTGACCGGCAGTCCATGTCGCGCAGCGGCTGCAAAGACGCGCGCGGTTTGCGCGGGTGAGAAGCCAATGCCTTCGCAGAACGCGTCGACCGCATCCACCAGGCCTTCTTCGGCCAGTGCCGGTAGCATCGTGTCGCAGACCAGTTCGATGTAGTCATCGGCGCGTCCAGCGTACTCGGGCGGCAATGCATGCGCGCCCAGGAACGTGGTGTGCACGGTCACGCCATATGCGCTGCCAAGCTGGCGCGCCACGCGCAGCTGCTTGCGTTCCGCATCGAGCGACAGGCCGTAGCCGGACTTGATCTCGATAGCAGTGACACCTTCCGCGAGCAAGGCTTGCAGACGTACTGCAGACTGCGCGAACAGCGTGGCTTCATCGGCCTCGCGCGTGGCGCGCACCG
>CAUUBQ010000008.1:0-172527 GCA_963543405.1 uncultured Cupriavidus sp.
CAACGTAGCGGGTTGGCTACCGCTTTGCCTGGTCAACCCGAGCTTTTCAGTTGCCGTTAAAGCTCCGGCCTTTAGGCCGGGGTAGTTGACGTAACGAGGCGCATGCCGATTGCGCGAGATGCTTTACGGTCAAAGGTCTCGGTGTACTCGCAGCCGGCATGCTGACAGGCCCGCAGGATCGGGCAATCGGCGAAATCGCTTACCGTCGTGCTAAAAAGCCGCAATGCCGACTTCACAAGCGATTGCGATTCCAGGACAAGGTCATTGCTCTCAATCAGGAATCCCACAATCCGGATGATTTCGTGCCGAGTCGCGCGGTAGCTTCGGTCCATTGTCCAGGTCAGTTCCACGAGCACTGCGGTCGGGATATAATCACGCCGATCGCTGGTCAGGGAATCGAGCAGAGCATCGGCCTTTGGCGTCAGATAAGGATCGTCCCGGGCAAAATAGCGAACGAGTATGTTTGTATCGAGGCCGATCACGCGAAGCTCCGCAAGTAGCGAGACCAGACCGCGTCGGCAATGGCTTCATCGAGTTCCTCCTGCGTTGGCGCAGGCCCCTTTCTACGGCCGGCAAGGCAGCCCGCGAGGGCCTTGACGGAGCACGTCTGGCCGGGCTCAAGCGGCGGCAGGCCGAGACTGATCGTCGGGTCGACTTCAACGTCCTCTTCCTCTGCTTGCGCAACGGCTTGCCGGATTTCCTCTGCAGTTGGCGGCGGTCTCCGTCCCGCGAGGCAGCCTTTCAGGTCCTTGATAGAGCGGGTTCTAACTGGTTCTGGCGATGGCAGGTTCGCGTCGTACGCCTTGTCTTGTACGAGTCCGGCAATTGCAACGCATTCTTCCGCGTAGTGCATCAACATGATTGACCCCAACGGTATGTGTTAACGTCGTAAAGCAACTCGGAACGCCAATCCGGCGAGTCCGCATTGCACAGGCGCGACCACCGCACCTGACGCAACCATTCTTGGCCCTCACGTAGCAGAAAAATATGGGACGTGTCTCAAAATGCGCCCCTTCTTGCAGATGCGCGTTCAGTGCCTTGCCAGCCGTGCAAGTGGCAGCGTCTGCAGGCGTTCAAGCACAACGGCTTTCATTGCCGGAGGCGTCGGTAGTGCATCGAGCAATGCTGGCCAGCGCGCTTGGGCCATTGCCACGGCATCCTTCACGGCAGCCAGTGCAATGCGTTCCGCGATACGTGCCTCGCGTGCAAAGTCGCGGTAGGTTGCCAGCGTCTGCTTGCGCTGCAACGCATCGATGGCCACGTTTTGTCCAAACGCTGCAAAGCCTGGCAGGGATGCCACGCTGACGATATCGTATGCCGGCGAAAGTTCGGGCATGGTGCCGTTGCGATACAGGAACGAAAAATTCTTGAGATGCGCATCGCTGTTGCCCAGCAGCGTATTGACGGCCTGGCGCATGAAGAATTGCCTGACATCCTCGATGCCGCGCACACTAAGCCGATCCAGCAGGCGCACGATTGCCACGTAGGCGTCGTTGCCGGCGTATTTGCGTGCCGGCATGCGGGTCAGGATCTGGCAACCGTCCTCGGCATGCACGCGGCCGCCGGGCTCGCGGTCGAAACGGTCCACGGCCAGGAAATGCTGGTCGGCCCCAAGCGCATCGGCAAGCCCCGGCACGTCGATGGCGGTCAGCGGCTGCGGCTTGCACACGGCCACGGCCACGCCCGCCGCCTGAGCCAACTGCATCGCCACGTATTCGTTGAAGATCTGGCTGTCGTCGTTGCGTGCCGGCAGCTTGGCGATCAGGTCCGACAAACGCCCGTGCGTTGGCATGGTATAGCGCCTGCCCGCATGCGCAGTCGACAGGGCCAGCTTGTTCTGCACACCGGATACCGACGCCGCGCCTTCGGTCGCGCCTTCGACCACGGCAATCTCGAGATTGTCCGCGCCACCCGTGACGCCAACTGCGCGGACATGCCCCGGCAGTGCGTCGATGTCGGCCGGCTGGACGATCAGGGCGCCGGGCAGATCCTCCCCGGCCGCGGCAAGCACACCAAAGTCGTCGCGGTCATCGGGATGATGGCGGGTGGCTTCAAGTCGCTTGCGCAGTTCACCTTCAGGCAGCAGACCGGCGAAGTAGGGCGGCAGTTCGCCGTTGGTGTTGTAGAGCGCCGGGTGGAACGGGTTTGACAGAATGGTGGCGGTCAACGCTTCGTTGCCGGGGATGGTCAGCGAAAGACTCAAGGTGGGCCGACCGGGATCGCCGCGAAACTGTTCGCCCGGGACAAAGCGCGTGGTCCGCCCGGCTTCGCACAGGTAGCCGCACAGTTCTCCATGCAACTGCACCGCCAGATACCGGGGGCGAAGATCGTCAGTCACGCTCCATCCCCCAGCAACAGGTCGACCGAGGTCGGCGCGGCGCGGTCAGGACCGGCCGACTTGCCGCTCAGTACTTGCCGCACCTCGTCCACTTGCTCCTTGGGTACTAGCACCCACTCGGCATCCAGTGCGGTGGCAATCGCTGAAAGCGTCGAGGCGCGCACATCTTGCTTGCCACTCAAGGCGACCGACAGGTTGGAGGCCGCCATGCCGATTACCCGGCCAATATCCGCTAGGGAAAGGCCCCGAAGTTTGCGAAGGGAGCGAAGCTGGGTGTCGAAGGCAGCCACGAGAACGTCATGTAGTCGGGATATGAAATAGCATAGCATTCCTCAAAAAATTATGTAGATAAATAATTTTTAAGGAATATTTATGCTAAATCATATTGTTGGTGGAAGCCCAACCCGACTATAGTCACGAATAGTGCTCGCGCACACTGGATATTGGTTAGATCCAGCGCGCTGCCGCAGTGCGCACCGCATGCTGCCTGCAGGAGTCTCCATCGCTTTGTGTCGCATTGCCCTCCAGCATGACGTCCCAAGCCCGCTTCTCTGTGCGTTTGTTTGGCGAGTTCCAGCTCGACGGCGCAGACGCGACCTGGTTCAACGCAAACTCCCCCCGCTTGCAGGCGCTGCTCGCCTGCCTTGTCCTGCATCGCGATGCACCGCAGACGCGGCAGCAGCTCGCCGTACTGTTCTGGCCCGATGCCTCGCAGGCGCAGGCGCGTAACGCCCTGCGCCAACTGCTGTTTCAACTGCGCAAGACCTGGCCGGAAGTTGATCAGTTTGTCCAGGCCGATGCGCAAACGGTGCGATGGCTGGCCGATGCGGCGCTGGACCTCGACGTCGCGCAGTTCCAGTCCGCGGTTGCGGCTGCGGGCAAGGCCTCGAGGCACGGCGACGCAGTCGCTGAAGAAGAGCTGCTGACACATGCCGCAGATCTCTATCGCGGTGACCTGCTGGCCAACTGCTATGACGAGTGGATCCACCCCGAGCGCGAAAGGTTACGTGAACAGTGCATCGCGGCGCTCGCGCGCCTTGGTCAACTGAGTGAGGACCGGCGAGACTATGCAAAGGCATTGAAGTACACACAGCAGTTGCAGCGTCTCGATCCGTGCCGCGAACCCACCTGCCTGACGCTGATGCGACTGCATGCGCTGAACCACGATCACGCATCGGCCATGCGCGCGTATCGCAGCTGCGTGGAAACGCTCGCTCGAGAATTGGGTGTCCTGCCCGGCGAACCCATGCGCGAGGCCTACGCGCGGCTGGCTGCGCAGGCTGCGTCGATGCAGCGCCAGCGCCCGCGGGATGCGATGCTGCCAATGATTGGCCGGCATGGCGAATGGCGCCGGCTTCTTGAAGTCTGGCAGCGCGCCCAGTTGGGCGACAAGCAGTTTGTTTTGATCCTGGGCGAAGCCGGCATCGGTAAATCGCGCCTGGCGGAGGAACTGCTCGTCAACCTGGCCGAGCAAGGCATCACAGTGGCGCATTCGCGCGCCTATGCGGCCGAGGGACAGCTCGCGTTTGGGCCGGTGACCGGCTGGCTGCGCAGCCCTGCCTTGAGCGGTGCGATCGGCAAGCTCGACAGACTGTGGCTGACCGAGGTCACGCGCCTGTTGCCCGAACTCCTTACGCAGCAATCGGGACTGTCGCCGCCGTCGCCTCTGACCGAATACTGGCAACGCCAACGGTTCTTCGAGGCGCTTGCGCGCGCGGTGCTGGCACAAGGCGGCCCGCTGCTGTTGCTGCTCGACGACCTGCAATGGTGCGACGGCGAGACGCTCGAATGGCTGCGCTTCCTGATGCGTTTCGACATGGCGGCAGGGCTCATGGTGGTCGCAACGGCGCGCCCCGAGGAAATCATGCCGCTACACGCGGCGAACCGGCTGCTGGACGCACTACGCCGCGACGACCAGTTCATCGAGATCCCATTGGGGACACTCGATGCCGCAGAAACGGCAAAGATAGCGGCCCAGATCCTGGACCGACCGCTGGCTGACACCGAGGCAACCCGGCTGTTCGAAGAGAGCGAGGGTAACCCGCTGTTTGCGGTCGAAATGATGCGGTCTCACTCCGACACCATGCCGGTCGGGGATGCACAGGGCAGCATGGCGTCGAAGTTGCCGCCCAAGGTTTACGCCGTCATCTCGAACCGGTTGGCACAGCTGCCTCCGGGCGCACGCGATATCGTCGGGGTTGCTGCAATCATTGGTCGCGCGTTCACGACCGACATCCTCGCCCAGGCAAGCGACCTCGGCGAGGATGCGCTCGCAGGTGCGCTGGACGAGCTGTGGCAGCGGCGCATCGTGCGCCAGACCGACGGTGGCGGCCTGGCGTTTGACTTCAGCCATGACAAGATCCGCGACGTGGCATACGCCGAAGTGAGTCCACTGCAGCGTCGCCGCCTGCATTTGCGCGTGGCGCGAGCGTTCGAGCAGGCGTCGGGCGATGCGCTCGACGCGGCTAGCGCGCAGATCGCCTCGCACTATGAGCACGCGGGTCTGCCCGCCCAGGCGGCGGCATTCTATCGGCGCGCGGCCGGCGTGGCGCAGAGTGTGTATGCCTATGACGATGCCATTGCATTGCTGACGCGTGGGCTGGCGCAGGCCGACCGGATTGCAGATCCGCAGGAGCGCGCCGCCCAATCGCTGGCCCTGCAACTGGACCTTGCGCCGCCGATTCGCATCGCCCGGGGCTGGGCGGCCCCCGAACTGGAGGCGCCGCTGCGCCAAGCGGTGGAACTGAGCCGGCTGGCAGGTGACAGCAGCCAGCAGGCACGCGCCCAGGTCAGCCTTTCGTTTTTCCTGGCAGTGAGGGCGGAACTTGCACAGGCGCGTAGCCTGAGCGAGGAACTGATTGCGGGATTGGGGGCGGTGGGCGCCGATACTTACTCGGTGATGGCATGGACCAGCGTCATGGGCAGCCTGGTTCAGCAAGGCGACTGGATGGCTGCCGAGCCTGCGTATCAACGCGCGCACCACGCTTATGACGAAGCCCAGCACGCCGAGCATGCGTCCCTGATGGGCGGCAACTTCGGTGTGCTGGCCACCGCCTGGTCAGCGCACGCATTGTGGTTCAGGGGGCTTGCCGATCAGGCCCTTCAGCGTGGACACGAGGCTTTGGAGGTGGCGAACCGGGTAGCGCACCCGTTCTCCCAGGCGCTCGCGCTGTCATATATCGCAACCCAGCATGCGCTGCGACATGAGCACGGTCTCACACTGCACTATGCCCGCCAGACACACGAGATCGCCGAACGGTATCACGTAGGCTACTACCTCGCCTGGGCAGGCGTGCTGCTCGCCTGGGCGAACGCAAAACAGTCCCCCAGCACCGAGGCCGTGGTGGCGATGCAGGTGGCGATCGAGGGCTTTAACGCTACGGGCGCACGCCTGCGGCTGCCGCTCTACCTGGCCATGCAGGCTGAATGTTTGGGCGATGTGGGGAAGACCGAGGCCGCATTGGCGGCTGTCGACCAGGCGTTCGAATGCGCCGGGCGCACGGGCGAGCACTGGGTAGACGCCGAACTGTACCGTCTGCGCGGTGAATTGCTGCTGCGCAGCAGCGACAACCGTGGCGAAGCCGAGTCATCGTTAGTCAAGGCGATCGAGATCGCCACAGCCCAACGGGCGCTGCCGCTCGAGTTGCGCGCCATCCTGTCATGGACCGCGCTGCAAACTTCGCAGGGGCGTGCCAATCCACACAAGTTGGTCGAGGAGACGCTTGCGCGGTTCACCGAGGGCTTCGATCAGCCCGACATCATCAAGGCGCGAGCGTTACTCGCGCGTTAGTTCCGGCTCGACCACCGCGCGCGGTCGGGAGATGAAATCCCCCATATAACGGCTCACCTAACGCTCCGGAAACGCCGAGGTTGCTAAAACTCCTGCATACCAACCGGACAGGAGGCAGCCATGGAATCTTCATCGAGCGAACCCGTCGCAACCGCACTCAAGGCGCATTTTCGGGGACAACTGATTCAGCCGGGCGATGTGGCTTACGACCAGGCGCGTGCCGTGTACAACGGAATGATCGACAAGCGCCCTGCGATCATCGCGTGCTGCGTCGATGTTGCGGACGTCGTCGCCGCGGTGAACGCCGCACGAGACGCCGGGATGCTGCTGGCCGTGCGTGGCGGTGCACACAATGGCGCCGGGCTCGGTACATGCGATGGTGGACTGGTGATCGACCTGTCGCCAATGAAGGGCGTGTTTGTCGACGCCGGACGCAAGACGCTGCGGGTTGGCGGTGGCTGCACCTGGGGCGATGTGGATCACGCCGCCAGTGCCTACGGGATGGCAACGCCGAGTGGCTTCATCTCGACCACTGGCGTGGGCGGACTGACGCTCGGCGGCGGTATCGGCTACCTTAGCCGCGCCTACGGCCTGACGATCGACAATCTGCTCAGCGCCGAGGTCGTGCTGGCCGACGGCCGTATCGTCACCGCAAGCGCCGACGAAAACTCGGACCTGTTCTGGGCGTTGCGCGGCGGCGGTGGCAACTTCGGCGTGGTGACGTCGTTCGAGTTCAAGGCTCATTCCGTTGCCACGGTCTATGGCGGCCCGATGCTGTGGCCGATGGAACAGGCACGCGAGCTGATGAAATGGTGGCGCGACTTCATCCTGAGCGCGCCGCAGGAAATCAACGGCTGGTTTGGCTTCGTCACGGTGCCGCCCGCCGCGCCGTTCCCAGAGGAAGTTCACCTGCAGAAGATGTGCGCCGTGGTGTGGTGCTATACCGGTCCGCTCGATCAGGCCGACGCGCATTTCCGTCCGATACGTGAGGCCATGCCGCCAGCGGTGGACTTTGCCGGGCCAATCCCATGGCCTGTCCTGCAGAGCCTGTTCGACGGGCTGTATCCGGCGGGCTTGCAGTGGTACTGGAAAGCCGACTTCGTTAGCGACCTGAGCGACAAGGCCATCGATCTGCACATCAAGTACGGGCAGCAGTTGCCGTCGATGCACTCAACCATGCACCTGTATCCGATCAATGGTGCCGCGCATCGCGTTGGATGCGACGAAACGGCCTTCAGCTACCGCGATGCCAGCTTTGCCAGCGTGATTGTCGGCGTCGATCCCGACCCAGCCAACAACGACCGCATCGTGCAGTGGGCGAAGGACTATTGGCTGGCCCTGCATCCGCACTCGGCTGGTGGCGGCTACATCAACATGATGATGGACGAGGGCAACGACAACGTGAAGGCGTCCTATCGCGACAACTATGCACGACTGGCGCAGATCAAGCGTAAGTACGACCCGGCCAACCTGTTCCGCGTGAATCAGAACATCAGGCCTGCATGACGCAACGGCTTGCACGGCAGAGGCGATCCCGTGCGGGCCGTAGCGTTCCGAAACTGATCGCCTGTATGAGGAGTGCCGCCGCGGCAACGCCGCCGACACTGCTGTTGGAGATAGCAATGCACAACACTCTTGCCAAGACCCTGCTCGCCGCTGCCGCACTGGCCGCCAGTCTCAGCCTGAACGCTCACGCCGGCGCATATTCCGACGCGCTGATCGTTGCCGCGCCGGGACACAACGGTCCGCGAGACCCTTTTACCGATGGCGCGCGCAGTCCGGCCGCCGAGGGTGCCATGCTGCCCGTGGCCGCGAATCAGGGCAGGTCCATCTCCGTGTGCGCGATCCGTGGCTTCGACCCGTACTCGGACGGCATGCGCAAGCCTGACCCTTACACCGATGGTGCCCGCATCGGTCCGCGCGATGGCTTTACCGATGGCGCGCGCATCAGCTCGCGCGATGGCTTCACCGATGGCGCCCGCAGCGGAGCGCGCGACAGCGGGGAGTGCCTGTCCTGAGCAGGTCGGGTAGGGCGACGGGGCGGCTTATCGGGGCCGCTTCGTTGTCCAGTCGTACGGAAATGTGCGTCATGGTGCGCGAATTGGCTAATCTCCCAAATTCGCTGTTGCCATTCCGCATACGCACTATTACCTAATGCTGCAATGCGACAAAGCGTCTGCTACAATTCGGGAAAACCCCATAAGGGTAATCCCTCAAGGAAGGACGCCATGAACACCCAATCCGACATCAAGCTGACCGATCAACTGGAACGTGACCTCATCGAGCGTGAGCTCGGTACGCAAAGCCTGGGCTTTGCCAACGACGTGAAGCGTGTGATCGCCGCCGTCCAGAACATTTTCACCCGCCTGCAGGCGGAAGCGCGCAAGGCCAAGGTGGTCTACGCGAACGGCTGATCGGCACAAGCTGAGCAATTGAAGGGCGGCGCATCGGGCGCCGCATGCAAATGAATACCGGCCCTACGCACACTTGATTCGGTGTGCGTAGGGCCGGTATTCATTTGCGCATTGGGAATGCGCGAGAACTTGATCAATCATGTCTCGCAGCAAAAAGCCTCGCGTCAGCACTACGCTGAAAACAGACCAATTGGATTGTTTTTGCCGACAAATGGGGGTATGTTGCAACGCTTGCAACGCAACCAGTTCGGAGAAACGATTCATGGAGAACGCAGTACGGTCGGAGCGGTCGCGCGCGCTCATCCTCGACGCGGCCTTTGCCGTACTGGCGCGCGAGGGCCCGGGAAAGCTGACGATCGAGGCGATTGCGCAGGAGGGCGGCATCAGCAAAGGGCGGGTAATGCATCAATTCCGCACCAAGGCTGCTGTCATCGAAGCGCTGCTGGAACAGCAAATCCAACGCGGGCGCGAGTTCGAGGCGCGCTATCACGCAGGACCAGGGACGTACAGCCTTGAGCCAAACTTGTCCGAGCAGATCCTTGCGCTCCAGGAGTCGACCCGGCATTCCCAGTCTTTTGCGCTAGCGGTGTTGGGCGCAGTTTCCGAAAATCCAGAGCTGCTGGCGGGTGTGCGCAAGGACGCCGCCGAAAAGATCGAGCGAATCCGCGAAGATGCCGACGACGGTGATCTGGCCGTGCTGCGCTGGCTGGCGGCACGCGGCATGGTCCTTGGCAGGACGCTAGGCATGTGTCCGCTCACGCAGGCCGACCAGGATCGGTTGTTTGAACGCCTGCTCGACCCCGCAGCCTGGTCGAGTAGTGCGACGCCTACCACTGCTACAAAGACTCCCGCAAAAAAGACCTCCGCGCCGCGAAAGAAAGTAGCTATTCGCTGAGTCCGAAGGGAAAGAGGCGCGCAGTCCGGCGCCTGATCCGTCCTCATTCGCCTCAAATAAAAACAGAACGTTTGGTTTGCAAATAAGTTGCAAACTGCTATAGTCCGCCTCGTTGTCACCAACCAGGGGGAAGAAAAATGCGTATGTCGCGTGGCGTGGTCAGTCTGTTTGCTGCACCGATTGTGCTCATCATGGGGGGCTGTGCCAGCCCGCAACCGGTTGCTTATTCGGGGCTCGCCTCATCCTCGTCGATGACGGCCAATACCCAGTCCGGCGCGGATCGGATGCCTTACCGCTATACGGCGCCAGTGGAGTGGAACCAGTACACGTCGGCGCTCGTTGAGCCTGTGGTGATCTACCGTGGCGGCGACCACCAGTTTGGCGACATGTCCGAGCAGGACAAGGCAGAACTGGCGGGCTACATGCAGTCCGAGTTTGCGCAGAGGCTCAAGACCCGGTTCAACGTTGGCAGCGCAGGCGCCCATGCGCTACGCGTCAAGCTCACGCTGACGGGAGCGGAACCCACGGCAACCTTGCTCGGCCCGTTCCTGCATTTTGATATTGCAGGCAACCTCTACAACGGTGTCCAGGCCATCCGCGGGCGGGAAGGGGCGATGACGGGCTATGTGATGTTCGGCGTCGAGATCTTCGACGCGCAGAGCAACCGGCTGCTCAAGTCCTACGTCAGCAAGCAATATCCCAACGCCATGAACATTGCCGCGGCATTCGGCTCGCTGTCGGCCGCGAAGACCGGCATCGACAAGGGCGCTGACGCGCTGGTGGCCGAATTGCGTTGATCCATGCCAACGGTCACCACGCGGGGACGCGCCATGAAACTGAAGGACTGTGTGGCGATCGTGGCGGCGTGGCTGGCGCTCTGTCTTTGTGCGGGTGGCTTGGTCGGTGCCTGTGCTCGCTGGCTCGCCGTGTCCTGAGATGCCGCACCATCCAGGGCACCGCGGCGGAAAGGGGCGTGGCGGCAAACGCTGGACGCTGTCCCTCGTATGGGCACTACCAGCAATTGCTGCCGCCATCAGTATCACGTTGCTGATCCAGACGCTGTCGTCACGCGGGCCCACGATCTCCGTGGCATTTCGTACTGCCGAGGGCCTGGTCCCCGGCAAGACCGCGGTGCGATACAAGTCGGTCGACGTGGGTGTTGTATCGGCGGTGCGGCTTGCGCCCGACCACACGAAAGTCATCGCGACCGTGGCCCTGACACATGATGCCGAAGCCTTCGCCAGGCAAGGCTCGACATTCTGGGTGGTTCGGCCAAGGATCGCCACGACCGGGGTCAGTGGGCTGGAGACGTTGCTCTCCGGCGCCTATGTGGGCGTGGATCCCGCGAAACAAGGCGCGCGCGAGGCGGTGTTCGAAGGGCTCGATGCGCCGCCGATTCTCACGAGCGATGCGGCAGGCAAGCAGTTTGTCTTGCGGGCGACCGACCTGGGATCGCTTGACGTAGGGTCGCCGGTGTACTTTCGCCGGATCCCGGTGGGACAGGTCCTGGGCTATCAGTTGGGCTCGGACGGACGCGACGTCCTCGTACGGGTCTTCGTTCGCGACCCATATAGCCGGTTCGTGACGGTGGATACCCGATTCTGGCATGCCAGCGGCGTCGATCTGCAACTGGATGCCAAGGGGCTGCAACTCAATGTGCAATCACTTGCCACGATCTTGCTGGGCGGCGTCGCGTTCCGCTCGCCGGGTGATGGCAGCCCCGCTCCGCAGGCAGCGGAGAACGCGGAGTTCGCGTTGGCCAGCGACGAAAGCAGCGCCCTGAAGGCAAGTGACGATGGCGCGCCGCTCTTGGCGGTCCTGAACTTTGATCAATCGGTACGCGGGCTTTCGCCGGGCGCACCGGTGGAGTTCCGGGGGATTCCGGTGGGCAAGGTGCGATCCATTGGTATCGAGTTCCGCCGTGAGGAGAAGAGCTTTCGGATGCCGGTGGTCGTGGAGCTGTATCCGTCGCGCATCGGTATCGGGCGCCGCGACCTGACCGACAAGGCGTACGGCCATGCGATGGCCGAGGTGCTGAACAAGCAAGGCCTGCGTGCCCAGTTGCGGACCGGCAACCTGCTGACGGGCCAGTTGTTTGTATCGTTCGAATTTTTTCCCAATGCACCACCCGCTCCACTGCATCTGGGCGGTGCGCTGCCAGAACTGCCAACGGTGCCCGGTTCACTGGACGAATTGCAGTCGAAAATCGGGAGCATCGTCACGAAGCTGGATCGAGTGCCGTTTGATCAGATCGGCAACGATCTTGGTCGTGCCCTGCGCTCGGCGGATCGCGTGATGAATACGGCGGGAAGCGTGGCGTCGCAGCTTGACCGCGACATCCTCCCCCAGGCGACGCAAACCATGACTGAAGCTCGCAGTGCCCTGCAATCGGTCAATAGCACACTGGACCCGGAGGATGGCGTGCAGGCTGATGCGCGACGCATGATGCAGGAGCTCACAGGGGCGGCGAGGTCGATGCGCGAGCTGGCTGACTCACTGAAGAACCATCCGGAATCGGTGATACGTGGCAAGCCAGAGGGGGAAGGGCGATGACGATACCCTGGCATTTCCAACGGGCGCTATGGCTGATCGTCCTGATGGCGGCCGTGCTGGGCACGACCGGATGCGCATCCCCCGAACCGCGCTACTTCACCCTCGCGGGCCCCGTGGAGAGCGACGCGGTAGGCGAGTGTCGTCGCGACAGCAGCATGCCGCCGCTCCGGATCGAGGTGCAACCCATCCGTGTGCCGGAGAGACTGAACCGGACAAACGTGCTGGTGCGTACTGGCGATGCGGTCCATATTCTCGAAAACGATCGCTGGTCCGCGCCGTTTCCTGACGAGTTTCGCGACGCACTGTCCGAGCGATTGCAGGACAGCCTCGGTGCATGCGAGCGTCAAGGGAGCGGGCCTGCCAACTCGCAGGAACATTACCGAATCAGCGTCGACATCGTCCAGGTAGACGCCGATCCCGACATGCCGATGGGTGCCGTGGTGAACTGGCGCATCAGGAGGGTTCCGGACGGCAGGCTCCAGTCGGGACAGTCGCGCGTTGTCTTGCCCGCCTCCGGCAGCGTTCGTGGCTTGGTTCGGGCATATCAACGGGTCGTGGCAGCCGTGGCCGGCGATCTTTGTACTGCCGTATCCAGGATGCAATAGTCGTGCGTTACGCCCCCTCACGTTCCCTGTCATGTCCGCAGTCATGTCGCCCTGATCAGGTCCGCGGCCTTCTCGGCGATCATGATCGTTGGCAGGTTTGTATTGGCACTCGGCACGCACGGCATGACCGAGGCGTCCACCACGCGAAGTCCCTCGATGCCAATCACCCGACATTCGGAATCGACGACAGCGGTCGGATCTGCAACGTCTCCCATCCTGCAAGTCGACGTAGGATGGCCCATCGGCGCAACCGCGCCAGCGATGTCTTCGTCTGACAAGCGTTCCTGCCGGCTTCGGTTCGCGACCCATTTACCTGGCCGCAGTGCGCGGCCGATGGCGTAGCGGGAGACAACGGATGGGGCGTTCAGCACTGCCTGGGCTCCCAGCGCAAAGAACTGGCCCGCGGCGCCGCTCTTGTTGAACTGGTTAGCGGCCATCACGGGAGGCAGGATGAACGCATCGCAGTAGCTGTCAGCAAAAGCAGGATCCGCCAGCACCGCTTCGATCAATCGGGCAGCCAGGACCATCCGGGGCGCGTCGCGTGGGTCGTCGAGCAGCCGGAAATCGATGACCGGTGCATGGTTGGGATTCGGCGAACTGACAGTGACTGTGCCGCGCGAGTACGGCGCATACAGCGCGGCACTCAGCATTGCCATGCCGGTGCCGTAGTCTCGGGCCGCAACCCGGCCGAGCATCGAGAACATCAGATCGGCCGGAGGACATCCTTCGTGAGACGAGGAATGGCGTACCCCGGCACAGGCGAAATTGCGTACAGATGGCGCTTGCCGCGCCTGGCGCGGCAGCGTAACGGCAAACTGAAGATACGGGTGGTTCTGCAGGTTGCGCCCCACACCCGGCAAGTGATGCCTGCTCTCTATGCCGACGTCGCGCAGGGAACTGCCATCGCCGATGCCCGACCTTAGCAGGATGGCGGGCGAATGGATGCCGCCGGCGGACACGATGACTTCATTTGCCGCAACCCGCTGGAGCTGGCCATTCTTGATGTACACAGCACCGATGGCGCGCCTTCCTTCCAGTTCGACTTGCTGTACCGTAGCCTCGGTGATGATGGTCAGGTTTTGCCGTGAGCGGACCGTGGACGTCAGGTAGCACGAGACCCCGGACGAGCGCTTGCCGTTGGATGCGGCGTAGGGCATTGCAAAGAACCCACAGCCTGGCTGCTCATTGATGTCATCGATCGAGGGAAGTCCGCGACTATTCACTACCCGTTCGATCGCATGCGCGAACCGTGGCAATTCTGAACGTGACAACCTGCTGATCCGGAAGGGGCCTGCCGCACCGGGACCGGTGCCGCGACTTGCATCGCCCTCGGCCTTTCTGAAGTACGGCAGTACGGATTCCCAATCCCACCCTTGCGCGCCGGCCTGCGACCACCGCTCGAAGTCGGAAGGCATGCCCCTGAGCGTCCACATGCCGTTGATGCATGAGCCACCGCCCAGCACCCTGGCCTGGGGGTACGGATATACGGGGCCGTCAGCGCGCCTGCGCGCTTGCAGGCCGGTCCAGAAATAGCCCTGATTCAGTGACGCACTTGGAAAAGCATCGTCAATATCCGCTGGCATTGCATCCTGCCGGACGTCCTTGCCAGCCTCGAGCAGGACCACGGTGGTAGCGGGGTCTTCCGACAGCCGGGCCGCCAGAACCGCTCCTGCAGTGCCACCCCCGATGATGAGAAAGTCAGCTGTCATGCGCGATGGTCGGGGCTAGGGGCTAACGGTTGTCGACGCGCTTGTTGAACGGGTGGATCTCCACGCGTTGCCAGAGACCGGCGTGCGCAAACGGGTCGTTGGCGTTGAAGGCCACCACTTCATCCTTCTTTTCGGCTTCCACAAGGAAGAATGAGCCGATCATGGTCTCGCCGTCATCGGCAAGGAGCGGCCCGGAAACGAGGGTGCGGATCTTTGCCGCCGAGAGATACGCCTTGTGAGCGTCGTAGTGGGCAAGCCGAACTTGAACTGCATTGGGTTTGTCGAGCGCGTGGATCACATAGAACATTTCGAATTCCTTTCAGGTGGGGTCGTAGTCGACCTGATATCGGGCAATGCGGAGATCGCCTAGTTCGCGCTTGACACGGAGATGCTCCGGGTGGCTCGCGTACTCGTCCAGCGCGCTTCTGGAGGCAAACTCGGTGTAGAGCACGACGTCACATGCGTAGTCGACGCGGCTGGAATCCACGCCAACCTCCAGGTGGAGCAGGCCAGGAATTCTTCCGCGCAGGCTCTCAAAGGCGGCCTTGAGTTGCCGTACCGCCGAGCCTTTTTCGCCGTCGCTGTCCCCGCGCAGATTCCACATCACAATATGTTTTATTACGGTCACGGGTCCTCCGTATCGATAGGCCTTGCAGCTCCGAAACTCAGGCTGGCGAGTCCGGATTCAGAATGAAGTCGAAGTTGAGCGTAAAGAACGGGGTAGAGGAATGCTGCCCGTCCGGCGTAGTGCCCGACGGGTGCTCGACCCAGTCAGCAATCAGCGACGACCGCACGCCGAAGACCGCATCCGAATCCAGGTATTGGCAGCCCTCGCGAAACACGTGTGTGACAAGTGTCTCGAAACCCGGCGCGGACACCATGAAGTGCAGGTGTGCCGGTCGCCAAGGGTGACGTCCCATGGCGTCAAGCATGCGGCCCACGGGTCCATCGTGCGGAATCGGGTAGCTTTCCGCCACGATGGACTTGAAGTGAAAGTGTCCGGATGCGTCAGCCCGCAACGTGCCACGGCCCTGGGCGTGTTGCTCGGGTCGTTGCACATCGTAGAAGCCTTCCGAGTCTGCCTGCCAGACCTCGAGCTTCGCATCCGGAATCGCGGCACCGGTGATGCTCCTGACCTGGCCACTCACATAGCACGGTTGGCCGGCCATGCCGTTGCCCACATCCCCACCAAGCTCGTAGTCCGGCGCATCGTCCACGTAGAAGGGGCCGAACACCGTCGCTTCGGTGCAACCTTCCGGCTTCCGATGATTCTGTGCCGTTACGAGCGTGGACAGGCCCAGGGTGTCCGAGAGCAGGATGAACTCTTGCCGTGTTCCCGAGCAAGTGTGGCCCACATCTGTCAGGAACTGGATGCCTGCAGCCCATTCCTCCTCGGTGAGCCTGGTCTCGCGAGCGAACGCATGAAGATGCTGGATAAGGTTCGTCATGATCTCCTTGAACCGTGCATCCTTCATGTCGATATTGCGCGCCAGTACCGCCTGGGTAATGGTCTCTTCATTGAGATTGCGCATGTTGGTGACTCCTCGTGTGCAGATCGTTGTTCAGGATTTCACCGCGTCGTCCCAGCGCGGGCATACACGCTTGTCCGCAGGAACGTCGTGGGACTGGTAGTTCGTTTTGTCGATGACAGTGGCCGGCAGCACGATTTCCGCCTTCACTGGCTGCCCGCGCAGCTTGCGGATCGCGGTCATGGTGCCGAGGCACCCCTGTACGAAGCCGTTGTAGTCTCCCGTGGCCAGCATCGTTCCGGCCTTGATGGCATCGATAGCCTCCTTGGTACCGTTGATGCCGGAAACCAGCGCTTTCCGGTTTGCGCCTTGCAGCGCTTCAATTGCGCCAACGGCCATGGCGTCGTTGGCGGCAAACACACCGTCAATCTGCGGATACGACTGCATGAGGTTCTCCATCACCTGGAGCGCCTGGAGTCGCTGGTAGTTGGCCGGCTGCGAAGCCAGGACCTTGATGCCCGGGTAGGACTTGAGCGCATCGCGCACGCCGCGCGTCCGGTCGATGCTGGTCGCGGAACCCTTCACGCCTTCAAGCAGCACCACGTTGCCTTTGCCGTTCATGGTCTTGAAGAGGTGGCTGGCCGTTTGCAGTCCGAGCTCGTAGTCGCTGGCGCCGACAAAGGCGACAAAGGTTCCAACCTCGCTGCGGTCCGTTACATTGACGACCGGAATGTTGGCGGCATTGATCTTCTTTACGCCGGGGCCCATCGCCTTGTAGTCCACCGGGACGAAGACGACAGCATTGGCCTTCTTGATGATGACGTCCTCGATCTGGCTCATTTGCTCCGGAATGCTGTCCGGCTTGGTCGGGATGTAATGCGTGACCGTGGCATTCATGCTCTTTGCCGCCGCATCAGCACCTTGGCGCAACGCCTGGAAGTACGGATTGGTCTGGTTTTTTGTGAAGACGGCGATCCGTTCGCCATCGGCGTGGGCTGCGGGCATCAGGAACAGGCCGAGCGTGATGGCCATGCCGAGCTTCGGGAAAGTAAAGGCGTTCATTGCAGGTCTCCTGTTATGTTTTTCGATTGATTCAGTGATGTCGTTCAACGGTTGTCCGTCTTGCCACGGGTGACGGAGTCGAGGAATACGGCCAGTACAACGATGACGCCGGTGACCAACGGTTGCCAGTTCGCGCTGATGGTGAGCAGGTTCATGCCATTCAGGACGAGTGTCAGGATGATGGCGCCGACCAGCGTTCCAGACACCCTGCCGACGCCTCCGAACAGGGACGTCCCGCCGATAAGTACTGCTGCGATGGCCGGCAGCGTCAGTGCTTCGCCAATATCACCCTCTGCCGAATTCAGCCGCGCCAGGTAGACCAGGCTTGCAAGGCCAGCCATCGCACCGCTGATCATGTAGACCATGACCAGGCGACGGCCGACCGGAACACCAGAGAGGCGGGCAGCCAGCGGGTTGGCTCCGGTGGCGTAGATCTCTTGTCCGAAAGTTGTCTTCTGGGTGATGGCGGTGCCGGCGAAGAGGAAGCCGAGCATCAGGAACACGGGTATGGGGATACCCCACAGGTAGCCGCTGCCGATTGCGCGGAATTCCGGAGGAAACCCGTGGATCGTCTCGCCGGCCATGAACCAGTAGGTCAGGCCGTGCAAGACCCACAGCATGCCGTAGGTTGCAATGAATGGGGGAATGCGCAGTGCCGCAACCAGCAGGCCATTGGCCAATCCGATCAGCATGCCGCTACCCAGGCCTGTGGCAACGCCAAGTAGCGGAGAGCCGGTAGCCTTGATGACGCTTGCCGCGAGGCAAGCGGACATCGCGACGTTGGCACCGACAGACAGGTCGAGCCCACCGGTAAGGATCACCAGGGTCAGTCCCGACGCCAGCAGGAACAGCAGGCTGGCCTGCCGCATGACGTTGAGCAGGTTGCCAGTGGTAAGGAATGCCTCGGATGCGACCGCCAGGACGGCGCACAGGATGCCCAGCGCGGCCAGGCGGTAGGCAAACGATTTGCCCTCGCTGGAGAGCTGGAACGGGCGGGTCATGGTAGCCGTGTTCATGCCTTCTCCTTGGATTTGAACGACTCGATCAGCAGGACGAGCAGGACGAGCAAGCCAATCGCGGCGACTTGCACGGCGGAAGGAACGCCCAGAAGATTCAGTCCATTGCGCAGAATGCCGACAGCGAGTACGCCGAGTACGGTCCCTGGCAGCCAGCCGTTGCCGCGATCGAACGTCGTACCGCCAACTGCCACAGCCGCGATGGCATCGAACTCCAACCCGATTGCGGCGGTTGGGTGCCCTGCATTCATGCGGGCGGTCAGGAGCAGGGCGGCAATGCCTGCCATGACGCCGCCGAGTACATACACGGCAATCAGGTAGCGGTTGATTCGTACGCCGGCAAACTTCAGTGCCTCGCGATTGCCGCCAAGCGCAAACACATAGGCGCCGAAGCGGGTGTGATACAGCAACCAATGGAACAGCCCGTAGCAGACCGCCGCGATCCACAGCGGGATTGGCATGCCGAGGAAGGTGCTGGCATAGACCAGGGGAATCGCATCCCCGATATCCGTAACGCTCTGGCCATCGGTGAGGACGAGTGCGAGCCCCTGGGCAGCGCCGAGGGTTCCCAACGTTGCCACGAACGGTGGAATCCTGAGCCATGCGACCAGGCCGCCGTTGACCACGCCAAAGGCGATGCCAACTGCCAGCGCGGCAAGCAGGGCGAGGGAAACCGAACCCGTTGACGCCACGACCGTGGCCAGCACGACGCCGCAAAGTGTCAGTACGGCACCGATCGAGAGGTCAAGGCCCTCCGTCATGATGATCAGCGTCATTGGCAAGGCGATCAGCAGCAGGATGGTTGATTGCGTGCCAACGTTGAGCAGGTTCGCGATGCTCAGGAAGCTGTCGCTGGACAAGCCGAATGCAAGCATGAGCAGCAGTACGACCCATGCGGAACCAGGCAGGTGGGCAAGTGTCGTGAAGACGGCGCGATGGGACGAAGCGGCTGGCTGAGGCGTCATCGTTGGTGTCAGTGGTCGGATCTCAGGCATGTCAGGCATCATTCATCCCCAGTTGCAGAATGCTTTCCTCGGTCATTTCGCCATGCTTGAGTTGGCCGGCGATCCGGCCTTCTCGCATCACGTACGTACGGTCACAAACGTTGATGATTTCGGGCAACTCGGAACTGATAAGCAGCACGGCAGCACCTTCCTTCACGAGGCCGTCGATGAGCGCGAAGATCTCCGCCTTGGCGCCTACATCGATTCCCCGAGTGGGCTCGTCAAAAATGAAGAGTCGTGATTGGGCCAATAACCATTTGCCAATGACGATCTTCTGCTGGTTTCCGCCTGAAAGGTTCTTGACAATCTGGTCGCCACTTGGCGTTGCAATCCGGAGGCGCTGGATCTCTCGCGTGGACATCACGTCGGCCTTGCTGCGGCTATACCAATGCCTGGGGAAGGCTTTACCGAGGCCGGCGAGAAGGAGGTTGTCGCGAACGGTACGAATGAGCGCGAGCCCCTCGGTCTTCCGGCTTTCAGGAATGAGCGCCGCGCCTAGCGAGCGGGCCTTGTCCGGGCCGCCCTTCATGGGCTTGCCGAAGATCCGGACTTCACCCTTGCGAATCGCATCCACGCCGAAAATCGCACGTGCTACCTCACTGCGGCCAGAGCCGACCAGACCTGCCAGACCGACAATCTCACCGGCGCGCACTTCCAGATCGATATCCTCGATGCCGGTGTCGGCGCAAACACCACGTACTTCCAGCGCCAGTTCTCCCGGTGCACCGCCGCGTTCACGGCTGTAACTCATGTCGACTTTACGGCCGACCATGCGGGCCACGAGTTCATCTGGCGTGGCGTCGCCCGGCAGATAGCTGCCGACTTTCCGGCCATCGCGCATGACCGTAATGCGGTCGCCAAGTGCGAACACTTCTGCCATGCGGTGAGAAATGTAGATAAGAGATACGCCGTCGGCTTTCAGTTTTGCGATGACTTCGAAGAGGCGCTCGGTTTCACGGTCGGAAAGCGCCGCCGTTGGCTCATCAAGCACCAGGATCCGTGCGCTTTGGGAAAGCGCCTTGGCAATCTCGATCATCTGCTGTTGCGCGACACCGAGCCGATGCACTGGCGTGCGCGTACTGATGTCCATGCCAAGCACGTCGAGCAGCCTGCGTGCCTCGGCATGCATGGCTTTCAGGTCAATCGAACCGGGGATCCGGCCACGAGGCTCGCGTCCAAGAAAAATGTTCTGGGCGATATCGAGATAAGGGACCAGCGAGAACTCCTGGAAGATGACTGCGATGCCAAGCTGCATCGTGTCTACAGGACTCTTCACCTTGACGGGTTGCCCCTTGTAGTGAAATTCGCCTTCGTCCGCGACATAGACGCCGCACAGGACCTTCATCAAGGAGGACTTCCCGGCGCCGTTCTCGCCCAGAAGCATATGGACCTCACCTGGATAGATCGAGAACGAGACGTCGTCCAGCGCCTTTACGCCAGGGAATACCTTCGAGATGCCGCGCATTTCCAGCAACGGCGGCACTTCCGTGATTGCGTTCATGGTCTCCTCTTATGCGTATGTATGTCTGTGAAGCAGACGTTCGCCGGAGGCGCGCAGCGTGCCAAGCGCTTCGGGCAGGCCGTCCACCAGCAGGCGGCCATGGCGCTTCCTTGCCTTGCCGGCGACGAAAACACTGTCGACATTGGCCAGGCTGGCCTGCATGACGATGGCGTTGACTGGGTCGTGGAGCGGGGCCATGTTGAGCCGGCGAGCATCGAACATGACCAGGTCCGCCTGTTTGCCTGGCGTGAGGCTGCCAATGCGGTCGGACGTGCCGAGCATGCGTGCGCCTTCCACCGTTACCCACGCCAGCGCATCGCGACAGCTCACCTCATGACTGTCAGCAATGCCGCCGTGGGCACTGCGGTATGCGTGGTGGTTCAGGGCGCGCTCCACGCCCAGTGCGATACGGGCGGCCAGGAACATTTCGCCTGACAGCCCCGATTCGAGATCTACGCCAAGCGAGGGCGCAGCATTCAGGCGCCGTAGCCTGCCGGTGATGGGAAAGCCGTGGCCCTGGATCAGTTCGTTTTCTGGTGTGACAGAGAAGCTCATGCCTGCGTCTACGAATCGGGCCAGTTGCGCATCGCTCAGGTTGTTGCCGTGCACGATGTTGATGTGGCCACCAAGCAGGCCCGCAGCCTCGAGCCGCTCCCATCCATCCGCCGATCGCGCTTCTCCGCCGCCCTGGTGCATGCTGGCAATCAGCCCGAATTCCTTTGCAAGGGCAAAGTCATGGAGCGCGACATCGAGCGTCGAATAGTGCGGGCCAAGAATGGCCAGCCCGAGACCGACCAGCCCGTTTCCCTGCAATTGGCGGCTGAGGCGTTCCACTTCGGCGCGCGGGTGGGGCTTTTCCCAGAAGGGTGTGGCACCCGGAACCGGGTCAGGCTTTGGTGAGCCATGAAAGAACCAGGCGCGGATGCCCGACTGCGCCAACGCCTCGATCGCAGCATCGCTGTGTGCAGGCGTAGGGTTGTTGTGGCACCAGTCGACCAGCGTCGTGGTTCCGCAATCCAGTTGGTTCCAGGCACCGACCAGCGTGGCGATGTGGATGTCGTCCGGTGTGAAACGCGTGGCCAGACCGGCGTGCATATGGTGGAAGTACTGCGGCAGGGTCCAGCCTGAAGCGATGCCGCGCAGGGCGGTCTGCCAGGTATGCATGTGCGCGTTGACGAAACCGGGCGCAACGATGAAGCCTTGTGCATCGATGACGTCTGCGTCGGGGGCGTCAATGCGGGGGGCAATTTCGGCAATCCTCTCGCCGTCGACCAGCAGATCGCCGACAAATTCTCCGTACGCGTCGTCCATGGTGACGAGCGTCGCCCCGCGAATCAGGGTTCGCTGCATGAAGTTGTCTCCTCATTCCAGCATCAGTTCCTATGTCACTGCGGGTCGGTAACTGGCCGGTTGCAAACAAGTCTATACTTCGCGAATCGAAAGAAAATGCCCCATGTCGGAAATCTTTCTTCCGCGTAGCGAGAAAATATGGGGCTGAAAGTGTTGGAGACGCTGCATGGACCGCTGGGCAGAGATCGAACTCTTTGTGCAGACCGCCGAGCTCGGAAGTCTGACGCGAGCCGCCGAAACCTTGGAAATCTCCAACGCCGCGGCGAGCCGGCATCTCACTTCGTTGGAGCGGCGACTCGGTGCGAGGCTTATCGAGAGAAGTACGCGTCGGCTATACCTGACGCAGGTCGGTGAGCAGTTCTTCCGGCGTTGCAAGGAAGTGCTTTCGGAAATGAAAGAGGCGGAGGCCGATGTCAGCGCGAACGTCCTCGAAGCGAGTGGGACGCTGACCATCACCGCTTCGCTGTCGTTCTCGATGATCCACCTTGCGCCCTTGATACCGGACTTCACGGCGCTCTATCCCAAGGTCAGCGTCAATGTCGTGGCCGCAAACCGGTATTACGACATCATGGATACCAATATCGACCTGGCCATCCGCACGCGGGAGTTCGAGCCCGACTCGAATCTGACGGTCAGGCGCCTGGCTCAGACGCGCCGTATCCTGGCGGCGGCGCCACGCTATCTGGATCGGCGCGGGATTCCCAAGACGGTCGAAGACCTGGCAGCCCATGCCATGCTGATTTACTCGTACGCGAATCGCCCGAATGAGTTGGTGTTTGCTCGTGGAGACGAGAAGCGGGAAATCAACGTGCGCAGCACGTTTGAATCGAACGACGGGCAAGTGCTACGCGCAGCGGCACTCAAGGGGATGGGAATCCTGGTGCAGCCCAAGTACATCATCTACGACGACATTGTTGCGGGCAGGCTGGTGCCCGTACTGGACGACTGGGACTTGCCGCGGCTCACCGTCAATATCGCGTTCCAGAACCGGGCGCACCTGCCTGCCCGCGTGCGCCTGTTCATCGAGTTTCTGGTCGACCATTTCACCCGCATGGATTACGAGCGGAAATGGACCAGCTGAGCGAACCTAGTCGGGTGTCAGGCCGGCATTCGTGGCCGCGTACTTGATGACCGCCGCATAGTCTTCACCGGCGAAACCCTGCGCTGCCGCACCTTGCAGCATCTGGCCCAGCATGGCCGTGAGCCCCAGCGGGACGCGTAGCTCGGCACCAGCGTCCAGAATCAGGCCCACGTCCTTGAGCATCTGGTCCACCGTAAATGTCGGCGTGTAGTCGTGGACGGACAGTTGCGCCGACTTCGCAGTGACAATGGGAGACGCGACCGCGCTGGCGGTAATGACCTCCCACATCGCCTTCCAGTCCAGCCCGCCTTTCTTTCCCAGGGTCAGGGCTTCCGCGAGCATGCCGGAGGTCTGGGCAATCAGCAGGTTGATAACCAGCTTCATAAGCCGGGCTTGCTCGGCTTCACCCAGATAAAACTGCTTCGGCCCTAGCAATGCGAGCAGCGGCTTGATCTGCTCGTATGCATGAGCAGGGCCGGAAACCATCGAGGTGAGCTTCGCCGCCTCTGCCATATGGTTGTTGCCGGACACGGTCACGCGCATGTAGGTGACCCGCTCCTCAAGCTGGCGTGCCGCTTGCGCCGAAGCTGCAGGGGAGACCGTGCTGGTGTCGACATAGATGGTGCCGGATTCCGCATGCTCGGCGATCTGGCCGGCCACTGACAGGAAGGCGGCATCCGTCGGCATCGAACTGAACACCACCTTTGCGCCTTGCACGGCTTCAGGCAGCGAGGTCGCCACCGGGATTCCGGCCCGGCGGGCCTGCTCGGCCTGGGTGGAGGAAATGTCAAAGCCTACGACCTGATGTTCCGCGGCCGTCAGGTGCCGGGCCATCGGCAGGCCCATCTTGCCGGTACCAATAAAGGCAATCTTCATTGTCTCGCTCCAATAGTTGAATAGTTGTTTTGAGTGTTTGGCTCAGGCCGGACGCGTGCCTTCAAACGCGGCTTGCAGCAATGCGCGAATCGGTGCCCGCTCGAGCGGGCGTGGATTCGGGTACGGATTGGCGACGGCGAGATCCGCCGCTTTGTCCAGGTCGCTCTCCCGCATCCCGATGTCGCGCAGTGAAACCGGTGCGCCGTTACTGGCGGCGAGGTCGTAGACCGCTGCGGCCGCGGAATGCTCGGACTCAAGTGCGCGGCGGATGCGAACCATGGCTTGCGGGGCCGCGGCCGCGTTGTAGGCGAGGGCGTGAGGCAGCACCACGGTATGCGTTTCCGCGTGGGGCAGATTGAAGCTTCCGCCGAGCGTATGGCAGAGCTTGTGATGCAGCGCCATGCCGACGCTGCCCAGGACCGTCCCGCACAACCACGCGCCTTGCAGGCACTGAGAGCGGGCATCCAGGTCGGCCGGGTTCGCCACCACTTTGGGAATCCCACTGGCCAGCGAGCGGATGCCTTCCTCTGCCATGAGCGACATCACCGGATTGGCGTCGGCCGCGTAGAGCCCTTCGGCTGCATGGGCGATTGCATTCAGGCCGCTTGTGACTGACAGTTGCGCCGGCAGCCCGACGGTCAACTCAGGGTCATAGATGACAGCCCGAGGCAGGACTTTCAGGTCGCGGCCAGTTCGTTTCTGCCCAGCGTCGGTCAGGCCGTAGATGGGTGTCATTTCCGAACCCGCGTAGCTGGTTGGTATGGCGATGTAGGGTAGGTCGGTCTGCAAGGCAATCGCCTTGGCCAGCCCGGTGGTCGAGCCACCCCCGATGGCGACGATGCAATCCGCGTTTGTCGTGCGCACTCGTTCAAGCGCTTCTTCGACAACGGATACCGGCACGTGCATGACCGCACCGGCATGGACGCCCGCGCTGAGGCTGCCAAGTAAATCGGCGACCCGTTGCGCCTCAGACGCTTGATTGGGGGTACTCAGTACCAGGGCCCGAGTCTTGCCGATCTGATTGACTTCCTGAGCGACACGGGCCAGCGTGCCGGCACCAAAAATGATCCGAGCCGCGTGGGATTGGTAAACGAAGGGTTGGAACGCTTGCATGGCTGGTCGGTGTCTGTGTTTGCCCGATGCGAGGAATTCTCAGCACCTTATAGTTCCCGCGCGTGCAAAGAAACAGGGCGGGCGGAAAACAGTCTTGTACCAGCCGGAAAAATCCGGAGAGTTGGTGCCGACCCAAGTTGCGCGAAATGCCCATTCGCCCGATGACCAGATGGCCAGATGGCAAACCAATAAAAAAAACGCCAACCGGAAGGTTGGCGTTTTGCGTGGGCCTGGGCCCGGGCGTTACTGCAATCAGAACCCTGTAATCAGAACTGGTTCATGGTGTTGTCTTTACCAGCCGCCTTCAGGGCTGCGTCGCCGCTGAAGTACTCCTTGTGGTCGTCACCGATGTCCGAACCGGACATGTTCTGGTGCTTGACGCAGGCGATGCCCTGGCGGATTTCCTTGCGCTGCACGCCAGCCACGTAGCCCAGCATGCCCTGGTCGCCGAAGTATTCCTTGGCGAGGTTGTCGGTCGACAGCGCGGCGGTGTGGTACGTCGGCAGCGTGATCAGGTGGTGGAAGATGCCGGCTTGGCGCGATGCATCGGCCTGGAACGTACGGATCTTTTCGTCGGCGAGCTTTGCCAGTTCGGTCTCGTCGTACTCCACGCTCATCAGCTGGCCACGCTCGTATGCCGACACATCCTTGCCCGCTTCCTTCATCGCGTCATAGGCCTGCTGACGGAAATTCAGCGTCCAGTTGAACGACGGGCTGTTGTTATAAACCAGCTTGGCGTTCGGGATGACCTTGCGAATTTCGTTGACCATGCCGGCGATCTGTTCGATATGCGGCTTTTCGGTTTCGATCCACAGCAGGTCGGCGCCGTTCTGCAGCGACGTGATGCTGTCCAGCACGCAGCGCGCTTCGCCCGTGCCGGCGCGGAACTGGAACAGGTTGCTGGGCAGGCGCTTCGGACGCATCAGCTTGCCGTTCTGCTTGATCACAACATCACCGTTGCCCAGCGTGTCGGCCGAGATTTCTTCGCAGTCGAGGAAGGAGTTGTATTGGTCGCCCAGGTCGCCCGGCGTGTGGGTCACGGCGATCTGCTTGGTCAGGCCTGCACCCAGCGAGTCGGTACGGGTCACAATGACGCCTTCGTCCACGCCCAGTTCCAGGAAGGCGTAGCGGATGGCGCGGACCTTGGCCAGGAAGTCTTCGTGCGGCACGGTGACCTTGCCGTCCTGGTGGCCGCACTGCTTCTCGTCGGACACCTGGTTTTCAATCTGGATGCAGCAGGCGCCCGCTTCGATGAACTGCTTGGCCAGCAGGTAGGTTGCCTCGGCGTTGCCGAAACCCGCGTCGATGTCGGCGATGATGGGCACCACATGGGTCACGTGGTTGTCGATCTTTTCCTGGATGGCGGCCTTGGCAGAGCCTTCCGCAGCGTCCAGTTGGCGGAACAGGCCGCCCAGTTCACGGGCGTCGGCCTGGCGCAGGAACGTGTACAGCTCGCGGATCAGCGCGGTGACCGAGGTCTTCTCGTGCATCGACTGGTCCGGCAGCGGGCCGAACTCGGAGCGCAGTGCGGCCACCATCCAGCCCGACAGGTACAGGTAGCGGCGATCGGTGCTGTTGAAGTGCTTCTTGATGGAGATCATCTTCTGCTGGCCGATAAAGCCGTGCCAGCAACCGAGCGACTGGGTGTACTTGGCCGGATCCGCATCGTAGGCAGCCATGTCGGCGCGCATGATCTTGGCCGTGTACCTGGCGATGTCCAGGCCCGTCTTGAACCTGTTCTGGGCACGCATGCGGGCGGCGTACTCGGGATTGATGGCATCCCACGCGCTGCCTTGTTTCTCTTTCAAACCGGCAACTGCCTTGATGTCGTCTTGATACTGGGCCATGTGTCTCTCCTAAGAGCAAAGCGCGTTTGAGAAATGTCTGAGTCTGCTTCCGCGTTTTTTCTGCGTTTGTCGAAGCGAAACTGCATGACCAAATTCTAGCGCTGCCTTGCCGCGTTGCAACAAGGTCTTATATAAGACATAAGACTTTATTTATTGTTATTTTTCAATGACTTATAAACTATTTTTCGCAATGCGAAACGAGTTTTCAGAGACCGAGAAGTGGCGCTGCGGAAAAACTCAGCGAAATACCACGATGTGAAACGTGGTTTCGGTCGTCGGTGGGAGGGACTGTTCCGCGATGTAATTACCGCCGGTATTGCTGAGCGTCGAGATACGCGTCGCGGGACGGGAGTAGGTGGTCTGCGCAGAGGCTGACCAGTGTGTTGATATCGCCAGCCTGAAGCGCTTCAATCATCTGCCAATGCTCTTTGCGAGCCCGTTCCCTGTACTCGGGTGAGACGAGTGAGGCGAAGCGAATCGGGTGCGTTTGTCGTGCGAACTCCGAAATCGCCTTCTGCAACGTATGGTTGCTGCACAGTGCAAAGAGTTCGCGGTGAAAGGCGAGGTTTACCCGGAAGACCGTGCGGGCGTCTCCGGCAGCGACAGCCTCGTCATGTCGTCTTTGAATCGCAATCAAGGCATCGATGCGTGACGGGACCAGCTGCAGATCGATACGGCGGGCTGCTTCCGTCTCGAGCATGGCTCGCACTTCGTACAGTTCCTTCACTTCCTGATCTGAAAACGAGCGGACCAGGGCGCCGATATTCTTGCGGCGTTCGATCAATCCCATGCGGTCCAGGGCGGCGAGAGCGTCCCGAACTACATGGCGCTTGACGGCAAATCTGTCCATCAGTTCGTCCTCGACCAACCTTTCTCTGGGATGGAGTCGGCCAAAGACGATGTCCTCTTCCAGTGTCGCGACGATGGCGCCCAACGAGTCTGGCTGGGCAAAAACCGATTCAACACTGTTGTCAAAAGCGGAGGCGAGGATTTCAGAGCTGGGCATCGGGCGAGCCGCACCGGCGGGCAAGCCCGGTGCGATAGTGCGATTCGGAATGAAAGCCGTCATTGTGTACTATTTTCCCGAGCCCGCCTTCCGGGTGTTACTCGCCCTTGCCCGGCTTCTTGCCTGGCACCTTGCCGCGGTTTTCTACCGCGCGCAGGAAGTCGAAGTCGACCCCCTGGTCTGCCTGATTGACCGTCGTAAGGAAGAGCTTGCGATAGCCCCGGTCTGCCGTTGGCACGACTACCGGCTTCTCCTCGGCACGACGCTTCAGTTCCTCGTCGCTGACGTGAAGCTTCAGTTCGCGGCGCGAGACGGACAGGCTGATGCGGTCGCCGTTCCTGACGTGGGCCAACGGCCCGCCGACGGCAGCCTCCGGTGTGACATGCAGCACGATGGTGCCGAACGCCGTTCCACTCATGCGGCCGTCCGAGATGCGGACGATGTCCTTCACGCCAGCGCGAGCCAGCTTGCGCGGAATCGGGATGTAGCCAGCCTCGGGCATGCCTGGTGCACCCTTCGGGCCGATGTTCTTCAGTACCAGGATGTCGTCAGCCGTGACATCGAGATCGTCACTGTCGATACGATTGGCCAGGTCTTGGGCATTCTCGAACACCACAGCGCGGCCTTCATGCTCCATGAGCTTCGGATGCGCTGCCGACTGCTTGATGATGGAGCCGCCGGGCGCAAGGTTGCCGTTCAGCACGGCGATACCACCCTGCGGGTAGATGGGGTTGTCGCGCGAACGGACCACCTCCTGGGCGAAACCGGGGCCGGCGCGCTCGATCTCCTCGCCCAGCGTGCGGCCCGTAACAGTCAATGCATCCAGGTTCAACAGGGGCTTCAGTTCGCGCAGCAGGGTCGCCATGCCGCCGGCGTGGTGGAAGTCCTCCATATAGTGGTCACCCGATGGCTTCAAGTCCAGCAGCACCGGGGTGTCGCGGCCCATTCTGTCCAGGGCGGCGAGGTCGATGTCATAGCCCAGGCGACCTGCGATAGCCGCCAGGTGAACAATGCCATTGGTCGAACCGCCGATTGCCAGCAGTACGCGCATGGCGTTTTCGAAGGCGGCAGGCGTCAGGATCTTGTCGATGGTGAGGCGCTCCTTCGCAATACGAACCGCCTCGGTGCCAGTTTGCTCCGCCACGCGGATGCGGTCGGCCGTCACGGCGGGCGGTGAGGCGCCGCCAGGCACCGTCATGCCCAGCGCTTCGGCGATACAGGCCATCGTGCTGGCCGTGCCCATCACCGAACAGGTGCCCACGCTGGCCACCAGTTGGTTGTTGACGTCGGCAATCTCCTCGGCGTCGATCTCTTCCGCGCGGAACTTGCCCCAATAGCGGCGGCAGTCGGTGCAGGCACCCACGCGCTCGCTGCGGTGTGAGCCGGTCAGCATCGACCCGGTAATGAGCTGAATCGCGGGAATACCTGCGGAGGCAGCCCCCATCAGTTGTGCGGGCACCGTCTTGTCGCACCCGCCGATCAGCACCACGGCATCCATCGGCTGCGCGCGAATCATCTCCTCGGTGTCCATCGACATGAGGTTGCGCAGATACATGCTGGTGGGCGCCGAGAAGCTCTCGTGGATCGAGATCGTCGGGAAATCCATCGGCAGGCCGCCCGCCAGCATGATGCCGCGCTTCACGGCCTCGATGAGCTGGGGCGCGTTGCCATGACAAGGGTTGTAGGCGCTGCCGGTGTTCACGATGCCGATGACCGGGCGGTCCAGCGCCGAGTCGGTGTAACCCGCTCCCTTGATGAACGCCTTGCGCAGAAACAGCGAAAACCCGCGGTCCCCGTAATTGGTAAGGCCCTTTGAGATGCCGGTGGAAGCGTCTTCGGGAGCGATGTCATGGCGCGGAGCGGCGCCTTTGGGAGTCTGGTCTTCGTTGGACATTGAGTTTCCTGCTGAGTACTGGGGACAGAAACGTTGCACCTTGCTGCTACGTAGGACCTAAGCATAGCTGAAGCTTGGCACGATTGTCGTTAGTAATATCACCTATATTATTAATAATGTAATTGACTAGAGTTCGGGCTGGTTCCTGGCTGGCGCCCAGGCACAACCAATCACATGCCCACAAGGAAGGAGACTCCGTGAATCCGTCGTTCAGTAATCTGGCTCCGCGGCGCCGAAGCATTCTCATGGCAGCCGCGGTCATCGCAGGAAATATGATCTTTCCTGCTCTCGCAAGGGCCGACTATCCCGACAAGCCCATCAAGCTCGTCGTACCGTACACCCCCGGGGGCGCGACCGACGTGATCGCGCGGGTCGTAGGTCAGAAGCTTACGGTGTCGTTAGGGCAACCCGTCGTGGTCGAAAATCGGGCCGGCGCGGCAGGCAATCTTGGCGCAGCTTATGTCGCCAGAGAGAAACCGGACGGCTACACGCTGCTGCTGGGTGCCTTGACGAGTCATGCCATCAACAGCGTGCTGCTGCCATCCACGGCAGGGTTCGCGATGGATAAGAGCTTTACGCCAATCTCGGTAGTGGGACGTGTACCGCTGGTAGTCGCAGTGGGGCCGTCGGTCAAGGGCAAGACTCTGTCTGACTTCATTGCCGCTGCAAAAGCGAAGCCCGGTGGCATGAACTATGGATCGTCGGGCAATGGGTCGCCTCAGCACCTGGCCGCCGAGTTATTCAAGCGCCAAGCCGGCGTTGATCTCACGCATGTTCCATACAAGGGAAGCAGCCCGGCGCTAAACGACCTGATGGGAGGGCAGGTGGACGTCGTCTTCGACACACTGCCTGCCACCCAGTCATTCATCAAGGGCGGTCGTCTGCGTGCCTTGGCCACGGCCACGCCTCAACGGGTTTTGCCGGAGGTGCCTACGGCGAGTGAAGCTGGTCTGCCGGGGTATGAGGTCAGTTCCATGTTTGGGCTGCTTGCGCCGGCTGGTCTGCCGGCCCCGATCGCCAACAAACTGAGCGCCGCGCTAAAGGACGTCATGGCGCAGCCAGAGGTGAAGAGCGCGCTTGTCGCGCAGGGCGCGATGCCTGCCTACACGACCCCCGAAGAAGCCCGCGCGCAAATCGCTGCGGAAGTCGCGCGATGGTCCAAGGTTATCAGGGAGTCGAACATCAAGGCGGACTAAGCAAGCGCAAGTAAAGCAAACGCAAAGCTCTTGGCTTGTCGCTTGGCGTTCTGTGTGTTCACACAGCTTAAACACTTCGACATCTTTCATGAAGGAACCGGTTCCATACAATGGAACCGGTTCCTTAAATCTTGACGTGATGAACATGGGTGGCTACAGTCTTCTGGAAGAAGCGGGCAGGCACAGCACCGCGCAAAGACAACAGGAGACAGGCATGGACACCCGAACGCCCAAAGCGCAGGCGCGTCAGCGACGCATCGTTGTCGCATCGACATTCATTGGCGCCACCATCGAGTGGTATGACTTCTACATCTTCGGAGTCATCTCGGCGCTTTTCCTGAACAAGCTTTTCTTTCCTTCGTTTGACAGCACCACCGGGACCTTGCTGGGGTTCATGACCTTCGCAACTGCCTGGGTTGTTCGCCCGTTGGGCGGCATCATCGCCGGCCATATCGGGGACCGTGTGGGGCGCAAGACCACGCTGCTTTGGAGTTTCATCATCATGGGCGCGGCTACCACGCTCATCGGATTGCTTCCCACCTATGAGACCGCAGGAATCATCGGGGCGGTACTGCTCTTGCTGTTGCGGGTCATCCAGGGCCTCTCCGTAGGCGCAGAGTATGGCGGCGCGATCATTACCGTAGTTGAGCACGCGGACAAGGCGAAGCGCGGATTCTTCGGCAGCTTGCCCCAATGCGGGTCGTTCCTGGGACTGCTTCTTGGCAACGCGACATTCCTTGCGATCATCAACATGGATCAGTCGGCGTTGATGTCATGGGGATGGCGCATCCCATTCCTACTCAGCGCACTCATGCTTGGCGTTGGGATTCTTATCCGTACCAAGGTCATGGAGTCCCCCGACTTCCAGAAGGCAAAGGACTCGGGAAATATCGAGGGAATGCCACTGGCAACGGTGGTGAAGCAACACCGCCGACAATTGTTCGCCATCATGTTCGCCCAGGCGGCGCCCAATACATTCTTCTACGCCTGCGCCGTCGCGATGGTCTCGTATGCGGTAACCAAGCTCGGCATCAGCCAGTCAAAGATGCTGGCGGCAGTTTGCCTCGGCGCGTTTGCTGAAATGTGCATGATTCCGTTGTTTGGCGCGTTGACTGACCGAATCTCGCGACGCAAGGTGTTCGTCGGCGGACTGCTTGTCATGGCCTTCATGGCTTATCCGTTCTTCACTGCCCTTGAAGCCAAAGCCTACCCCTGGCTGCTCGTTTGCTATGTCGTGATGCTCGGACTGGGCCACGCAGCGTGTCACGCATCCCAGGCCGCGTTGTTCTCGGAAATGTTCCCAACGAACGTGCGCTACACAGGGCTCTCAGTGGGCTACCAGGCGTCCGGCGCCATCTTCGGGGGCCCTCTCCCAATTATCGCCACCGTCCTCATTGCGATGCACGGCGGCGGAATCTGGCTGTTCTACGGCTACACAATGCTCATCGCACTTGTAAGCCTCGTCGCCATCATGGCCGGCCGTTCATATCAGAAATCCCTGGCGCAAGTTGCCGCATAGCAGAGATTTTGCCGGCGTTGTTGTGATCGGCAAAATGATCCGAGGGCTCCGCCAGAACGGTCGGAGCTCATTTTCATTCCAGAAGCGAGATTGCTTGTGTCCGATAGTTCGATCAAGTCTGCGCTGTCAGCGCATCCAGGGGCAAATCCCGAATGGCTGGCTCTTCGAAGAGAGGACGTTGTCGATCCCGAGTTGCCAATCGTTGATCCGCACCATCATCTTTGGAACCTGCCTGGCAATTGCTATCTCCTGGATGAGGCAATCGACGACTTTACCTGTGGTCATAGCATTACTCAAACTGTCCATGTGCAATGTCGTTCGATGTATCGGGCAGACGGCGACGAGGCGATGAAGCCGGTCGGCGAAACAGAGTTCGTGAACGGCATGGCTGCCCAAAGTGCCAGCGGAGAATACGGACCAGTGCGCGTAGCTGCCGGCATTGTCGGGACCACGGACTTGCTACTGGGAAGTCAGGTGGACGCAGTGCTCGATGCCCACATGCGGGCGGCCGGTCAACGCTTCAAGGGAATTCGGCCAAGTGTGGTCTGGCACCATGACAGCCGGGTAAGACCGCTGGACATTCCTTCAGGGATACTGATGCATCCGCGTGCTAGAGAAGCCATCGCGTGCATCGAAAGACGTGGTCTGTCTTTGGATCTCTGGGCGTTCTTTACGCAGCTTGACGAAGTCCTGGATATTTGCCGGTCGTTTCCGAACCTCACAGTGGTCATCAATCACCTTGGCGGACCGATTGGTATCGGCCCCTATGAGCATTCACGTGAGGAAGTATTCTCGGAGTGGTCGGCGCGCTTGCGTTTGCTTGCCGACTGCGACAACGCGGTCATCAAGATTGGCGGACTTGGCATGCGGTACGCAGGATTTCGGTTCAATCAGGAACCGTTACCGCCGTCGTCAGACACTCTGGTCGATGCGTGGAGGATCTACGTTCACGAGTGCATCGACATCTTTGGCCCGGCCAGGTGCATGTTCGAGAGCAACTTCCCGGTCGACCGCGGAATGTTTAGCTATCACGTTCTTTGGAACGCCTTCAAGAAGTTGACGACGAGCTACACAACAGCAGAGCGCGACTGCCTTTTCAGCGACACAGCAATACGGACTTATCGTCTGGGTACCTGACTAGCCGGTGTAACAAAGAAGGCGGTCGCACCGACCGCCTTCTTTGATTAGGTAGCGTGCGTCAAGCGGCTGAGACTTCGGCGCTTTCCACAATCGCAGGTTTTACATCACGGAAGCGCAGACCTGATTCCGCGACTTCCTGAAGGAGCTTCGATGGGCGCCACCGCTTGCCATACATCCCGTGCCATTTCGAGACTTCACGGTAGATGACGGTCGCACCGATAGTGTCTGCCCAGAACATCAGGCCGCCCCTGTGCCGGGGGAATCCGAAGCCAAAGAGCCACATCACGTCGATGTCGCTCGATCGGTACGCCTTGCCGTCTTCAAGAATCTTGCAGGCTTCGTTTACCGAGGCGAAGAGAACGCGCTGAAGGATCTCTTCGTCGGAAAACTCCCGTTGCGGAATGCCGAACTCCTTGGCGATCTCAGCAATGACCTGATTGACCACATCATCCACCATCGGAGTGCGGTCGCCGTTCTCGTATCGATACCAGCCGGCACCGGTCTTTTGCCCCTTTCTACCCATCTCGACGAGGCGGTCAGGGACATGGAGTTTTCGATACTCCGGATCCGCTGCGGCACGACGCTTGCGTCCTTCATAGCTCACGTCCAGGCCGGAGATATCGTTGACTGCGAAGGGTCCCTTCGGATATCCAAACTGCTCCATTACCCGGTCGATTTGAACCGGCGTGGCCCCTTCCTCAAGCATGAGCATCATCTCTGCCATCATGGGGGCACGGCTCCGATTCGCAACGAAGCCATCGCAAGAGCCAGCGACCGCGCAAACCTTTCCGATTGCCCGACCCATCTCCATCGTGCGACCGATAGTTGCGGGAAGAGTGCGAGGCCCTTTCACGACCTCGCACAGTTTCATGACATTAGCCGGCGCAAAGAAATGGGCCCCCGCCACGTCGCCTGGTCGCGAAGTCGCATCGGCGATTGCGTCGATGTCAATGGCGGAGGAGTTCGTGAGCAGCAGAGCGCCCGGTTTCAGTACTGCGTCCAGCTTGCGGAAGACATCTTGCTTGATGTCCAGGCGTTCGAATACTGCTTCGATGGCGACGTCGCAATCGGCAATCGCCGCATATTCCTGAACCCCTTCGATGAGTTGAAGGCGTCGATCCATCTCGGCTTGGGCCAGACTGCCACGTTTGACCTTTACGGCATACGTGTCCTGGATCCGTTGAAGCCCGCGCTCCAGGGCCTCGGCGCTCGCTTCAAGGACTTTTACGGGGATGTTTGCATCCGCGAAGCACATGGCGATGCCGCCGCCCATCGTGCCCGCGCCGATGATGGCTGCTGACTTCACGGGTGCCACGCTCGACGTGTCGACTTCCGGAACCTTGCGGGCTTCCCTTTCGGCGAAGAACGCATATCGCAATGCCTTCGCTTCGGGCGAGTTTTCAAGTTCGGCAAAGGCTCGTTCTTCAAATGCCAAGCCTTCGTCGAAGCTGAGTCGGGCAGCCGCTTCGACGCATGCGATTGCCTTGTCTTTGGCGGGCAGAAGCTGGCCATTCTTCGCTTCCGCTTTGCGTGCATCCGCGATGATAGTCGCAAGACTCTCGGCGTCGACGTCGATGTTCCGGTCGCGTACGCGCGGCAATGGACGCTTCGAGGAAATCGCTTTGGCAAACTCGATTGCCGAACGACGCAGTTCCCCTTTTGGTACCAGCGTGTCGATGATCCCTAGCTTCTCGGCTTCCTCCGCACTGATCGGGCGCCCGCTCAGAATCAGTTGGAGGGCTTTCTTGGGGCCGACCAGGCGGGGAAGGCGCTGCGTGCCGCCGCCACCGGGAATGACGCCTAGCGTCACTTCAGGCAGGCCGAGCTTCGCTCCAGTGGTAGCCACGCGATAGTGGCAGGCGAGCACGTGTTCGAGCCCGCCGCCCAAGGCGTAGCCCTGGATTGCTGCGACGACGGGCTTGGCACTGCGATCGATAGCGGCTGTGCTGGTACGTGTCGAGACCGAACGAGCTTGCCCGAACTGGCGAATGTCCGCGCCGGCGATGAAGTTCCTTCCTTCCCCAATCAGCACGATGGCTTCGACGCTATCGTCGCCGTTCGCTGTCTCCAGGAAGGAGATCACTCCTTCCCGCATACCAGGGGCGAGCGCATTGACGGGTGGATTGTCGACGGAGATTACTGCGATTCCGTCTTCCACACCGTAGTGCACCAATTCTGTCTGTGTCATTCAGGCCTCTCTACTATGTACATCACCGGACCGATCTCTGTGCCTCCGGATCAGAATGATCGATACCGGTATCAGCGGTTGTTCTCGCGTGGATACTCGAGGACAAGCGCTTCCAGACCTTCCGAACCCGCACGGATATCGAACTTATCTTCGGTTGGTTCGACGCAGATCATCGACCAGAGCGGCAGTTCTTCGGACTCGTGCCGCAGGCTGCCGTTGCCTACAAGAATGTAGTAGCCGGCGGCGCGTTTCGGATCCGGGCCTTCAATCTGCATGTCTGCGCCAAGGCGCAGCACACGCGCGCGCATGCCGTCGTCCTGATCGTCGAACAGCGTTTCCCATGCTGCCTCCGTGCGCGCCTTCATGACCGGCGCAGTGGAAAAACGTACGGGATCCGAATGCAGGTGGCGGCGCTTGCTCGGTTGCAGCTTGTCGCGATAGCCGGGCTTGTCGAGATACACCGGCTCGGAGTTGCCCGTGTACATGCGCATGGCGACGAAAGACAAACCTTGCGGACCGGCAGTGATAGGACCATAGGCAGTGTGATGGTCCTTGAACTGTACGGTCAGGGGCTCGATGGTTTGACCGCGCGTGCCGATGGTGCCCGACCCGGCAACAAAGCACTGAAACATCGTTACGCCGTGAAAATGGGGAACGATTGCTTCATTCGCATCGAGCTCCGACATCGTCGCTTGCGGCCCAACGCCAGCGGAGTTGGACGAACGGGGACCAAAGAAAATGGTCCCCCAGTGCTTGTTGCCAGTACCAGGGGACACGATAACGCTGCGCTGCGCAAGTGCGTCGCTGCCGCTACGGGTGTAGATCATCTGCAACTCTCCATGGGTAAAAGACAGATCGCGCTTCTGCGCTGGCCAGCCAATCGCCGACCGTGCAATCATGCTAGCACGAGTTTTACCAAATAGCACGGGTTCCAATCAGTGAAACCGTTCGGTATGCCTGTCGGTCATCTGTTTGGTTTCGAACAGTGGAACGTATTCCGAAAATATTGACGTGGATCAAGGTCGGGTCTACAGTTCGCTTCATGGCGCCGCCGCATCCGAAGTCCCCGTTCGACAACCTGCATGGATGACCCAAGGCGTCATGGGTTACATCACCATCACTTTGGGAAATCCTCTTCCTGTATCCGTATGAGCAAATTCAAGTTTCTGTTTCAGCCACGGTCGATCGCTGTCGTAGGCGTGTCGGACGACGCTAACCGCCCCGGGTCGCAAGTTGTGCGTGCCTTGGTCAAGAATGGCTATGCGGGGAAGATCTATCCCGTCAATCCGAAGTACGAGGCGTTCGACGGACACAAGTGTTTCCCGTCCGTCCTCGATATCGAGGATCCGGTTGACCTGGTGGTGATTGGCGTTCCCGCTCAGGGTGCTGTCGCAGTGCTCGAAACCTGCGCGAAGAAGCAGGTCAAGTTTGTGGTGATTCTTAGCGGCGGGTTCCGCGAGAGCGGTCCCGAGGGCATCGTGCTGGAGCAACGGATGCTCGACATCGCCAAGGCTGCCGGCATTCGGGTCCTCGGGCCGAACTGCCTTGGTTTTGCAAACATCCATGACGGTGTGTATGCCGCCTTCGGCAGCATTACTCGCGAACCGAAGCTGAAGAAGGGTGGCGTATCGCTTGTTACGCAAAGTGGTGGGTTCGGCTACAGCATCGCGCTTGGCTGTGCCGCCGCCGGGATCGGTTTCCGACACGTCGTGGCAACAGGCAACGAAAGCGATATCGATACTGTTCAGCTTATCGACGCACTGCTCGACGATGACGAAACGCGTGTCATCGTTGCGTACCTTGAGGGCACGCGGGATGGGCGGGCTCTGCTCGAGGTTGGCCGACGCGCGCTGACCCTCGGGAAGCCGATTCTCCTGTGGAAGGCAGGTATTACCGAGCAGGGTGCCAAGGCCGCTGCCTCCCACACCGCAAGCATGACCGGCAGCTACGATTTCTATAAGGCGCTCTTTGCCCAGAGCGGCATTATCGAAATCCGGGAGATCCATCAAGCGGTTGATTACCTCAAGGCGCTGGAAGGCGAGAAGACTCCGGAAGGTACTGGTGTCGCCGTGCTCGGCGTGTCGGGCGGTTCCGCAATTGTCTTTGCCGATGCCGGCGAGCCAGACGGGGTGATGCTCTGCGAGTTGACCGAGCAGACGCAAACGCGTTTGCAAACCGTCATTTCGAGCATCGGTGCGGTGCACAATCCGGTCGACCTCACCGCCGGGTATTTCTCGCCGGCCAATCGCGACAAGCTGGACACCGTTCTGCGCGCGGTGCTCGATGACCCGAATGTCGATGCAGTGTGCGTCAACCTGGCCACGACCGGGAAGGCTGGTTGCCAGGCAGCGGCAGAAGTCATGGCGCGCGTGGTCGAGTCGACCAGTAAGCCGATGCTGGTCTTCTCTTCGGCGCCTCGCGAACTGGTTGCAGATGCCTTTGACGCGTTTGAAGCCGCGCGAATCCCGGTCTTCCCGTCGCCTTCCCGCGCCGCTCATGCTGTAGCGATGCTGGCGAACTATGGCGCAGCGAAACGTCAACAGCAGCAGAACGCCAAAACCGCGGACGCCACTCGGCCTGCATCCTCGGTGTTGTCGGATAGCGATCTATCGTCGCTGTCCGAGACCGATGCCAAGCGAATTCTTGGTCAGGCCGGCATCCCGGTTTCCAACGACGTCATCGTGCAGAGCAGCGAAGAAGCTGGTGTCTTCGAAACCATGCGCGCCCCTCTCGTCGTCAAGGTAGTTTCTCCGGACATCGCTCACAAGACGGAAGTAGGGGGCGTAAAGGTCGGCATCCGTACGCGACAGGAACTGGAGACCGCGATTGCGGGTGTATTGGACAGTGCCAGGCAGAAAGCGCCAAACGCTCGGATCTCTGGAGCACTGGTTACCGAGATGATCCAGGGTGGCTTCGAACTTATCGCTGGCGTCGTGAACGATCCGGTCTTCGGCCCGGTGGTAGTCGTAGGCGCTGGCGGCATCTACGCAGAGCTGCTGGGCGACACAGCCTGTCGAATTGCGCCGTTTGATGTCGAGACCGGACGGGAAATGATCAACAGCCTGAAGTGCCGGCGGATCCTGGCGGGCGCGCGTGGCGGAAAACCTCTCGATACCGAATCCGCAGCCAAGGCCCTGGCCGCCCTGTCGCAGTTCGCATGGGAAAACCGCGAGCGTGTAGCGGAAGTTGATATCAACCCGCTGTTCGTGCTTCCGGAGGGGGTGGTGGCTGCCGATGCCGTGATTATCCCCGTTAAGCCGTGCGTGGCTCAGTAAGCGACGCGTCGAATTGGGGCATGAGGACTAGATACCATGACTGAAGTAATAACGGAGACACAGTCGCTCCCTGTCACCTTTGTACCGAACGGGCCCACGCTTGAGGTGGGCTCGGCGGAGCCGATTCTCCAGGCCGCGATGCGCAATGGTTATCCACTTCCCCACAGTTGCAGGAACGGAATCTGCGGCTCGTGCAAGGCGCGCATTGTCGCCGGCGAAGTGGATCATGGGGAATCGTCGGCGTCCGCGTTGAGCGACAAGGAGCGCGGGGAAGGCTACGCACTGCTTTGCCAGGCAACACCCAGGTCGCCGGTCACGGTCGAATGTACGATCCTTGAAGAGACCAAGGGCATCCCGTTCGTCCGACTACCTTGCCGGGTACATGAACTGGAGAAGTTGGCCGATGACGTGATGAGAATTCGGCTGCGCCTGCCGGCGAGTCAGACGCTCAAGTTCCTGCCAGGCCAATACATCAATATCGTTGCCCCGGGTGGCATCCGCCGTAGCTTGTCACTCGCGAGTGTCGATGCCAGCGATGGTGTTATCGAACTTCACCTGCGCAACTATGGTGGCCCGTTCAGCAAGCACGTCTTCCAGAACATGAAGGCCAACGATTTGCTGCGCATCGAAGGCCCGCAGGGAGCGTTCTTTATCCGCGAGAAGAGTGCCAAGCCAATCATCTTCGTGGCAAGTGGCACTGGTTTCGCACCTGTGAAGGCAATGATTGAAAGCGAAGCGAGCAAGAGCCACGGGCGGAAGATGACCTTGTACTGGGGTGGACGACGCCCTCAAGACCTCTACCTGTCGCAGCTCGCGGAAGAATGGGTCGGCAAGTTCGGGGTGACATACGTACCCGTGGTATCCGACGCCCAGCCTGCGGACAGCTGGAGCGGCAGGACCGGATTCGTGCATCAGGCCGTTATGGAAGACTTCCCGGACTTGTCGGGACACCAGGTCTACGCATGCGGTGCACCAATTGTCGTGCAAGCGGCGCGAGATGATTTCACTGCGGCCTGCCAGCTACCCACGGAAGAGTTCTATGCCGACATCTTCGTACCCGGTGGTGTGAAGGGTTCCTGACGGGCTAACAAAAAGAGACGAGAGACACAATGGAAGTACGAGAGGAAAACCTCATTATCGAGCTCAAGGAAGAGCAGCTCGTCATTACCATCGACCGGGCGCAGAAGGCGAATGCCCTGACCGTCGCAATGATGCAGGCGATCACCGGAACAATTCAGGAAAGCGCCAAGGATGCGTCAGTGAAGTCGGTGGTTCTGACTGCCAGCGGCGAAAAGGTCTTCTGCGCTGGCGTCGACGTACGGGAATTGCCTCCCGATGGCGACGTTGCAAAGCAAAAGGAGCGCCGTTCATTGGCACTTGCCGCATTGCAAGACACTGTTCTCGATACAGGTATCCCGGTAGTTTGTGCGTTGAACGGGATCGCCAGTGGTGCGGGCGCAATGATTGCGTTGCTTGCCGACGCCTGTGTTGCAGCGGAGCACGCGGCATTGTCCCTTCCAGAAATCGACCTGGGAATCGCAACGTTCTCTGGTGCGAGCATGCTGGAAGCGATTGGTGGACGGGCTCTGGCGAAGGACATGATTCAGAGCGGCAGGCGGATGCCGGCAATTGAGGCACATGGCCGGGGGCTCATCAATGCCGTGGCACCCGCAAACGAGCTTATCGAGCGTGCTCTCAAGGAGGCGCGGAAGCTGGGAGATCGTGATCGGGCGGTCTTTGCCAACAACAAGCGTTGGCTCAATCGCAAGATCAAGACAGCTATTGACGAAGCGCGCGTTGAGCACGCCTTGCATCGGCAGGCTGCGGCGCGGTGAACTCCGCAACCAGCTTCTGAAAGCGGACGCACAGATTATGAGGACGGAAAGTGGCAGATCTTGAAATTGAAACCATTGGTCGTGTCCGGGTGGCACGCCTCAATCGCCCGGAAAAGAAAAACGCGCTGAGCGAGGAAATGCTTGCCCAACTGCGCGAGACGCTGCGGGAAGCCAACGAAAACCCCGGCATTGGTTGCGTTGTGCTGACGGGTGCCGGTGACGCGTTTTGCTCTGGCGGAGACCTGGGGCGTCGCTCCGCCGAGGCGGGTGAGCCAACACCGCTGGAGCGCAAGCAGCGCCTTCAGAATGTGACCCACCAGGTCGCATTGGCGATCGAGGATTTCGAGAAGCCCCTGCTTGCGGCCGTAAATGGAGCAGCCTTCGGCGCCGGCATGGATCTGTCGCTCCAGTGCGATCTCCGCTTTGCTGGCGCGTCGGCTCGATTCGCCGAGGCATATGTCCGTGTCGGCCTGTTACCGGGGAATGGCGGTTGCTATCTCTTGCCCCGCCTGGTTGGACCCGCGAGGGCCCTGGAGTTGCTGTGGACCGGCGATTTCGTCTCGGCCGACGAAGCTCACCGTCTGGGGATTGTGAATCGTGTGTTCCCGGACGAGAAGTTGTTCGATGAAACGCTTGCCTTTGCGAGCAAGCTTGCAGACGGACCGCCGATTCAACTCCGGGAAATCAAGAAGCTGATGTACCAAGGTCTCCGTACGGATTTCCGCACCAGTCTCGAATCTGTCTCAGCGCATATGGCTGTCATTCAGTCGACCCGGGATTACAAGGAGGCTATCCAGGCCTACAAGGAGAAGAGGAAGCCAAGGTTCGAAGGCTACTAAGCGCCCGACATAAGAACTAGCATCCTCACAGAAGAGCGGCTTTCAGGGGCGCTGGAAGACGGCCCGAAGCCGATACCCTACAAGACATACATGGAGGAGACGCCATGAACAAACGATCCGCCCTGATCTACATTGCTGGTTTGGCCTTCGCAGTCGGTGCACTTGCGCCGGCCCAGGCGCAGCATTCTGACTACCCCAACAAGCCTATCCGGATGGTGGTAGGCGTTGCAGCTGGCGGAGGTGCCGACTTTATTGCGCGAATCCTGGCGCAGGAAGTTGGAAAGAGCCTTGGCCAGGCCATAGTTGTGGAGAATCGACCGGGCGCCGGCGGCAATATTGCCGCTGAACTCGTAGCGAAGTCGCCCGCCGATGGATACACGTTGCTTATGGCAAATTCGAGTCACGCCATCAACGTAAATCTCTACCAAAACCTTCGCTTTGATGCGCTGAAGGACTTTGCTCCGATCTCCCAGGTAACCGCGAACTATTTCTATTTCTCCGTCAATCCGGCACTTCCGGTCAAAACGCTGGGAGAGCTGGTCACCTATGCAAAGTCCAGGAACGGGGGAATGACCTACGCGTCGGCCGGCAACGGGCAGGGTGCCCACCTGGGCATGGAGTTGTTCAAGAAGGTGGCACATATCGAGGCGGTCCACGTGCCATACAACGGCACCGCCCCTTCACTTGCCGCGGTATTAGGTCAGACTGTTGACGTGTCGCTTCTCACCCCGCCTGCGGTCCTGCCGAACGTTGCAGCCAGGAAGTTGCGCGTCCTTGCCATCACCGGGCCAAGGCGTTCGCCTGCTCTGCCGGACGTGCCTACGGTTGCCGAGTCGGGCTATCCTGGTTTCGAGGTCAACAATTGGCAGGGCTTGCTGGCTCCGGCTGGAACGCCGCCAGAAATCATTGCCAAACTGAACCAGGCCACAATCAAGGCACTCAAGCAACCTGCCGTCGTGAAACAGTTGGAGACTGCTGGTACTGAACCGATCGGGTCCAGTCCGGAAGAGTTCAAGCGCTTTCTCGCTGCCGAGATCTCCAAATGGGGTAAGGTCATTGAGCAATCGGGTGCCAGGGCCGATTAAGCGCCTGAAATCAATCATCTGACGAAAGTTTTCTAAACACAAATTCTTACCATGATGGAAGCGTCACCGTCGCAGCAGCATTCATCAAACGCCGTGGGGTTCGTTGGTTTGGGCGCCATGGGCGGACCCATGGTGCATCGTCTGCTCGAGCAGGGTTTTACAGTCTTTGTGCATGACTTGAACGTCGAGGCTCTCAATGCGGCGGTCCACGCCGGCGCCATTGCATGCGGCAGTGCCTTGGATGTGTCGGTTCGTGTGGATCTTGTCTTCACATGTCTTCCTTCACTGCGTGCGCTGGAGGCTGTCTTTTTCGGCGATCAGGGTGTGGCGCAGGGTACTGAGGTTCGGGTGGTGGTAGACCTGTCGACGACGGGACCTGAGTTCGCTCGCGAGGCTGCGCGACGGTTCGAGGCGTCGGGGATTTCGCTGCTTGATGCGCCCATCACGGGGAACGTCGTAACCGCCGGAAACGGCAAGCTCGGGATCATGTGTTCCGGACCTGCCGATGCCTTCAAGCGCGCAGAGCCTGCAATGCTGCCCTTGGCCGGTTCCATGCTGTTGTACCTGGGTGAGAAGATAGGGAGGGCCCAGACCCTCAAGCTGTTGAACAACCTTGTGTCGGCATCCGGGATGGCGGCGACTTGTGAAGCTTTCGTGCTGGGCGTCAAGGCTGGGCTGGATCCTGAAGCGATGCTCGATATCATTAATTCAGGTGCATCCAGCACCAACGCCAGTCGCAACAAGTTCAGGCGCGCGGTGCTTGGTCGCACGTTCGACTACGGTGCCCGGATGGCCATCACGGCCAAAGACATTTCGCTTGCAGTGGAAGAGGCGGCGAACTTCGGCGTACCGACATGGGTGTCGCGATCAGTGCAGCAACTTTGGCGGTACGCAGTGGCCCAAGGCGGAGCGGATCGCGACGGTACCGCACTGATTACTTATCTGGAACCATGGGCTGGCGTTATCGTGGAAGGCTCTGCGGGTAATGCTGCGCCGACAACGACTTCAGCAGTGGAAGGGCACGCGACGGACTTCACGAATGTCGTGGTGGTTTGCTGTCCCGCGAATCAGCCAACCTGGATGGCGAAGCTCGATGCTGCCGGCTGGGCGGTCACGGTGGTGGAGCACCCGGAGAAGGGTGGGGCAGCGTCTGAAGCTGGTGGTCGTCTTGCAGAGCGTTCTTGCGTCCTTCTCGTTGTGCCGGACGACGACGTCGCTGAAGGCGTTCCACGGTGGCTTGCCAGCCGGTCTGAGAAATGGTGTGTGTTGAACACATGCATCCTGCAGAAGGAGGTCGCGTCGGATCTGTGCCGTCAACTGGCGACCAATGGACATTCGTACCTGGACGCCCCGATGGTTCCCACGCATGCGTCTGCGGCACAGGCGGGGTGGAGGGCCGTGGTCAGCGGAGATGGAGCGGCGGCAGCGCAAGTGGGATCGTTGCTGGACGCGGTCGCTTCAAAGGTCCGCCATCTTTCCAACCGTGCCGGTGATGCGCAACTGATGGTCGCAATCGACGAGGCCTTGTCCGCAAGCCTGCTGGCGGTTGGATGTGAGTCGTATGTGACTGGCGCGAAGGCGGGACTGGAACCGCTTACGATGGCCAAGATCCTTGGCATCGAAACTGGCAGAACTACGGCAAGCGCAACCATCATTCCGGAGCAGGTCGCCACCCGGCAATTCGCCTATGGCAAGTCGCTTGCGCATGCGCACCGTATGCTTCGGCTCGTTTGCGACGAGGCTTCCAGCCAAGGTGTAACGACCTGGGTATTTGAATCCACCCGGCTGCTGTTTGGACTGGCGACTGCCCTGAATACCCATGGTGACGACGTCAGTGAGCTGATCCGATACTACGAAGGTTGGGCATCAGTGGAGGTTCGCCAGGGACTTCTGAATGACAAGAATGGCCAGGCGCAGTCCTGCCCCAAGGTTTGACAGACCTGCATCATTGCGCTGAGTGGCAGCGCATCTCTCCGTTTCTATGAATATGTCCAACGTACCGGAATTTCGCGGGAATATGCCCCGCTCGCTCGACAGCCTCGCGTCCTGGGTTTCGCAGCTTCGCGAGGAATCCATCGACCCAGAGCTTCCCATTGTCGATCCCCATCATCACCTGTTCGACGACGACCGTGGACGCTTCCTGGCGGATGAACTCGATGCGGAGATCGACGCCGGAACCAATATCGTTGGCACGGTCTTCGTACAGTACAAGTCCTCGTACCGTACGGATGGCCCCGAGGAGCTCAAGCCCGTCGGCGAAGTCGAGTTCGCCACCAGGGTTGGAGAAGAGTGTGAAACGGTCGGCGGTAGAAGAAGCAAATTTTGCAGTGGCATCATTGCCCATGCCGATCTTATGCTTGGCGACGAGGTAGAGCACGTACTTCAGGCAATGCTTGCTGCAGGCAAGGGCAGGCTGAAGGGCGTTCGACACGGCGCTACCTGGGATGCGGGAGCCGCAGGATATGGCCGCGCTTTTGCGCCACGGCATCTGATGCGGGAGCCGAAGTTTCAAAGCGGTGTCGCACAGTTGTCGCGCCACGGCCTTACGTTTGATGCCTGGCTCTTCTATCACCAGTTGGACGACCTTGTTGATTTGTTGGAACGGCATCCAGAAGCCAACGTGATCCTGGATCACTGTGGTGGCATTGTCGGGCTGCCGCCCCATCTTGACCGTTCGTCCGTGTTGCGGGAATGGCGTGACAAGCTGGGCCGCCTGGCTCAGTTTCCAAACCTGAGCGTGAAGATCGGTGGGTTGGGGATGCTCTACACCGGCTGGGACTTTCATGTGCGTCAAACGCCGCCCACGTCCCTTGAGCTTGCGGATGCCTGGAAGCCATACGTGCTCGAGTGTATTGAGTCGTTCGGCGCCCATCGCTGTATGTTCGAGAGCAACTTCCCGGTCGATAAACAGAGCTGCAGCTACAGTTCACTATGGAATGCGTTCAAGCGCATCGTTAAGGATTTCTCTGCGGACGAAAAGCGTGCGTTGTTTCACGACAATGCGATTCGAGTGTATCGACTGGAAGACTGACGCCGGCAACTCGTGCCGGTGTAGATTGCGTGCCCTCGTACCGGGGAGTCTACTTGCCGGTATGCCCTGTGGTGTACCATGTCGGCATTCTGGTTCCTGACGGGATAGTTTTCCTATGATGCGTTCGGTGCAGCGTATTCTCGCCGTTTTCGAAAGTTTTTCGGCCGATCGGAGCAGCCTTTCGCTGCAAGAGATCGCCGACCGGATTGAGTTGCCAAAGTCGACGACGTTTCGCATCGTACAGAGCCTGGAGCAGGCCGGTTATCTGGTGCGGCTTGAGGACCAGGAATACTGCCTCTCTTTCCGTTTCACCCAACTGGCAGGCTTGGTCAAGAGCACGCTGGGCATCCGCGAGATCGCACGTCCGGTGTTGGTCGAGTTGGCTGAGAAGACGAAAGAAACAGTGTCGATCCATACAGTAAGCGGTCAGAACCGGGTATGTATCGATGCGGTTTCCACCGGTGCATCTCCGCTACGCGCAGTGGTGCAGGCCGGTGAGCAGGTGCCATTGCTCGCTGGCTCCGCGTCTCGGGTGTTGATGGCCTATATGGAAAAGGCCGAACTTGGACCGATCGTTACCTCGGCTGCCAAGGCGTTGAAGAAGACCAAGACTGAACTCTTGTCCGAGTTGGACGAGGTGCGGGAGCAGGGCTTCTCTGTGTCCCATGGCGAAAGGCTTCTCGGCATTTCAGCGGTATCAGCGCCGATTAAAGACGTGAATGAGCAAGTGCGATATTGCATTTCCGTCGGCGCTCCGACGGTTCGGATGCAAATGCACGAGAAGGAATTCACCAAGCTCGTAGTTTCGGCTGCGGCCACTATTTCCCGGCAGTTTGGCGGACGTGCCTGAAAACGCTGGCGCATTCACATGCGCCAGCTCGCTTTCCTAGTACAAAGAGCCGACCATCCCACCTTCTACAGGGACCGTCGCGCCGTTGATAAATCCCGCTTGCACCGACGCGAGGAACGTCACAACGGAAGAAATCTCTTCCTGTGTCCCAAGCCTGCCCAGCGGTGTCAGCCGTTTTCGGGCCTCGGTTTGTGACGCGCTATAGGCCGTGGCGGCATTTCGATGCGACGTATCGATTAGCGCCGGCGCAACGCAGTTGACGGTGATGCCGTGCTGGCCGACCTCGTTTGCCAGATGCTTCATGTAGGCGGTTACGCCTGCACGGAACACGGTCGACAGACTGTGGTGCGGCATCGGCTGCTTCACGGAAGCGGAAGTTACTGCGACCAGACGCCCCCAACCTCGCTGCGTCATCCCCGGCAATACCGCTGAAACTACCTGGATTACGCTGAGTAGTTGATTCTCATAGGCTTCATGCCATCGCTTCGGATCGTTTTCGTCGATCGTCGTCCGGATGGGGTTCGGTGGCCGAGCGGTGTTGAGGATGACGATGTCCGTGCCGCCCATCTCTTTTTCCAGCGTTGCCGCGAGGCGTGCGGCATCCTCGGTCGATGTCATATCGCCGACGACTGGCAGCGCTCGCACGCCGTAGGTGCGCTCGATTTCTGCGGCCACCTCCGCCAACTTGTCCGCGGAACGGGCAAACAGCGCGATGTTCGCGCCTTCAGCCGCAAGAGCGTGGGCAATGTTCCGGCCCATGCCACCGCTGGAAGCGGTGACGAGGGCGGTTTTACCTTTGATTCCTAGGTCCATATCTCACTCGCATCCATTCGAAGCATTGCTCACTCGGTGACGATGACTTCGTCACCGCTTACCGTGAAGCGATGCGGCATATCTTCCGAAACCCATTCCATGTATCCGACGATTTCATCGAAGCGCTTGTCGTCGCGACGCAGTACTTGGGGGCGATAGCGATCGTCGAACGTCATCGGCAGAAATGACACCTGCAGAACGCCTTGCTTCGACACTTTCAACTTGGCCAGCAGCCCCTTCGTGCAGTCGCGGCCATAAGGCATAAGCGGGTATGCGGGGTCGAGGTCCGTATGATTTCGCACAGCACCGTGTGCCCACGCCGGTTCGCTTGTCCACGACGGCGCCGCAAATGACTTGGTCATGGCGAATACTCCCAGGCTATAGAAGATCGTCTTGCCTCGATAGACTTCAATTGCCTTGGGCAGGTGAGGCGCGTGACCGACGACGACATCGGCTCCAGCATCAATCGCCGCATGCGCCACCGCCACCTGGTAGTCGGCCACGACTCGTGGCAGCCTGATGACTCCCGAATGAAACGCCAGCACGACCACGTCTACTTGCGAGCGCAGCGTCTTGATGTCCTCGATCAGCAGTGCAAGATCGGCCTCATCAGGCGTTGTGCGAACCCGCACCGGCTGATGCGGGCCCCGGGTATCGTAGGTCGTGTGGATGCGAATATTCACTACGCCCGGCTTGTCCGGACCGGCGTCGCTTCCGGCGGCGGCGACGGACGTATAGCCAAGGTATCCAACCTTTACACCGTTTTTCTCAACGATTGCAGCCGTTCGTGCTTCCGCAAGATTGCGCCCCGCACCCGTGACCTGGACACCATGGGCGTTCAAAAGCTCGCGTGTGTCGAGCAAGGCCTCTGGGCCTGCGTCGTAACTATGGTTGTTGGCCATCGTTACCGCATCGAATAGTCCGCCGGTAAAGATGTGAGCCATCTCCGCTGGCTGGCAGACCTGCGGTGCATGGTCAGACTTGACGCCTCTGCCCGAATACGTGCGCATGCAGTTCACAAACCGCATGTCGGCTTCTTGAAGCACCGGCTTCACCAGCTCCGTGTATCCCTCGATTGGATAGCCCTCGGACGCTCCATGGGTTGGGCCGCAGTCGCCGGCGATCAGGACGGTTGAAATATCAGACACAGTGTCTCCTTCCATATTGCTTGTCTCTCCCACGCATCATGGATACACCCTTTAAACGCGGTGTTGGGTTCCATTGTGTGGAATCAGTTCGAAAATTATCGTTGAATCATAGCATTCGCTACTTTCCGCTATTTTTCGCTACCTGTCGTTATTGCAGTGCCACCAGACCAGACCAGTACTGCATTTGACTTCCTTGCGTCGTAACCTCGTACTTGCGCATGAACTCGATCCGCCCCGAGTCTCGGATCCGGAATACGGATAGCGTGGCGGGAACAATCTCCACCTTGTCTCCGACCTCGATGCCAAGCGGCTTGACGCTGGCGGCGACCAATAGCCGACCGGTTGGGTCACACGAGAATGTCCGCACGTGGAACGACTCAGTATCGATATGCTGGCGCAGAGCTGGCACCCCGGTTTCCGGGTCGATCTCGTACACGGCAATGTTGTTCTCGCCGGACGTAAAAACCCGGACGCCGTCGCGGTCGACATTCCCATCCGCGCGGTTCGCAAGGTAGACCCAACGTCCGTTCGGATGTACATGGATGGGACCCGCCAGTTGGCGACTGTGAGTCCGGTCGGGCGCCTGAAGCGAGGGGAGCGTGCTTATCGGCCTCGGATCGATATGGTCGCCTTCGAGCCTGAACGTGTGGAGGCTATTGGTGCGCTCGTCGGAGGCGTACAGCCACTTGCCAGAAGGATGAAAATCAATATGCCGTGGGCCAAAGCCAAAGCCGCCGTCAGGGGCGACCACTTCATGCGCGGCAAGTTGGCCATCGTCCAGCAGGTAGCTCCGCAGTGCGCCAGGTTCCTCCTGTCGTTCCTTTGTGCTGTTGTTCCCGCGGTCAATCAGAAGGGCAGCACCTCCAGACGGAAACGCCATGACCTGGTGGGGGTAGATGCCAAAGTTGGCCGAGCTTGCTTGCTCGATCCGGTCCCCGATAGAACCGTCGGCTTCGATACGATCTACCGTAATGCCAGATTCCGGAAAGTTATGGGCACACAGGATGTACCTGCCTTTCGGATCAACGCACATATGGACCGCACGGTCTGGCAGGCGCTTGGGCGCACCAAGCAGTGACAGACGTCCGTCTTCGGCCATGCGGTATGCGGCAACATGGCTGAACTCGGACTTGATATGGGGTCCCGAGCTACTGGTAGTCACGTACAGGACGTCAAGGGATGGATGGCGCCAGGCGTATTGCACGCGCGACGCCGCCTGGGTGGTCTCTTGCTTCTCTAGCGTCCCAGCATCCACATCTACGCGATACCGGGTAATCAGGTCATCGACTGCACTGTAGAGAACGACGGTTTGTCTCATGGTTACTCCTGTCCGGGTGTTGAATTCCTCTAGCTGGCGTCGCCAGCTGCCGGAGTAAACATGGGGATTGCGGTTCCATTCTCCGAGTGCTTGAAGACGACGTTAACCCGCTGTCCGATCCTTACCTCGTCCAGGTCGGTGTCCACGATATTCGTCATCAGGGTCGGTCCCTCATCGAGCGTAACGTAGGCAATACAGTAGGGCGCACCGGCGCCGCGACGCGTTACGCTATAGGTGTAGATCTGTCCTTTCCCGCTCGACTGGGCCCATTTGAGGTCGGCACTCCAGCAGAAGGGGCAGATAGCACGGGGATAGTGGTGGACCTTGCCGCAACCGTTGCAAGCCTTGATGAGGAGTTCGCCCCTGGAGGCGCCTTCGAAGTAGGGCTCGTCGCCAGGATTCAGCGCGGGATCGGAGATTTTTCGATCTGCAGGGATAGTCGGCATATCTTTACTCCCGTTCGAGGATTAGCGTTGCGGCGCCGTGCCGCGAACCGATGGCGCCGCCGATGCCGGTCGCCAGGGCGAGTTTGCAGTCTGGGACTTGCACACTCGGATGTGCTTCGCCTCGGAGTTGACGTACCGCTTCGATGATTTTGGTGATACCACCGCGGTTGGCAGGGTGGTTGTTGCATAGACCGCCCCCGTCGGTATTGAAGGGCAATTTGCCAACGCCAGCGATCAGGTTGCCGTCTGCAACGAAACGGCCGCCGGCGCCTTTCTCACAGAAGCCGAGGTCTTCGAGTTGAAGCACGACGGTGATGGTGAAACTGTCGTAGATCGATGCGTACTGAATATCCGAAGGACGAACACCTGCCTCCTCGAATGCCCGCGGCCCCGTCCATGCTGCACCGGTATACGTGAGGTCGATCTCTCCCCCCATCTGGTGCTTGGTGCTTTCGGCGCTGCCAATCACCTTCACGACCGGCCGGTTGAGCGACCTGGCGATTTCCGGACGGGTCACGATGATGGCGCCTCCGCCATCGCTGACCACGCAAGAATCGAGTCTGCGCAGTGGATCCGCGATAAGGGGTGAAGCGAGTACGTCATCGACCGTGACCACATTCCGGAGCATTGCATTGGCGTTGTGCTGGGCATGTTGAGACGCCGCAACCTTGACCCAGGCCAACTGCGAGCTCGTCGTGCCGTACTTGTGCATATGCAGCATTGCGCACATGGCATACAGATTGAGCGTCACGGGGTTGTAGGGCATCTCGAATGGTGCCTCGGGCATATTGACGCCCCGTACTCGCACCTGGGTTCCAGAAATCCCTTCCGAATTCGGCCGCCCTGCAAGCGTGATGAGCGCGACATTGCACTTGCCTGCAGCAATGGCTTCCGCAGCGTGCGCCACATGGGCGAGGTATGAACAACCGCCCATGTCAGTCGAGTCGACGTGCCGGAGCTTGTTCAGGTTCAGGTAGTTCGCCATCGACCAGACATTGGCGCCCGGGGCGTCCCCAGCGCAAAAGTACCCATCGATGTCGTCGCGTGTAAGCCCCGCATCTTCGATCGCGCCTTTCGCTACTTCGGCATGCAGCTGCGCCACCGAGTGCAACGGCGCTTTGCGCAAGGGGTGCTCGTATGCGCCGACGATACAAGCCTTGCCTCTGACACTCATGTTCTGTCCTCCTCAACACTTCTCGAAAAATCGCCTTGCGGTTCCATTCAGTGGAACCTATGCTAGCCAATAGAACCTATGATAGCATCGGAACTGTGGTTGTGCTGGGGGTATCCGATCCGGTGCGCAGCGCAGCACTGAGTGTTTGTCGAGGCGCAGCGGCCATCGTGGCGTTGAGGGTTGCCTCGATATCGAAGTCAAGGAGAGTAGTTGTGGAAGACGTTCAGGCAGTTTCGGCAGAAGCTGGAGAAGCATTCAAGATTTGGCAGTGCGCCCTGTGTGGATTCGTGTACGACGAAGCCGAGGGTATGCCGGCCGATGGCATTCCCGCCGGCACTCGGTGGAAAGACATTCCGGATGATTGGCGTTGCCCGGAGTGCGCCGTCGGAAAGAGCGATTTCGAGATGGTGGAAATCTGAAGAGCGAAGCCAAGGCGATGCGTAGCCGAAGGTGCACGCATACCCTGCCATTGGAGCGACAGCATGAGAGATGCTTCAACCTCGCTGAGATCCCTCTTCGAAAAATGGATTGGAGACAGCGATCGCGCGGCTACCCGTGTCATTCGGGCGCGCCATCCAACCCAGGGAACCGGATGTGTCGAAGTCCAGTTCGAGCGCGCGTCAGAGCTGCATTCGATCTGGTTCTTTCGACATGGTGACGGGGCGTGGTGCGTTTACCCTCCCGCGCCGGGTCGGCTGCAGGTTGCTCTCGTGCCTGCCGACGCAGTCGCGTAAGTGGTAAGTGAGCAGAGATGGAACTCAGGCAACTGCGTTACTTCGTCAGCGTGATCGAGCATCGGAGCATGGGAAAGGCGGCGCTCGAGTTGGGTGTTGTCACATCCGCACTCAGTCAGCAGATCAGCCGTCTCGAAGGTGAACTCTGCACGCGCTTATTGCAGAGAACCTCGACCGGCGTGGTGCCGACCGATGCTGGTCTTGCGTTCTGGCGTCAGGCCCAACTCGCATTGCGGCATGCCGATGCCGCAGCCACCGCGGCAAGGCACGCCCGCCTCACGGGATATGTGAGTGTGGGTCTCGCGCAGAGTACGGCCGGGATTGTTGGCGTGCGATTCATGCAAGCCATGCGCAGCCGTTACCCTGACGTAAAAGTCCGCATCGTTGAGAGCCTGTCCGGCTATCTGTCAACCATGCTGAGCGCGCGCCAGATCGACCTGGCTGTCCTTTTTCGGGAAGAACCATCACAGCGGTGGAGCAGATTGCGGCTTCTGAATGAGAAGCTGTTCTTGATCGGATTGCCGGACATGCTGGGCGTCCCCTTTGGGGAGAACGCCAGTATCAGCCAGGCCGCAGCGCTTCCGCTCATCCTCCCAAGTGGTTCCCATGGCTTGCGATCGCTGCTTATCCGATGTTTCGAGCAGGCCAGGGTGGAGCCGAATGTCGTGGCTGAGATTGATGGTCTGAGTCTTCTTATGCGCGCAGTGCGGGCCGGCATGGGGGTGACGATCCAGCCGGGATCGCTATTGGCGCCAGAGGCCCATGCTGAGCTGAGCAGCGTGCAGTTCGACGATGCGGCCGCTCAGCGCGAGAACATCCTCATCAGTCTTAGTGAAGATGAGCTGTCGCCAGCCGCGCTGGCTACCCGGATAGTCCTGGCCGATGTCATCCGTAGCACTGTCAGCGAAGGACGCTGGCCAGGCGCAACGCTTATCGAGGCAGCGTGTCGATCGAACACGGAGAGCAGCGCAGTCAGTCTGACCGCCTCCGAGCAAAGTCTTCATGTTTCATGAAGAACTGTTTGCGAACAGAGGATGGCGGAGGTTCGACCTAGCTCATATAGTCGGAACCTCAAGGAGACATAGATGGTTGACGTACTGATCATTGGCGGAGGTAATGCGGCGTTGTGCGCGGCACTGATGGCCCGCGAGGCGGGCGCGTCCGTCATGTTGCTGGAAGCATCGCCACGCGAATGGCGCGGTGGCAACTCGCAGCACACGCGCAATCTTCGGTGCATGCACGACGCGCCGCAAGATGTATTGGTGGATGCCTATCCCGAAGAAGAGTATTGGCAGGACTTGCTCAAGGTCACAGGCGGGAAGACTGACGAGGCCCTCGCGCGGTTGGTGATTCGGGCATCTGCGACATGCCGGCCCTGGATGCGAAAGCACGGCGTCCACTTTCAACCTCCGTTGTCAGGCGCGCTGCATGTGGCGCGAACCAATGCATTCTTCATGGGCGGTGGCAAGGCCCTTGTCAATGCGTACTACCGTAGCGCCGAAGCGCTGGGCGTACAGATTCGCTACAACACCCCGATTCACGCTATCGAGATGGACGGCACGCGTTTTGTCGCGGCTGTGGGCGAGCGTGAACGCTTCACTGCAAAAACATGTGTCCTCGCGGCAGGTGGGTTCGAATCGAACCGGGAATGGTTGCGCGAGGCATGGGGTCAGAATGAACGAGGCGAATGGCCGGCGGACAACTTTCTCATTCGCGGCACACGCTTCAATCAGGGCGTCCTGTTGAAGCACATGATCGAGGCAGGTGCCGATGCTATTGGCGACCCGTCGCAATCGCATTGTGTGGCAATCGACGCCAGGGCTCCGCTATACGACGGTGGCATCTGCACGCGCATCGACTGTGTGTCCCTGGGTGTCGTGGTCAATCAGAATGCGCAACGTTTCTATGACGAAGGCGAGGATTTCTGGCCGAAGCGATACGCGATCTGGGGACGTCTGGTCGCTCAGCAGCCGAACCAGATCGGCTACTCGATCATTGACAGCAAGGCTGTCGGTCGATTCATGCCCCCCGTGTTTCCTGGCCAGAAAGCAGACACGCTGGACGAGCTTGCCCGGAAGCTGGGCGTGCCGGTCGAGGCGTTCGTCGAGACTGTTGAAACATACAACGCGGGATGCCGGGTGGGAGCTTTTGATCATACGGCCCTTGACGATTGCCACACCGAGGGTGTGAACCCGCCCAAGACGCATTGGGCACTGCCCATCGACAAGCCGCCGTACTTTGGTTACGCCCTGAGGCCTGGCATCACGTTCACCTACCTGGGACTCAAGGTTAACGACCAGGCTCAGGTCCACTTTGGCGGCTCTCCCAGCGACAATCTTTTTGTAGCTGGCGAGATGATGGCCGGCAATGTCCTCGGTCAAGGTTATACGGCAGGCGTTGGCATGTCGATTGGTACCGCATTTGGTCGGATTGCAGGAACTCAGGCTGCCCGAGCAGCCTTGGGCAAGCGGATGGAAAGCTATGCATGACTTGAAATTGTTGGTGAAGGAGGCTGAGTCGCTAGCAGACCGCTCCAGCTCCGCATCTGTAAAGCTGCGCCAGATTGCAGTGTTGCCACTCACGGATGATGAAGCCGAGGTATCTCGGCAAATGCAGATCTGCAATGCATGCCGGTATTGCGAAGGTTTCTGCGCTGTGTTCCCGGCGATGACACGACGCCTTGAGTTTCATAAGGCCGATGTCAACTATCTGGCGAATCTTTGTCACAACTGCGGCGCTTGCTATCACGCATGCCAATACGCTCCCCCGCATGACTTCGCGGTGAATGTGCCGCAGGCGATGGCGCGGGTGCGCTTGCAAACCTATACCGAATACGCGTGGCCAGCAGCGTTCGGTCGTCTGTATCGCAACAATGGGACGACGGTCGCGGTAGCACTTTCCGCCGGATTGGCGCTGTTCCTGATCCTCGCCATGCTGCTGACCAACGGTGTACTCGTGCAGGAAGGTCTGGCGGCAAACTTCTACGCGATCTTTCCGCATAACCTCCTGGCTGCCATGTTTGGCGCTGTGTTCGGATTCGCATTGCTCGCGCTGGGCATCGGCGTATCGCGATTCTGGCGTGGGCTCTCGGTGAAAGGGCTTGGGGCAGGCGCAGTTGCTGAAGCTACGGCAAACGTACTTACGCTGAAGTATCTCGATGGCGGTCATGGGGCAGGCTGCAACGACGCCGACGACAAGTTCACCCTGTGGCGTCGGCGCTTCCACCACGCTACGTTCTACGGTTTCATGCTTTGCTTCGCGGCCACGGCCGTCGCAACGCTGTACCACTATGCGCTTGGCTTGCATGCACCGTATCCGATGCTAAGTGCGCCAGTTCTGCTTGGTACGGCGGGTGGCCTGGGTTTGGTTGTTGGTCCTATCGGTCTTCTTTGGCTGAACCTGCGTCGTGATCCGCTTCGATCCGACTTGCGACAGAAGCCGATGGATATCGCGTTCATCATCCTGTTACTGCTGACGAGCGTATCCGGCCTGGCGTTGCTTGCTTTCCGTGAGGCAGGAGCCATGCCGGCTTTGCTTGCGGTTCATCTCGGCATCGTCATGGCCCTGTTTGCGACACTTCCTTACGGAAAGTTCGCGCACGGCATCTTCCGCACGGCGGCACTGCTGAAGTCTGCGCTGGAGAAGCGACAGGCAAACACCCTCAAGCTCGGCAACGATTAACGTAGGCGCGGACCCAAGTGTTGGCTTTGACCCAGGTTGGCGAGAACAGAAGAAACTGGAGACATAGATGAAGGTTGGATACGTTGGATTGGGCGCACTCGGTGGCGAACTTGCACGTCGCTTTGTTGGCAAGCACGAACTCTACGTCTGGGACTTGAATCCACAGGCCACGGAGACGTTCAGAGGCCTCGGCGCAAAAGTGGCCACGTCCGCCGCTGACCTCGGCAAGCAGTGTGACGCTGTGATTGTCTGCCTGCCGCGTAGCGCCGATGTCCTTCAGTTGGTATCCGGTCCGGATGGGTTGGCAGCAGGCTTGTCGGCAGGAAAGCTGGTCATTGACCAGACCAGCGGAATTCCTGCAGAAACGAGGAAGATCGCTGCGCTTCTCGCCGAGATCGGCGTCCAGATGATGGATGCAGCGGTCTCCGCAAGTCCTCAGATCGTAGCCAGTGGAAGTGCGACGTTAATGGTCGCCGGGCCAGACGATCTTTACGACAAGGCGCTGCCCTTGCTGGAGACCATGGCAGGCACGATCTATCGTTGCGGCAGCCGCATTGGCGACGGTCAGGCGATGAAGATGGTGAACAACGCCATGAACGGCGCATGTCGTATGGGCATGCTCGAAATCGTCGCGATGGGTATCAAGGCGGGCCTGCCTCTGGAGCGCATCACCACAGAGGTGAACGAAAGCCGCCTTGGGCGCAGCCAGGTCACGGAGAAGATGCTGCCTGCGCTGGTGGAGGGTAGGGCGTCTACCCGCTTCGGGTTGCCCCTCATGCTCAAGGATATTACCCAGGCAATGATGCTGGGGATGGAAGTTGGCGTTCCGATGCCAATCACCAGCGTTGTTCGCGGTTTGCTGCAGGTCGGTGTCAATACCCTGGGTAACGGTTCGCAACTCGAAGACATGGTTGGTGTCATCGGAAAGATGGCTGGTACCGGCATTGCTCCCGGTGAAGCACAGAGCAAGCCGGCCGGAGTGGATGCCAACGCTGTGAGCCCGCTGGTGGAAGCGGCAATGTTTGCGCTGGGGCAATTGGTCACCTATGAATGCACCGCGCTTGGTGTGGCGTATGGCCTGCGCCTCGAGGACATCTCCACGGTCATCAATTCGAGCTCCGGTTGGAGCGGAGCATCGCGCGCCCTGCTGCCCGCGTTGCTGGCTGGTGATCGCAGCCCCGTCAGGTCCTTGCGCGAGGTTGCTGGTAGCTTGAGTCAGGCATGCGCGCTTGGCAGCAGGGTCGGTGCGCCCATGTTCGTGGCTAACCAGATTCGCTGCCTGTACGAACAGGCAGCCGTGGATGCCGGTGAGGACGCTGACGTCGCGGAAGTGGCAGGCGTCATCGAGGTGGTCTCAGGGGTTCGCTTCGCCCAATAGCCCTCGGGAAGCATGCTCTGGTGGTAAGGAGCCATTCAAGAACGAATGGCCAAAACAAGATGGTTGGAGACAATATGAAGCGCCCCACGTTGAAGGCTTTGGCCTTGTTTGGCATCGCACTTGGAATCTCGTCAGCAAGCTTCGCTGCCGATCCGTTCCCCTCGCGTCCGATTCGAATCGTCGTGAATACTGCGCCGGGCGGCCTGCTCGATTTCACCATCCGCCTTGTCGCCAAGGAGATGGGCGCCAACCTCAAGCAGTCGGTCATCGTCGAGAACCGTGCCGGTGGTGACGGTCTGATCGGCATCAACGTAGCCAAGGCGGCGCCGGCCGATGGCTACACGCTTCTGGGCTCGGCAGGGACGATGGCATTCCAACAGGTCATTCGCCAGGATCCGGGCTACGATCTGATGCGCGACTTTACGGGTGTCGGCTTTGTTGGACGCTCGCCGTTCCTGGTTGTGGTATCACCCGAGCAGCCAGACAAGTCGCTCAAGGACTTCGTCTCTCGTGCGAAGAGCAGTCCAAACGCTCTTTCGTATGCTTCTGCAGGCGTGGGAACCGCAACTCACTTCGCCGCCGCGATATTCAATCAGAAGGCTGGTCTTCACCTCCTTCACGTGCCGTACAAAGGGAATGGGCCGGCGATCCCGGATGTCATGAGCGGCCGGGTTAACATGATTTTCGAAGCGTATCCCAGTAGCCGCGGGTACATCACCGCTGGAAAGCTCAAGCCCCTGGCTGTTACCTCTTCAGCGAGAATCGCGGCGTTGCCAAATGTGCCGACGCTTGCGGAGGAAGGCGTGCCGGGCTACAGCTACTACACCTGGATGGGCCTGGTTGCTCCCGCTGGTACGCCGAAGGAGGTCGTTCAACGACTTTCCGAGGCCCTGAAAAGCGCCATGAGCGACAAGGCGCTGGCTGAGCGCCTCAACAGCGAGGGGATTGAAACTCCTCATATGACCACCGCCGAGTTCAACGAATTTCTCGCCAGGGAGGTTAGCCAGACACGCAAGCTCGTGACCGACCTCAAGCTGCCAAAGCAGTAGGCATTCCATCTTTTCGCAAGCCGTCGGTTAGCGTCGAAGCCGAGCATCTGCCGAGACTTGTGGGAACGGAACTTTTCTGAGGAACGAAAATGAAATCCATGCAACATTCAACCGGCATTGCGTCCGCCATGCGCAGGGCGCTGCTGCTGTCGGCGTTGGCTGCCATCAGCATGCCGGCGCTTGCTGACTCATATCCATCAAGGCCAATCCGGCTATTGGTCGGATTCGCCGCCGGTGGCACAACGGACGCCATTGCCCGGTTCTATGCGCAGAAGCTTTCGATTGAACTCAAGACCCCTGTAGTGGTGGAGAACAAGCCTGGCGCGGGGCAGATCGTGGCAATTCGGTCGCTCAAGGCGGCCACGCCTGACGGGTACACGTTGTACATGGGGACTGGAAGCGCGCTATCCCAGAGTCCAGGCGTGCGCAATGACTTGCCCTACGACCCGGTCAAAGACTTCACGTTTGTAGGACTGGTGGGAACCGCGCAGGGCGTCATCATCGTAAACAAGGACGTTCAAGCCACGTCGTTGCGAGACCTGGTTACCTACGCGTCGAAGCATCCAGGGCAGCTGAACTTCGGTTCTTCGGGTATTGGTTCGGCAAGTCATCTGGCGGGCGAGTACATGAGCAAGGTGTCCGGCATGACCATGACGCACGTGCCGTACAAGGCAGACGCCGACATTGTGCAAGCGATGTACACCGGGTCTGTGCAAGTCGGCATTGCGCCGGTCCAGGGCGCAGTTACGGCGCTATCCGGCGGGAAGGTTCGGGCGTTGGCGGTAACGGGAACACGTCGAGTCAAGGCTATCCCGGATGTGGCAAGCGTGTCTGAAGCCGGACTGAAGGGATTCGAAGGCCTGGACCCGTACACATACTACGGGATCGTCGGACCCGTTGGCATGCCAGATGGTGCCGTGGCGAAGTTGAACCAGGCAATCAATCGTGTTTCCTCTTCGCCCGACGTCGCTGCACAAGTGCGAGACAAGCTGTATGCGGAACCAGGAACCAGCACCCCTCAGGCGTTTCGCAAACAGGTCCAGGATGACATCACGCGGTGGCGTCAATTCGGCAAGTTGGTGAGTGGTGCGAGCTAAAAGTCAGGAGAGGAAATGGAAGCGCAAATGTCAACTGCCAACGCCAACATCGCGGGTGAGCGATTGAAAGGCAAGGTAGCCGTCGTGATCGGGGCTGGCCAGAGTCCGGGAGAAGGTGTGGGAAACGGGCGCGCAGCGGCGATCCGGTTTGCACGAGAAGGCGCAAGAGTCGTAGCGGTTGATCGGAACCTCGAGTCGGCCGAAGAGACCGCATCGCTGATTCTTGCGGAAGGCTTTGAGTGTGTCGCCGCTTCCGCAGACGTGACGCGCGAGGAAGATCTCGCGCGGGTCATGAAGGAAGCAGTGCAACGTTGGGGTTCCCTTGACGTGCTTCATAACAACGTTGGCGTCAGCATTGCTGGCGGAGACAGGGATCTGATGGAGATCACCGAAGAAGGGTTCGACAATATCTGCCGGATCAACCTCCGGGGCACCGTGTTTGCATGTAAGCACGCGGTGGCAATCATGCGCCAACAAGGAGGCGGCGCGATCATCAACGTGTCATCGTCGGCGGCAGTCGGGAAGTATCCCTACGTAGCTTACAAGGCGTCCAAAGCTGGAGTGGTTGCGTTTACAGAACAGTTGGCGCTTCAGAATGCACCGTTCGGGATTCGAGCCAACTGCGTGCTGCCTGGCCTTATTGCCACGCCAATGGCAGTCGATACACGCGTAAAGGAATGGGGGCAGTCGCGCGAGCAGGTGACTGCGGAACGCAATGCGAAGGTACCGCTTGGGCGGCAAGGTACCGGCTGGGACGTTGCGAATGCCGCGCTATTCCTGGCCTCCGACGAAGCCAACTTCATTACAGGCGTGTCGCTTCTTGTCGACGGCGGAAGAATCCTGAACCGCATCTAGGCCTGGCCCCGGATCATCCCGAACGAGCGATAACACCGCCGTGAGGAGCCGTCACGCTCCTCGGGACGAACCCACATTTTTTTTGGCCAAAACAAAAATGAAATGCGTTCTGATAAGTGGAACTTGGAACCGGCAGAACGACGAAGTACTGCGATGACGATTTAAGTAAAAGAACCCCTAAAGGAGGAGACATGAGAAGCAAGGCACTTGTTTGGTTCGCCGGCGTGGCATCGGTTTGTGCGGGAAGCGCCTACGGGCAATCCAATGTCACGCTGTATGGTGTGGTGGACACCGGGATCGAGTACCAAAATCATCAACCCGGTGGCAACAACAGCGTAGTCCGGATGACCGCAGGCAATATGGCGGGGTCCCGCTGGGGCTTGCGCGGCACCGAAGATCTGGGTGGTGGACTGAAATCACTGTTCGTACTGGAAAGTGGTTTCGAATCCGACACTGGTCGCTCAGCGCAGAACAATCGACTGTTTGGCCGCTCCGCATACGTCGGCTTGCAGGGCGCCTGGGGTGTGCTGACGCTTGGCCGTCAAACCAACAGCCTCTATGACATCTTCGGGACTGTGGACCCGATGTGGATCGCATCGAAGTACTCGATCCTTGTGCAAGACGCTCAATTTTCCGCTCGCGCCGACAATACGGTGAAGTACGTGGGGACATTCGGTGGTCTGACTACCAAAGCCATGTACAGCTTTGGGGCCGATAGCACGCGCACCAACGGCAGCGAAGTGCCAGGTAGCCCAAAAATTGGCCGGGAGATGGGTGGCAGCCTGACATACACGGGCAACAACTGGGAAGTCACGGCCGCGTATGACGAGATCAACACGGGAACAACGACGGCGACGCCGGATGCTACGACCCGCCGCGCGGTAGTCGGCGGGAACTTCGCCGTCGGCAATGCAACGTTCTTTGCCGGATATCGTTGGGCCAAGGCTTACGACGGTGCGCTGCTGCCGGGCGCTCCGGCCGCGTCGAATCAGCGCTCCAATCAATACTGGACTGGTGTTCGGTACCAGGTTACGCCGCCCCTCATGCTTGTAGCCGCCGCGTACTACCAGGACTTTGCGAACACGAATGCTGATCCCTGGTTCTTCGTCCTTTCCGGTGACTATTCACTGTCGAAGCGCACCGACGCATACCTGAATGTGGGGTACACGAAGAACAAGAACGGCTCAACGCTAGGCTTGGGAAGCTTCGGCACGGTGGCCGGCAGCGCCAACCAGTTCGGCGCGGTGCTTGGCATTCGGCATAAGTTCTAACACCAGGAAGTAGTGGGCTCGTACCGCTGGGCGGATCGTACGAGCCTCCACTGGACATATGAGGCCACGCCTGACAAAGCAGGAAGCTACTTGAGCGTGTCGAATAGGGCGGGGTTGAACCTGCCCTTGCTCAGGCGACGCACCGTCACGTTCGCGAACACTCCCGCAGCGTTGTATGGCTCGTTTTGAATGAAGTCCACGGCGCGTTGGTAGGTGTCCACATTAAGCAAGAACACGCTTCCTACGAAGGCATCCCCGAATTCGTGCTGTTGTGGTCCCGAGAAGCAAATGCAGTCGTTCCAATCGCTCAAGTAGCTCCGATGAACCGCTTGAAGTTCTTTGCGAAGCTCCGCTGATCCTTCACGGTCGCTGCAAAACACGATGCAAAGCATAACGTCTCCTGATGTAGGGAACCGCCTGTGACCGACACCACGCACTGTCGCCAGCCGGATCTGAAAGTTTGATTTTCCGGTTTCAAGCACCGGAACGCGAATTGTACAACGGAACCAATGTAGAGTATGGTTAAGGTAGTCGGCAAGCCGCGTTTGAAAGATTCGAAGAGTTTCTATTCAGCTAGAGGAAGGTATGAAGACGTTTGATAGGTTCTACATTGGGGGAGAGTGGGTTGAGCCTGTAGGCACCCGCAGCTTTGAGCTGGTCAATCCGGCCACTGAAGCGCCGTTCGCGACGGTACGGTTAGGCGAGGTCGAAGACGTCGATCGCGCAGTGGCAGCTGCGCGAAAAGCATTCGAATCCTTCAGCGTGACAACCAAGGCAGAACGTATAGCGCTGCTCGAGCGGATCGTTGAAGTCTTCGCGTCACGGCAGTCTGACCTCATGAGCGCCATTTCCGAAGAGATGGGCGCGCCGCTTTCTCTTACCGGCCAAACGAGCACCGCGCTCCAGGCTTTCAAGCAAGCCATCATTACGCTGCGTGAGTACGACTTCGAGAGTCGTATGGGGGACAACGTGATTTTGCGCGAGCCAATTGGTGTTTGCGCCTTGATTACGGCCTGGAACTGGCCGCTGCAACTACTGTGCGGGAAGCTCGCCTCCGCGATCGCTGCTGGTTGCACCGTGGTGGTAAAGCCAAGCGAGTACACGCCAGTCGACGCGCTCTTGCTTGCTGAGGTATTGCACGCCGCAGGGGTGCCGGCTGGCGTCGTCAACATCATCAACGGCGACGGTCCGACCGTAGGCGAAGCGTTGACGCGTCATCCCGACGTCGACATGGTTTCCTTCACTGGCTCAACACGCGCTGGCATCTTGGTAGCCCAGTCGGCCGCGGACACCGTCAAGCGCGTATGTCAGGAACTTGGCGGCAAGTCGGCAAACATCGTGCTTGAGGATGCCGACCTTGAAGCCGCGGCCCGTTACAACGTTAGCCGAGGGTTCTCGAACACCGGTCAATCTTGCCATTCGCCGACCCGAATCCTGGTGCACGAGAGTCAGGCCGAACAGTTCATCAAGTTGCTTCAAGGCGAGGCGAAAAAGGTGCGGGTGGGCGATCCGCAGAGCCCCGATACAACGGTCGGTCCCGTCGTGAACCGGCCGCAGTTCGAACGGGTGCAAAGCTACATCGAACGTGGAATCGAAGAGGGAGCGCGATTGGTATGCGGTGGAGTCGGCCGACCGGAAGGCCTCGATCGAGGCTACTTCATCCAGCCAACGATCTTCGCAGATGTGCGGCCGGACATGACTATCGCACAGGAAGAGATCTTCGGCCCGGTGCTGTCGGTGATTACCTACCGCACTGAGGACGATGCCGTGGCCATCGCAAATGGTACGAAGTACGGCTTGGGCGGCTACATCTTTTCCGCGGATAGTGGACGTGCTCGCAAGCTTGCGGCGCGGATGCGCGCCGGCCGCATCTTCTATAACGGCGCGGCATCCAACTATGTTGCGCCGATGGGCGGATACGGTCAGTCAGGCAACGGCCGGGAGATGGGTGTCTTTGGTCTGGAGGAGTACCTGGAAACCAAGGCTCTTCTGGGCTTTGTCCCGGGCAACTAGGCACCCAACCGATTCGAGGTGGTGGTCTCCTTTGCGCAAGAAGTCGGTCCTTTCCTGGCCGCTCTTGCGCGCCTTTTTCAAAGAACCGAGTCGGACAACCCCGCACTCAGATTACTCCGGCGCCCCAACGAAACGGGCAGGGATCGAACCACCAGGCTTACGTGGTGCGATCCACTAGCAATGTAGGAGACAAAGGTGGCGAACAAAATTTGGCGACAGCTGATTCTTGCTGGAATCTGCTTTTCCGCACTCGGAGCAATGGCGGACTCTGGGAGCGCACCCACACGCATCGTTGTCGCATCCGCACCCGGGGGAAACCTCGACGTGCTGGCTCGCATCCTGGCTGAGAAGCTGGGCGTCAAGCAGAAGCGGACCTACATCGTTGAAAACCGTCCGGGCGCTGGCGGAAACATCGCAACAGTTCAGGTTGCCCAGGCAAAGCCGGACGGGCACACCTTGCTCGTCGTCTCCACTAGCCACACCAGCAACGTTCACGTCTACAAGAAAGTGGGTTACGACCCGCTAAAAGACTTCACGCCGATCGCAAAACTGGCCGAATCGGCGTTTGTGGTGGCGGTGCCGGCCGACTCCAGCATGACAAGTCTCGCCGACCTGGAGAAGACGGCCAAGGCTCTACCTGGATCGCTTAACTATGGCTCGTCCGGCATCGGACAGGGGAATCATCTGGGCATGGAACTGTTGAAGAACCGTCTCGGTATGAAGATGACCCACGTTCCCTTTACCTCTGCAAACGCCCTCGTTACTGCCTTGATGGGGAAGCAAGTGGATGTGGCCATGCTCACTCTGCCCGGTGCATTCATGGGTGTGAAGGCAGGAAAGCTCCGTTTGCTGGCGGTAACCAGCCAGAAGCGTGTGGAGCAACTTTCCGACGTTCCGACCATTGAAGAGAAGATCGGCGGTGACTTCGTCATGACGAGTTGGCAAGGACTGGTTGCGCCTGCCGGTCTTTCGGCGCAAGAGGCCGCTGACCTAAGCAAGCAGGTGGCGAACGTGATGGCGCAGCCCGAAGTCATCAGCGCTCTCGACAAGATCGCACTCACACCTCAGGTGACGACCCCGGACGCATTCCAGCAGTTCCTCGTGAAAGAGACGCGTCGATGGGGCGATGTCGCCAAACAAAGCAACATCACAATGGATTGATGATGAAGAACGCTACGCTTTCCCTCCGCTACGGTGAATTCATCGCGGCGACCCAGTACGAGAGAATCCCGGCCGAAGCCGTCGAGTACGGCAAGATGCTGATTGCCAGTACCCTGGCAAGTGCCGCTCTCGGATCCACACTGGAGTCGAGCAAGATCATTCGCACGTTGGAAGTTGCTCGGGGAGGTAATCCGGAGTCGACGGCCTGGTTTGGAAGCTGGGAACCCATTCCAGCGGTTGCCGCAGCGCGCATCAACGCCCTCATGAGCGATGCCGCGGCATCCGATGACAGCGATCTCAGGAATATCGTTCACAGCGGAACGCAAGCCTGCGCAGCGGCGCTTGCAATCGGCGAGCAGGTGGGTGCGACGGGCGCGGAAGTCGTTGCCGCGGTCGTCCTCGGCTATGAAGTTGCCGGGAACATCAACACCGCCATGATTGGTGGGTTGCAGCGAAAGGGCTTCCATGGCTGCGTGGTCGCCACCTTTGCTGCAGCCGCCGCCGCGGCTCGACTCCTGAAACTCGATGCGGAAGCCGCAGCGCACGCGCTTGCATTGGCTGCGACCTCGATGGGGGGCCTGCATGCCGCGGCAGCAACCAGCCTGGCCAGGGAGTATCACGCGGGGAACGCCGCAATGATGGGTGTCAACAGCGCGCTGGCCGCTCAGCTGGGGTACACCGCCGAACTTGCCACGTTCGAGATGAAGCGGGGCTTCTTCGAAACCCTTGGCGTGAACCCACAAGCCGCGGAAGTAATCAGTGAACTCGCTGATAAATGGTGCATCCTGACCGAGCTCGGTATCAAACTGGTGCCAGGCGGCTCTCCCTTCCACGCCGTCGCGGAAGCCGCTGCGAATGCCGCGCGCCGAGGCAATCTGGATGTGGCGGATATTCGGAAGATCGAGTTTACGCTTCCGGACTATCCGTTCCCTGGGCCAAAGCATCCGACAGACCTTATCGGCATCGCACACAGCCCGTTCTACTTCGCGGCCGCAGGCGCTGCGGATCGCGACTATAGCTGGGAGCATGCATTCCCCGAAAAGATTCAGGATCCCAGAATCCGCTCGCTCTTCGACAAAGTCTTCCGTGAAGACGCAGACGTTGCGGACAAAGCCAAATACAAGAGCGGCGCGATTGTTCGTATCGAAGCTGTCGCCGGGCAGATTATCGAAGAGCACGTCCGATACCCGAAGGGCGCCGCTTTGCGCGGGATTACCTGGCTTGAAATCGAGAGCAAGTACCAAGCCCTGATGCCGCACGGCGGCGTGGCTAAACAGCAGATATCGGAGTCTTTCGAAGTCATCCGCGCATTGGAGAAGCTCCCGGATGTGCGGAGACTCATCGATACCCTTTGGCCGGGCAGGGCGTAGCGGGCACGCGTACGGCCAGACAACATTACAGGAGACAAAATGACAAACATTAACAAACTGCGGCAGGCTGCGCTGTTCACCGTAGCGCTGTGTACGCTTCCTCTCGCGCACGCGACTGACCCATATCCTTCGCGCCCCATCAAGGTGGTTGTTCCCGTCTCAGCGGGTGGATGGGGCGATATCACAACCCGGATCGTTGCCCAGCGGCTTGGTCAGGAGCTCGGTCAGCCCGTGGTGGTCGAGAACAGGCCGGGCGGTGGTGGGTTGGTCGGTATCCGCTATACCAAGGCGGAGGCTCCTGATGGGTACACCTTGATGTCTACCGGAGGAACGCTGTCGATCCAGCACGCGCTCTCCCGGGAGACTGGCATTGACGCGATGAAGGACTTTGTGTCCGTGGGCTCGATGGTCCGTTCGCCGGCCGTGGTGGTTACTGGTGCGGCGACCGAGTACAAAACCATGGCCGATGTATTCAAGAATGCAAAGGCCAGCCGCGGCGCAATCAGCTATGCATCGGCGGGCGTCGGAACGACGACGCATATCGCGGCGGAAATGATGCTGAAGCAGGCGGGCGTGCAGATGCTCCATATCCCGTACAAGGGAAATGGAGCCGCGATGCCGGACGTGATTGCGGGGCGCGTGAGCTTCATGGTGGATGCGTATGGCAGCAGCTCGTCCAATCTCCTTGGCGGAAAGCTAAAGGCGCTGGCGGTCACATCGCAGGAACGTCTGAAGCTTCTTCCGAACGTGCCAACCGTCGCGGAGCAAGGCTTGCCAGGGTTCAGCTACTACTACTGGCTGGGGCTTTTCGCGCCCGCCGGTACGCCGCGAGATGTGGTCGAGAAGATCTCGGTGGCCCTGGCAAAGACGATGAAGGATCCACAGGTGACCGAGAGGCTTCAGGCAGATGGGACTGAGCCGTACTTCAAGAATCCTGCCGAGTTTACGTCTTTCGTTCGTAAAGATGTGGCGGACACGACGGCTTTGATTGAAAAGCTGAACATTCAAAAGCAGTGAGCCGAGGATGGCGTCGGACGGAAAGGAGTTGTGACGTGTTGCAGGGATCAAGTCAAGGAACAGGTTCTGCTGACGCCGAGGCAAGCAAGGCGATTGCGGCAACGATGTTCTCGTTGTGCAGCCTGATGACGCTCGAAGTCATAGCGATGGGCCTCAAGGCCGGGCTCGCACTGTCCCCGATGCTCGACGCGATCAATGGGAGCAGCGGAAGAAGTCGATTCACGGAGCAACGGCTGGCAGGACTTGCCGGTAAAAGACCCGGATTCGAGGGGCCGCTACTATCGGAGCTGTCCAATGGCGTTCGAAGTGCGATCCAACTGTCGGAACGACACCACGTTTCTCTCCCGCTCGCAGCCATTGCCAGTGGACTACTTACGACTGGTATCAAGACGTTTGGAGTAGATGCGCGCCTGGACAGTCTGTTGGCGCTCATCGCGTCAATGGCGAACCTCGGCAAGGATGCATATGAGCGTGCGCCGCACGCAGTGCTTCCCGAAGACAACGTGCGCACGCGAAAGCCCAGGATTGGCTATGTTGGCCTCGGCGCAATGGGTTCCGCGTTGGCTCGGCGAGCCCGCACAGCCGCAGATCGGCTCTTTGTCTTCGATGTAGTCCGAGAGCGGATGGATGAGCAAGTGCAGGAAGGGGCAGTAGCTGCGGCCGACATGGCATCGCTCGCGCGTGATAGCGACGTCATCATGCTCTGTGTCCCAACGTCGGAGCACGTAAAGCAGATCCTGCTTGGCGAGAGCGGGATGCTAAAGGGTCTTTCGCCAGGGAAAGTAGTGATCGACCAAACGACCGGAAGCCCATCCGATGCGCGTTCATTGTCTCAGACGCTCAACCGGATGGGCGTTGGTTTCGTCGATGCGCCTGTCGCCGGAGGGCCAGGCAGTGCTGACAACGGAACCCTTCTTGCGCTCTGTGGCGGCTCCGAGGAGGACTATGCAAAGGTGCATGGGCTTCTGCAAACAATGGGCCGCAGCATCTACTTCGGCCCGGCCGGTAGTGGGCAAACAGCGAAGCTTGTGAAGAACGCAACCGGCGCCTGCAACAGATTTATCTGCTACGAGACCATTGCGCTGGCCCGGCGCTTGGGCATCAGCCTGCCAGACCTCCTGGAACAGACGAAGGGCACCGATGCGTGGACGGCGGCGATCCAACGCATTGCGGATGCCGAGCGCACGGGGGTTCCCACCGCCATCATCAGCTCAAGGCTGTTCCATAAGGACCTCCGCCTGGTCTCGGAGCTGGCGGCATCATTCGGCGCTCCCATGTTTATTGCGAACGCAGTCAGAAGCCGGGTCGAGGCGCTGATCAAGGAGATCGGCCCGGACTCGAACATCGATGAGCTCGGTCGGGCATATGGGCTGTCGCGCAAGTGACTGACGTCTCGGCGTCGGGGTGGATACCCGCAGCCGAACCCCTGACCGTCCCGCCCAGGTTTGCTCGTGTCGGAGGTGCAGCATGGAGAGCGTCAGGGGTATCAACACCTTCATTCGTGTCGTACAGACCGGAAACCTGAGCCGGGCTGCTCGGGAGTTGGAGATCACTCCCCAAGCCGCGAGCTTGCATATCAAGCAAGTCGAGGAATGGGTTGGCGTTCGACTTCTTAATCGCAGCACGCGTCGAGTTAGCCTGACCGAAGAGGGATCCAGTTTCTACCGGACTTGCGTTGACGCGCTTGAAGCAATCGACAGCGAGGTCGAGCGCATGCGTGACGCGTCCGCGGAGGTGTTTGGCACCGTCAAGGTTGCTGCGCCTGTCGGTATGGCAGCCCGCTTTATCGCACCGGCTCTCGGATCGTTTCTGGAGAAATTTCCGCGCCTGTCGATCGATCTGGTGGCCCAGAACCGGATTCCGGATGTCGTTGCTGAGGGCATTGACGTCGGCATCCTTCCTCACCCCCTGCCAGACACGAGACTCATAGCACGACGTGTAGTCACGTCGCCGTTCGTTCTTTGTGCCTCGCCAGCCTACCTGCAACGACATGGCAGACCTACGACCATCGACGATCTGAAGCGCCACCGGCGGATCGATTTGCGGAGCTGGGTGACGAATGCCATTCGGCCATGGCGCCTTCGCTTCGGCGACGAAATCCTGGTGAGTGAAGGGCAGCCGTCGCTTGTCACAAACGATGGTGACAGCCTGATCGAGGCCATGCTGTGCGGCGTCGGAATCGGATTCCTTACGCTCTATCGTGTGATGCCATATCTGCGCTCGGGCAGGCTGGAGACGGTGATGGACGGACAGGTTGAGGGGGAACTGAGCTACTCCATCTATATGCAGCAACGCCATCAGGTGCCTCGGAAGATTCGGGCCACGGCCGACTTTCTGTACGACGTTCTTAGCCAACACCCGGACCTTCAGCAGCGGTAGCGGGCCAAGCCCGGGATTGCTGGTTGATCTTCAAATCGTACTTGAAAGTACTTAAAGGTTGGGCGTGATCATGCGGTTGCCACCTCCATAGAATCCATTCATCAGTTCGCTGGCCCCCAAGCCCAGGAAAGGGGCCAGCGCCAGAAGTGCCATCAGAAGTTTAGTCAGGTACTGGAGTGGACATGGAGGTCATCAATACGGAGGTTGCGGTCATCGGTGCAGGAATCGCCGGACTGACGGTCGCTCTACGGCTCGCGGAGCAAGGGTTCGCAACAATGGTAGTTGAGAAAGGTGAGCACGGTAGTTACCCGTGCAATACCCGGATGGCCGGCGGAGCGTTCCATGTGGCACACCGGGACGTGGACGAGGATCCCGAGGTGCTTCTCGACGCCATTGTTGGTAGAGCGGGCAATTCAGTGGAAACGGGTCTTGCCAAGGCTCTCGCGCACGACGTGGGAGACGCAACGCGATGGCTTCAGCGGCACGGCGTGCGGTTCATCAAGGTTGGGGCCGAGCCATACCGCAAACATACGCTGGCACCGCCAATCGCGACGCGGGGGCGCACTTACTGGAAAGGGCGGGGCGGTGATGTGCTGCTACGAACCCTGACGGCCAGCTTTGAGGCGAGCGGTGGAACTGCCCTCTACGGAACTCGCGCAGAGCGCTTGACGATGGTGGGAGAGCAATGTGTTGGCTTCCTGGCGCAGCGATCTTCCGTGCCTGTCAGCGTCAATGCCAGGGCGGTTGTGATTTGCGACGGAGGTTTCCACGCCAATCACGAACTGCTGCGCGAGCATATTACGCCCGCACCGGAGAAGCTTAAGCAACGAAACGCTCAGACCGGCTGTGGCGACGGGTTGCGTATGGCGCAGGAAGTTGGCGCCCAACTCGTTGGACTGGATCGCTTCTATGGGCATGTGCTGGCACAGGACGCGATGTGCAACGATGATCTCTCGCCATTCCCCACGCTCGATTTCGTTTGCGCCGCCGGTATTGTGGTCGACCGGTCAGGGCGACGTTTCATGGATGAAGGCCTGGGCGGTGTAACGATGGCAAACACCATCGCGACACAGCCTGATCCTCTGGATGCGACGGTCATCTTCGACGCAGACATCTGGAACGGCCCGGGGCGGGAGTACTTGATCTCCGCCAACCCCACGCTGGTTTCTGGTGGAGGCACAGTTTATACGTCGTCAGACTTAACGGATCTGGCGCAAAAGGCCGGTTTGCCCGCAGGCGGATTGGCGGAAACCGTGGCGCAGTACAACGCTGCCATTGACGCTGGGTCAGTGGGCGATCTTTGGCCGCGGCGTAGTACAGACGTCTACCAGGCGTGGCCCATCCACACCGCTCCTTTCCATGCGGTGAAGCTATGTGCCGGAATCACGTACACGATGGGCGGAATTGCGACCGACGCTGCGGGTCGCGTTCTTGGCAGCGCTAATTGTCCGATTTCGAACCTTTACGCGGCTGGCTGCACGACAGGCGGAATCGAGGGCGGCGGAGATCTTCCAAAGGTTGCATACATCGGTGGCCTCAGCCGGTCGGCGGTCTTCGCTCTGCGCGCCGCAAACACAATTGCGGCGAGCCTGACAGCTCCCTGAATTCAAGTCAGTTCCAACGCCACTTTTCCAAATCGCTGGAGTAAGGCCATGAGTACACATATCAAGCATGCTGAACCAACGTTCCCGGCCCTCCATTTCCTGGTCAGGCATGGCAACACGATAGCGCTCTTGCTGGCGCTAAGTATGCCGATCATCGGGATCTGGTTCTGGGCCATTGGTCGATCCCCAGCTCCGATTGCCGGCGGTGTCATCGGCGGTGCCTTTGGGTACCTGATCATGCGCAGTTACGTTGACCTCGTCAGGCTCGTGGCGGATGCAATGCTTCCAAAGTGAGCTACGCGCATGCGCGTGGAAGTTCGCGTGAGGCCTGGTAGTGCTGATAGGTAAGTTGGCGGGGTGAACTCAGATGAAAGATGTCGTATCGCAAGTACCTGCGTCTTCAGGTGTCTCGCTAGAAAAACGTCGGTCGATGGTGCTGGCCGGAATGCTGGCGGGTCTCCTGGGAGGCCTCGCTTCGAAAGAAGCCGATGCGCAGGTCTATCCAGATCGACCCTTACGATGGATCGTGCCATGGCCTCCGGGCGGCGGCGCAGATCTTCTCGCCCGCATGCTTCAAGCGCGGCTGGGTCAGCTCATGGGACAACCTGTGGTCATCGAAAATCGCAGCGGTGCGGCCGGGAACATCGGAGCATCGGCCGGAGCGCGAGCCAATCCGGATGGCTACACGATGACATTCGCTTACTCGGCGACACATTCGATCAATCCGCTTGTATTCAGGAAGATGCCATTCGCACAAAGCGAATTTGTGCCCGTGATCTTCCTGACGATGGTGCCGCAGGTACTGGTCGTCAACGCGAACTTGCCGGTGCGCAACATCCGGGAATTCATCGAGCTATCGAAGACGCGGCAAATTACATACGGATCGGCAGCGCCAGGGTCCCTTGGACATCTCGGCGGCGAGCTGTTCGCGTCAAGGACAGGCGCAAACATGCTTCACGTTCCCTATCGCGGCGGCGGCCCGGCTTTGTCGGCGGTTCTGTCCGGGGAGATTGACGCGCTCATTGGCGTTCCTGTTGTACTCAAGCCGCACATCACCGCTGGGAAGCTCAGGGCGCTGGGCGTTACCGTCGCCAAGCGGACCAGCGTCTTGCCTGACGTGCCAACCATCGCCGAATCAGGGGTGCCAAATTTCAACGTGAGTTCCTGGAACGGCGTGCTGGTTCCTGCTGGAACGCCCGCGGATGTAGTTGCCGCCCTGAACCTGGCCTTCAACAAGACGCTGCGAGATCCGAAAGTTCGAGAGCAACTGATCGACGCTGGCTACGAGACGGTCGGCGGAGAACCCGCTGCATTCTCGCAGTTCATCACGAATGAGCTTGAGAAATGGAAACCTATCGTAAAGAGAATCGATCTCCATGTGGAGTAGGGAAGTACCGCTGCATACCATTCAACATCCTGGATTTGAGGCCATGAACGAGAAGCTGCTGGACCCGGATAACGACAACTCAATCCGACTTACCGTGAGCGACGCTTACGAACTCGGCGTTGACGCACTGGTCAGGATTGGATACACGCCTGAAGAGGCTGGCGTCATCGCCAGCCACCTGATTGACGCATCGATGTGGGGCTATGAGTTCGCCGGTCTACCGCGAATTCTGGTCATCGCAGAAAGGCCAGAATTGAAGAGACCACGCGTCCCTGTGTCGATCGTAAGGGAGTCCCCGGTTTCCGCGCTGTTGGACGGCGGGAATAACGTTGGCTACATCTCCCTGAACCACGCGGTGGATGTTGTCATCGAGAAGGTTCGCAGTGCCGGCGTGGCCATTGTCGGATTGAGAAACAGCTGGTTTGCCGGGCGCAACGCATATTACCTGGAGAAGATCGCCCGGGCGGGGTTTGCCGCTATCTACTTCGGCAGCAGCAGCCCCACCGTTGTTCCACCGGGCGCGCTGCGCAAGGCGTTGGGAACCAACCCGATGGCCATTGCGCTCCCGGGTAGCGTGGATCCTTTCGTCTTCGATATGGGAACCGCTTCGGCCATGTCGGGGGAGGTCCTGATGAAGGCCTTTCTTGGAGAGGAATTCCACGATGTCGTGGGTATAGACAAAGATGGCGAGCCTACACGCGTTGCCCGCGATCTTCTGGAAGGTGGTGTCTTTCCGTTCGGTGGTCACAAGGGCTACGGCCTCTCCCTCGCTATCCAGACACTTGGTTTGATGGCTGGCTCAAGGTTTCGAAACGGTGACGTTAGCGACTTCGGCTATCTCTTTGTCGCCTTCAATCCAGAGCTGCTGATTCCGCCGGAACAGTTCAAGGACCAAATGGAGGAGTTGTTGGCGATGGTTAGGGGACTGCCCCGCCGAGCGGATTCTTCGGAGATTCGGATCCCGTCGGAGCGAGGGTTCCGGGAGCGAGAGATCCGGCGTCAGCAAGGCATTCTGGTGAACAAGACTGTAGTGGAGCGTCTTCAGCAGTTGAAGTGAGATTTTCCATCCGTACGGAGAGAGACATGACCAAACTGGTCAAACGCAGAAAACTGCTGGTCACGATGCTGGCACTAACGGCGGCAATTCAATCAGGTGCCGCATTCGCTCAAGACCGTTACCCCAGTCGACCCGTGAAGCTTCTCGTCGGCTTTGCGCCTGGAGGCTTTACCGATGTGGCTGCGCGCATCATTGCGCAAAAGTTGTCCGCCTCACTAGGCCAGCCTGTTGTGGTGGAGAACCGGCCCGGCGCAAACGGACTGATTGCCAGTGACGCCACCGCACATGCGGGCGCAGACGGCTACACGCTGATGCTCGCCTCGATCGGCCTCACCACCAATCCGTTGCTGATGAAAGGTGTTCACTATGACCCGGTCAAGGCCTTTACGCCAATCTCGCTCCTCGCGATGGTACCCAACGTCCTGGTTGCGTATCCGGGCATACAGGCGAATAACCTGACAGAGCTGCTCAAGCTGGCTCGGACGCGCTCGGCTCCGCTTACGCAGGCGTCCGCCGGGAGTGGTTCTCCTGGTCACCTTTCCGGAGCCCTGCTGCAGGTGATGGCGGATATCAGGCTGGACCATGTTCCCTACAAAGGCTCCGGACCCGCCATCAACGACCTGGTCGGGGGGCATGTAGACATCTCGTTCCCCACCATTCCAACGGCGTTGCCGCTAATCCGGGCAGGGAAGCTGAAAGGAATCGCCATCACCAGCGCAAAGAGATCGCCTCTTATGCCTGATGTGCCGACCATCGCAGAGGCGGGCGTGCCTGGCTACGACACGGGCGGCTGGTATGGGGTAGTAGGTCCAGCTGGAATGCCCAAAGAGATCGCGCAGACGCTGAGCAACGAGCTTTCCAGGATTATGCGGTTGCCGGACGTCAAGGAGCGTTTTATTGCCGAAGGTGCCGAGCCAGTCGGCTCAAATGGTTCGGAAATGGGCGCTTTCCTCGGACGTGACACCGATCGATGGAGTTCGGTTGTGAAAGCGGCGCACATTGCTCTGCAATAGTGCACGCCGAAGGATCAGACAACTTTCTACGTACTTAAGGCTAACCGGCTATTCGTCATGGCAATTCCCATCAGCAAGACACTACAGGAAGCAGCCCCGGGCCACGCGCGGCACCTCATTGAGTATCTTCATGCCTTGGGTGAGGGAACCCCGGGCGACACAATCGAGAAGGCCCGGTGGTGTCTTCTGGACGCTATCGGTTGTGCTCTGCTTGGCGTACGGCAGCCTTGGGGGAAGATCATGGCAGCGGAGGTTCTCGCAGATGCATCTCGCGGCTTCTCTACCATCCTGGGCGGCGCGGGCGAGGTCGCCCCGAGCCAGGCCGCGCTCTGCAACGGCACGGCAATGCACGGCTTTGAACTCGACGATCTGCTGTCGGCAGCGCTGATTCATCCGGGTGCGGTCATCGTTCCAGCGGTTCTCGCTGCCGGCGAAGCTGTCGACGCGGCCGGTGCACAGATACTTCGAGCTATCGTGGCGGGATACGAGGCGACTGGTCGTATCAGCATGGCACTGGGTACCGAGCCGTCGCAGCGCGGCTTCCATAAGACCAGTGTGGTGGGTCCGGTTGCCGGTGCGCTTGCCGCCAGCGTGGCAATGCGACTATCACTCGATCAAGTGCTGAACGCGACCGGGCTTGCATGTTCTTGCGCATCGGGTGTCAAGAATTTCGCCATGGGCTCGGCCGGAATGGTGAAGCGGATGCATGCCGGCAGGGCAGCTGAAGCGGGCGTCCGTATGGCGATGCTTGCAAGCCGCGGCTTTACCGCGCCTGCCACTGCGATTGACGGGAGGTTTGGTTTGCTCGACGCGTTCGGTGGCGGCAAAGCCCGGCCTGAGTTGCTGGATGCGGAGCTTGGGAGCGGATGGGCAATCGAAGATGTGTGGGTAAAGGTCTATCCAATTTGCGGATGGATTCAAGGCGTTGTGCAGCTTCTGCTCGCAATGCGCGAAGCGGCTGGCATTGATCCTCACCACGTGGAGAAGATTATGGTTGCGACGAGCGCGTTTGCGGTCCAGAACAACGCCAATGCCGACGTCAGCGACACCATGGATGCCCAGTACAGCATCCCATACTGTGCGGCCCTGGCGCTGACTGGGGACCCGGGCGACCCAATGGCATTTGGACCGGAGGCTATTCGTGACCCGCTGAGGGCGAGTATCGCCAATCGCGTTGAACTTGTAGTCGACCCGGTCGCGGAACAAGTCTATCCACGGCAGTTTGCCTGCCGTGTGGAAGTGCACTTGAAGAATGGTGAAGTACACGCCGCTGCGACGCGCGATGCGCATGGGACCCCGGGCGATCCATGCGATGAAGCGGAGAGGATCGCGAAGTTCAAGCGTATGGTTCGCCTTTCGGGGCTGCAGATTTCCGCGCAGGAGGTGGTCGACAGCGTGTGCCGGCTGGAGACGCTGCCGTCGATTCGTATGCTGACCCAACTGTTAATCGCCTAGTTTTCTCTGGAGTCGCCATGAAAGTCGAAGGACAGTGCCACTGCGGTGCCATCCAGTACGAGGCGGAGGTTGAGCCCGGCACCATCTCAATCTGCAACTGCGCTGACTGCCAGATGCAGTCTGGCTCCGCCTTCCGTGCCAACATCGCCGCTCCGGCAGACGGCTTTCGTATTACGAAAGGTGTCCCCAAAAAGTATCTCAAGATCGCTGACAGTGGTGCCAGACGGATTCATGCGTTCTGTGACAACTGCGGTGGGCCGGTGTATGCGTCGGCCGAAGATAGCCCGCAAAGCTATTCACTACGCGTGGGTGCCCTGAAGCAGCGCTATGAGCTCGGTCGTCCTCGCAGGCAGATCTGGACAAAGCGCCGCTTTGACTGGATGCCCTGCATTGACGATGTGGTGGAATTTGAAGGGCAGCCGTAGCCCGGAAGAATACGCACCACGTTTATCCATGACCCACTTTCACTAACATATGAAGACTACGGACGCCAAAAGCAGCAGCGGGATCCTGGCGGTCGGAAATCCACAGGCCCACGAGCACTACAAGCATATGCGCGAGGCTTTGGGCAATGCTGACGCACTTGATCAAAAGACCTACGAGACAGTCATCGCGGTCCAGTTTGCGATGTTAGGCAAGGAAGTGCAATTCAAGATTCACGCGATCCGGCTGTTCGCCCTGGGTTTGTCCAAGGAGTATGTGCAGGCCGTGGTGCTTGCAGGACTTGGTCTTACGGTCATCATGTGTGATGCAGCACGGGCCCTGACGTGGACGGACGAAGCTTACGATGAGTTCCTGGCACTGTGATCCGTTATGATTGCTGAAGTGAAATGCCGCGCCTCGTAGGGGTGGCTGGAGAAACTTCAAGCATGCATACCAGCCGGGCAGACGTAGCGGACCTCATCTACTTTCTCGCGATCGCAAAACATCGGAGCTTCAGCCGAGCAGCGATTGAACTCGGCGTTAGTGCGTCGGCATTGAGCCATGCGTTGAAAGGTTTCGAATCCCGCCTCGGCGTTCGGCTACTGAATCGCACGACAAAAAGCGTGACGCTTACGGCCGCGGGAGACGCCTTGGCGGCGTCGACGAGCACGCCCATCGAGGCGATTGACGGGGCGCTGGAAACCCTGAACAGGTTCCGGGATGCACCTACGGGGCGCATTCGAATCAATGCGGCAGTGGAGGCTGCGACTTTGCTTCTCGGGCCGGTGTTGCCGACTTTCGTGGATCGGTATCCCGAAGTCGAGCTTGATATCGTGGCGAGTAACCGCATGGTTGACGTCACCCAGGGCGGGTTCGACGCGGGCGTTCGCTATGGCGGAACTGTTCCGGAGGACATGGTTGCGCAACGACTCTCTGCCAACATACGTTGGGTTGTCGCGGGAACGCCCGGCTACCTGAAGCGATTTGGCACCCCAAGTCACCCCACAGACCTGGTCGAACATCGCTGCGTGAGCATCCGGCTTGGGGATGATCGAATATACCGCTGGGAGTTCGAGAAAGGCGATGAGAAGTTGGCCATCACGGTGCCGCGCACGGTAATCGTCGACCATGCCGAGACCGGGCTTGTCGGGGTTCTCGGTGGAATGGGCCTGATGTATCTGCCTGAACCGCTTATAAGGAAGCACGTCGAAGACGGGCGGTTGACGCTCGTCCTTACCGACTGGGCGCCCACGGAACCGGGATTTCATATCTACTACTCAAGTCGGCGCCAGATGCCGACGGGACTGCGCTTGCTCATCGATCTGGTGAAAGAGTTGGCACCCTTGGGGCTGTAGGCGAACGTCAGGGACAGCGTCAATCCAGATCATTTCCCACCAGTTCGTCCCGGGCTGGCATCAATCTGCGACACCCCTGGAACGATGTAGACGTTTGACGTGCCCGCCTGGTGACGGATTGGTTTGATCGCTTCGTACGCAGGAGAGTTGTACCAAGCCCGTGCCTGGTCCATGTTATCGAATGCAATGATAACCAGTCGACCATGGGGAGGCGTCCCCTCAAGTGATTCTGTTTCGCCGCCACGCACTAAGAATCTTCCACCGAACGGCCTGAAGGTGGATTCGACACGAGCACTATAGGGTTGAATCGCCCCCGGAACAGTTGGTTCGAACTCCGCAATGTAGTACGCCATCGGCTGGGATTGGGCGGCTGTCTGCGCATGAACGACAGCCATGGGCAATGCAGTCTGGAGTGTCAGTCCAACCGCACAGAAAAAGCGGATTCGGCTCGCTCTCATTGAGTATTCATCCCTGGTGATGCGCGGCGGCTGTAAGTCCTACTTCGTGCTGAGTTGGACCGGCGTTGTTTCGATCAGTCGGCGTGAGCGAATCATCGACTGGGTCTGCTCGACGTACTTCTTGAAGTGAGGGGAGCCGATGTGCGACAGGTAGGCTTTCTCACTCGCGTAGATCTCGAAGAAGTGAAGCCGATGGGGATGCTCCTTTTCGGCCACAGAATAGATTGCGATGACGCCCGGCTCATCGCGCGCCGAAATCTCCATCTCCTCCTTGACGATCCTTGTGTACTGCTCCAACTGAGCAGGATCAATCTCCAACTGGGCAACACGTACCACCGTCGTGGAAGCATCGCCTTGTGCGGCGGAACTGTCCGCCGCGACTACCGACAGCAGAGGTATGCAGGAAAGCAAGTGACGGAGTTTCATACGCGGCCTTCGAAGTTGCAAAGCGACGATGCCACTATCAAGGTTGACCATCGTCCTCGTGAAGCGGTTTGCGTGGTCACTTGGCGCTGGCTGTGGTAGCAAGTTGTCGATCCAGTGCCTCCCGAGCCCGCCGAGCGTTATCCGTGCTTACGCGCTCAGCCAGAACTTCGGTGACTTGACGCAGTTGTCCCGCGGTCAGACCCACATTCATGCTGATGCGCATATGAGCCTGCAATTGCGACTCGGCTCCCGGGAGAGACGACAACATGCCGACGGTGGCGAGCTCCCGGCTCTGCCAATCGAGGTTATTGCGTTCGAAGATGTTGCCGAACAAGTGTGACTTGAGGTATTCGTCAATGGCTGGAGCGAAGTCGAAGAGTGGTCCTTTGACCGGCGCACCCGACAATTTCGTCTGATTCGCTGTCCCCGCTGCCAGCAACGCGTCGCCTTTGGGGATGGGAGCGCTCGGGCCGCTTCCCATGGTGTCGTGGACCCCGCGCTGCTTACGTGCTTCCACGACTTTCATCAGCTCGCCGAGAGCGTTCAGGCTACGAGGAAATCCAGCATACGCATACAGCTGCACAAGAATCTCCTTGGCATCGTTGATCGTCAGTCCTCCATCCAGCCCTTGGTTCAGGGCGGTATTGAGGCTGCCGATGTCCCCGACGGCCGCAAAGGCTGCGATCGGAACGATGGCCTGCTGGCGCACCGTAAGGGTTTCGGAGATGGCGGAGTTGGTAGTGGTGGACTGTGCTTGATTCATACTCAGAGGTTCCTGCGCATGCGCGTTTCGTTCGGTAAATCCGGCACCCCAGGATGAGCACAGCACAACAGCGAGTGTCATCAGCTTACGGTGCGGGAAGGAATTCTTAGCGAGCGTTATATTGCTCATCGGCGACCTTCTCCATCCAGGTGACGTTGTTCCCTTCAACACTGCCCGTGATCGCCAGATGCGTCATGGCCGCTCCGGCAGACGCGCCATGCCAATGCTTGACACCAGGCGGGCACCAGACCACGTCGCCCGGTCGAATCTCCCGGACAGGCTTGCCCCATTCCTGGGTCAGGCCGACACCAGACATGACCAGGAGTCGCTGGCCTGCGGGATGGGTGTGCCAGGCCGATCGGGCGGCAGGCTGGAAGGTGACAAGACCGCCCGAGGCGTTGATATTCTTGTCGGCTGGCCACACGGGTTCAACGCGCACACTTCCAGTAAGAAAGTCGGGTGATCCGACGCTTGCGCGTTGAGACCCTGCAGGCGTGATCTGTTGTGCCTCAGCTTGCTCGTTTGCACGTGCGTGGTCTGCAACAGCAAACACGGTGAGAAGCGCAACTGCACATGCAAAGGGTTTCGAGATGAAGATCATGACCAATCCTTTCGCAATGCGGCGGCATTAGTGCGCCGTGAAGCCACCGTCGATGGCCAGCGCGTGACCTATGACAAAGGTCGCCCCAGAACTGCAAAGCCACAGAACGGCATCAGCAATCTCCTCGACACGGCCAAGTCGACCGATGGGTTGCTCCCGCAGGATCTCATTCATCGCTTCTGCCTGCTCAGCCAGCATTGACGAGACCATCGGTGTGTCGAAGGTACCCGGACAAATCGCATTGATTCGAACGCCGAGCGGTGCATACTCAAGTGCCGCGCTTCGAGTCATGCCGATGACCCCGTGCTTCGATGCATGGTACGCGGCACGACCAGGAAGCCCGACCAGGCCGCCTAGCGATGAGCAGTTGACGATCGCACCGCTACCTTGCACTCTCATCTGCTTCAGTTCGTGCTTCATGCACGCCCACACACCGCGCAAATTGACGGCGTTGACTTTGTCGAAGTTTGCTGCGGGCTCATCCGCTGCATTGCAGGGTGGGACCTGAATTCCGGCATTGTTGAATGCCGCGTCCAGGCGACCAAACGTCGAGACGGTCTGTTGCACCATTGCCGAAACCTGCTCTTCATCCGAGACGTCACAGACAACCGGCAGAACGCGGTGGCCAGAGGCTAATAAAGCTTCCACGGCCGCGGCGAGTGCTTCGGCGTTTGTATCGGCGAGAGTGACCGCCGCGCCGGCCTTGGCAAATGCCTGGGCTGTCGCCAATCCCATTCCTGACGCTGCACCGGTGACAAGTGCCACTTTTCCGGAGAAGTTGTACGTTACGTTGCTCATAAGCTCTCTAAAGATTGCCAGATTTGATGTGCAATGGACGCGGCTGGAGTTGACGCAGGATCTTGAGAATGTAATTACATGGCTGCGCTTTGGTAAGGGGCTCTGCCCGCATGCTCTTGTGAGCGAGATTCAGCAATGGACGGCTGCTGGTCAACGCCCGAGCGTTGCGCAGTCAATCACGAACCTGTACTTGACGTCGCCTTTGAGCATGCGTTCATACGCCGTGTTGATCTCCTCGGCGCGAATCTCTTCGATGTCAGCCACGATGCCGTGCTCGGCGCAGAAGTCCAGCATCTCTTGCGTTTCCGGGATCCCTCCAATCATGGAGCCGGCCAGGCTGCGACGTTTCATGATCAGATTGAAGACCTGGGGAGATGGGTGCGGAGTGGCCGGGGCGCCGACCAGCGCCATGGTTCCGTCCCGCTTCAGCAGCGCGAAGAATGCGTCCAGGTCGTGCGGTGCGGCCACGGTATTGAGGATGAAATCCAGACTTCCGGCAAGAGATGACATTTCTTCTTCGCTGCGTGTCAGTACCACCTCGTGTGCACCCAGGGCCAGGGCATCCTGGCGCTTCGATTCTGAGGTGGTGAGCGCCACGACATGAGCACCCATTGCGTGTGCCAGTTTGACGCCCATGTGGCCTAGTCCGCCAATGCCGACGACGCCGACCCGGTGTCCGGGCCCGACATTCCAATGTCGAAGCGGCGAATAGGTCGTGATTCCAGCGCATAGCAGCGGCGCAACGGCTGCAAGGTCGGCCTCAGGATGGCGAACGCGCAGCACGTAGCGCTCGTGCACCACAATCTGTTGCGAATAACCTCCCAGGGTGTGGCCTGGGGCATCTTCGGTCGGTCCATTGTAGGTTCCGACCATGTTGTCGCAGTAGTTCTCCAAGCCCGCGTCGCAATCGGCGCAGTGCTTGCAACTGTCGACCATGCAGCCGACGCCGACGAGATCACCAACCTTGAACGCAGCTACATGGGCACCAACTGCCGAAACGCGGCCGACAATCTCATGACCGGGGACACAGGGATAGAGCGTGCCAGACCATTCGGAGCGGACCTGATGGATGTCTGAATGGCATACGCCGCAGAAGGCGATATCGATCTGGACGTCATGCGCGCGCGGTGCGCGCCGTACGATATCGATGGGTTCGAGCGTTTGGTCGGCGGCATGCGCGCCATATGCGTTGATGGTCATGGAATCTTCTCCTTGGAATGACTCAGACGGTGTGCGCCGATTCGGCACGTGAAGTCAGATAGGCCAGTCCAGCCCCTAGTAGTAGCAGCAAGGCGCTAGCCTCCAGCGTGCTGCGATAGCCGAACGTGTCGAACAGAACTCCGCCAACCGTGGAACCCATCGCAATTGAAAGTTGGACAACGGCCACCATCAGGCCGCCACCTGCCTCGGCGTGTCGTGGGAACGTACGCGTGATCCAGTTCCACCAACCGACTGGTGCTGCGGTTGCAACCAATCCCCACAACGCGAGCAGCGCCACGACAGCGGCGGTCTGGTGGCCGAACGCAATGAGTGCGAGGGCAATTGCGGCCATTAGCGACGGGATAGCGATGAGCGTCGGGTAGAACGCCCGCTTCAGTACAGCGCCAATCAGCATGGTCCCGATAAATCCTGCGAGGCCGATCACCAGCAGAATCAGCGACAGCCCAGATGCATCCACTCGCGTCACGGTTTCGAGGAAAGGCCGAACGTAGGTGAACAAGGCGAACTGTCCAGAGAAGAACACGCCGGCAGCCAGCATTCCGAATGCGACGACGGGTCGCTTAAGGTGTGCGAACACATGACCAGGGCCGTTGGTACGAGACGCCACCGGCATGGCAGGCAGGCTGACCCATTGCCAGGCGAGCGCGAACAGCGCTACGGGTACGAGGCAGTAGAAGGCTCCACGCCAGCCAACGACCGCGCCAAGATAGCTGCCGAGCGGCGCCGCGACGACCGTGGCCAGTGCGTTGCCGCCGTTGAAGACGGCCAACGCCCGCGGCACATGGTGCGCCGGGACCAGACGCATCGCGGTGGCCGCCGACATGGACCAGAATCCGCCGACGACCACGCCGATCAATCCTCGTCCCGTCATGTAGGCGACGTAGGTAGGGGCCACTGCGATGATGGCGCCGGACAACGCCATCACACCCGTAAGGCCGAGAAGCAGGGATTTGCGGTTCATGCTGCCTGCCAGTGCCGAAATGAACAGGCTCGTGACGACGGCAAAGGCGCCGGAGATGGCGATGCCTTGGCCAGCCATCCCTTCCGTGACATGCAGGTCCGCGGCCATCGGGGTCAGCAAACTTACCGGCATGAACTCCGATGCGATCAATGCAAAGACGCAGAGCGTCATCGCAAAAACGCCGCTCCAGTATGCCGGTGCGTGGGCGGGCTGATGTGACGTGGGGGATGGTGCGGAGGTGCCAGGCGCGGTCGAGGCGGAGTAGGGCGGGCAAGCCGCCGCTGCTGGATGTAGAGCGGGTTTTTCCATTGGCCGTATCTTCGCGAGAAAGGATACGTGCGACTAGCGCCTCAATACTTGATGCCTTTATGAACAGGATTCATGAGATGGCAGTGGCTGACTGGGACTGGCGGCCTGCGGTGTTTGCCGATGCTTCGCGAAGACTGATTCACGCGTACGCGGGAGGGATTCATCGGTGTTGCCATTCCGCATACGCACTATTACCTAATGCTGCAATGCGACAAAGCGTCTGCTACAATTCGGGAAAACCCCATAAGGGTAATCCCTCAAGGAAGGACGCCATGAACACCCAATCCGACATCAAGCTGACCGATCAACTGGAACGTGACCTCATCGAGCGTGAGCTCGGTACGCAAAGCCTGGGCTTTGCCAACGACGTGAAGCGTGTGATCGCCGCCGTCCAGAACATTTTCACCCGCCTGCAGGCGGAAGCGCGCAAGGCCAAGGTGGTCTACGCGAACGGCTGAGCGGCACAAAGCTGAGCAATTGAAGGGCGGCGCATCGGGCGCCGCAAAGACAAAAAACCGGCCTGCCGCACACTGGACAAGTGTGTGGCAGGCCGGTTTTTGTTTGTCGGGCGGATCAGCGCGCCACTTCGATGCTGTCGACCCGATCCGGATAGAACGCGACGTAGCCGGCGATCTGAGCCATGGCCGGATGTGGATGCTCGTAGGTCCAGACCGCATTTTCCGCACGTTGGCCGCTAGCCGGGATGCTGAAGTACGACGCGTCGCCCTTGTACGGGCAGTAGCTGGAATGGGTCGTCCGGGCGAGTTTCGACATGTCGACATCGTCGCGCGGTATGTACTGCACCGCCGGGTAGGCGGCTTCCTGGAGCGTTAGTGCATGCCTGGAATCTGCGATGACCTGGCCCCCGGCAGTGACGACGACCCGCCCGCCTTGCTGCGTGATCGTGATGGGATGCTCGGGGCCGGGGATCTTGACGGGTTTGTTGGTCATGAAAGGTCCTTGCCTGGGGATATGGATGCGGCAAAAAAAGTAAGGCGCGGCAACACTGCCGCGCCCGCGCCGACCTCGGCGTACGGACGAACCACAACCCGTACGCGCCGGCGCCAATCATGAAAAAACCGCCACGGAGGTGACGTGAGGCCGGAGAGGGAGAGAAGAGCCAGCGGCCTCAGGCAAACAATAGCGCGCCGCATCGTTGCAAAAAAGCGCAACAGCGGAACACACTTTTCGCATCTCCAAAACAATAGCCCCGCGTATCGAGCGGGGCTATTGATGGGGTGCTACTGATAGCGCGACGAATGACGCAGCTGATAGCTTGATCAGGTTCCTGATTGCTCTTCAATCCAGAGCGACAGGCGCACCTTGTAGGCCTGCTGGATATGGCGCCGGGTAATCTTCTCGGCCTGTTCGGGGTTGCGTGCTTCAAGCGCTTCGACCAGTGCCAGGTGTTCCTCGTACGATCCGCGTGCCCGGCCCGGCACCGCCAGCGTGGAACGGCCCAGCAGCGCCATCGATTCATGCAGCGAACGCAGTGTCTTGAGCAGGTAACGGTTATGCGCGCACCGGTGCAGGGTTTCGTGGAACAGGCGGTTATTCATCGCCAGCTTGTCCGGATCTTCGGCGAACGACAGGTCGCGCTCCACGATATCGCGCAGCAGCGAAATCTCGACGTCCGTGGCATGGCGCGCGGCCAGAGCAGCTGCGGTGGATTCCAGCACCTCACGCATCACATACAGTTCGCTGACCATGCTGGCGTCGAGCCGGGTCACCATCATGCCGCGGTTCGGCTCGTTGACCACCAGACCTTCGGATTCCAGCCGAGACAGGGCTTCGCGCACCGGGGTACGCGACAGTCCTAGCGACTCGGCCAGTTCTACTTCGCGCAGGCGCGTGCCCGGCGGCAGTTGGCCTGCCTGGATCGCGGAACGCAGCTGTTGATATGCGCGCTCGGAACGAGGCAGCGAAGCACTTTGGTCACCGTCGGCGCCGGCGAGGTCCGTAGGAAGCATGAAGACGAATTCTGGGGATGACAGCGCGTTCGCCGATCCGGCAAACGAAGCCATTGATTTCAACTAATTCTCAGCCAGACGGGGCCCGCTAGCCAAAGGCGGTCACCGCTGACGCGGCCAACAGTCTACCTGAGAATGCCAGAAAGTCTTCTTGATGACAGGCAGGTTGCGTTTCTCAGGTCACTGGCTGAACTCGGCAAACACGCGCGCCTGGACCGCGGTCATGACGTCCAGCACACGGGAATCGGCAGCGTCGCTCATCGTCACGCCGGTGGCCGCTTTCGGCTTCGCCCCAACGGGATAGAAGACGAATGACGTCCCGAAATCTTCGCCTGCCTCCTTCTTGAGGCTCCGGTTCAGTGCTTTGAGATATTTTTTCTTATCCGTCTTAGTCATCGCCGTATGTCGAGTTGTGGTGATTTGATGATTTGGTGATGCGGGGGCGTGATGCTGGGTGACTGCGATCTAGTGGTGAACCTGCTTCTGCCGGCGCAGCGCATCGCGGGTTTTCCTCTCGGACAAAACCAACAGGTAATCGGGAAACTTTGCGTCGACAAGCAGCCTGTCCCACGCATTCCAGAACTGCCACCGCACTTGATCCACTGGTAAGCCTAGCGCAGATGCTATCCGCTCTATTGCGTCTTCCCCGGCGCTCGGCCTGTTTTTTGTCGCCACAGGGTTGTCTTGAACCGTCGCTGCCTGATCAGTCGAAGCCGCTTCGGTAGTTGCGTGGAAGTGACTCATGCGGTGCTCCGTGAATTGGCGGCGTGCGGCCATGTTAGTCGTCAGATATGGGCTGGATCAACCTTCAAATTCATCGCACTGAACAAGGGCAGCCCTCGCCGCGTCCGCGGCTTGTTTGGGTGACTACCGCGACGCGCCAAATACTTTTGAAAACGGATCAGCCGGGACCTAGACTCTTTTTGCAACAATTACACAGCCCGCCGAGTCTTCCCGGTTCGGGCATTCTCACCACAAAATCGCTGCCGGCATGCTGAGACTGCCCGCGCCGCGCTGGGTGCGCGACTATCGCAAGGAATGGATATCGCCGGACCTTCTGGCCGGATTGACGGCGGCTGCGGTAGTCATCCCCAAGGCCCTGGCCTATGCGACGATCGCTGGGCTGCCAGTGCAAACGGGGCTGTACACCGTGTTCGTGCCCATGCTGATCTACGCCGTGCTGGGTAGTTCACAAACGCTTAGCGTCAGCACCACCACCACGCTGGCCATACTGGTGGCGTCGGCGTTCTCCAACCTTGGACCCCATCTGTCCGAGGCTACGCTCATCACGGCATCCGCCACGCTGACGCTGCTGGTCGGCGCAATGTTGTTGGCGGCACGGCTTCTTCGCCTTGGATTTGTCGCGGACTTCATTTCCGAACCGGTGCTGATTGGCTTCAAGGCGGGCGTCGGGCTGGTCATTGTCGTCGACCAGATCCCGAAGCTGCTTGGGATTCATTTCGCGAAGGGTTCGTTCTTCCACAATATCGTAGCCATCGTGCAGCATCTGCCGCAGGCCTCTCTGGCGACGGTAGCGGTGGGTCTTGGCGTGATCGCCATTCTCGTGGCGCTGGAGCATTGGTATCCGCGCGCTCCCGCGCCGCTGATGGCGGTTGCCGTGGGCATTTGTGGTGTGGTGCTGCTGAATTGGCCGGCCCATGGCGTGGCGATTGTCGGCAAGGTTCCCACCGGGTTGCCGCCGTTGACGCTGCCCGATATGGAGATGGTGCGCAAGCTTTGGCCACCAGCGCTGGGCATTGCGCTAATGAGCTTCACCGAAAGCGTGGCGGCAGGCAGGGCGTTCACCCAACCGGGAGACGTGCCGCCTTCGGCGGATCGCGAATTATTGGCGACCGGGTTCGCGAATGTCGGCGGGGCGTTCCTGGGAGCCATGGCGGCCGGCGGCGGTACCACGCAGACCGCGGTCAATCGCCTGTCGGGCGCCCGCTCGCAGTTGGCGGGGCTGGTGACGTCGCTGGCGGCGCTCGGCACCATGCTGGTACTGGCGCCGCTGGTTGGCCTGATGCCTGATGCAACGCTGGCAGCCGTGGTGATCGTGTACTCGATTGTCCTGATCAAACCGTCGGAATTTCGTACCGTGCTTCATGTCCGGCGCACCGAGTTCATCTGGGCGGTGGTGGCGGTGGCTGGCGTGGTGGCGCTCGGCACGCTGCAGGGCATTGTGGTGGCCATCCTTGTGTCGATGCTGGCGCTGGCCTACCAGACGTCGGACCCGCCCGTCTACGTGTTGGCACGCAAGCCCAATACCAATGTTTTCCGTCCGGTATCCGCCCAGCATCCGGACGATGAAACGATTGCCGGCCTGCTGATGCTCCGGCCGGAGGGGCGCATCTATTTTGCCAATGCCCGGCGTGTCGGCCACAAGCTCCGACCGCTGGTGGCGACGGCCAGGCCACGGGTGTTGGTGCTGGACCTGGCGGGCGTGTCCGATCTCGAATACACGGCCCTGCATATGCTGACCGATGCCGAGAAAAGATTTCGCGAGGAAGAGGGCGTTCTGCTATGGCTGGTCGGCATGAATCCGGACGTGCTGAACATGGTCCAGCGGTCGCCGCTTGGCCAGACCATGACCCACGAGCGCATGTTTTTTACGCTGGACCTTGCCGTTGCACGATTCGAGTCCGGGAGGGACGGCGCGGGCCCGACTGGTGTCGGGCCATAGCAATCGTCAATGCGCGGCGGGGGTTTGCCCCCGGGCTTTCGCACGCCGGCGACGTGCCAGCATGTTGAGCCCTTCCACCGCCGTGGAAAATGCCATCGCTGTGTAGATATAGCCTTTGGGCACATGGTGGCCCAGCCCGTCGGCAATCAGCGTCATGCCGATCATGATCAGGAAGGCCAGTGCCAGCATGACGATGGTCGGATTGCGGTTGATGAAGTTGGCCAGCGGCGCGGCGGCCACCAGCATCACGGTCACGGCGGCGATCACGGCGATAAACATGATTGGGATGTGATCCGTCATGCCGACCGCGGTAATGATGCTGTCGATCGAGAACACCAGGTCGAGCACCAGGATCTGGCCAATGGCCGCCGCGAATCCCGGCACCGCGCGGGCAACGGCAGCTTCGTCCTCGTGTTCCGGTTCGGGGGCCACGTGCTGATGGATTTCCCGTGTGGCTTTCCAGACCAGGAAGGCGCCACCCGCTATCAGGATGATGTCGCGCCAGGAAATGCCTTTGCCGAAGATCGTGAACACCGGTTCGGTCAGCGCCACGATCACGGCGATGGTGGCCAGCAGCCCCAAACGCAGGATCAGCGCCAGACCGATGCCCACCCGCCGTGCTTTCTCACGGTTTTCCTCGGGCAGCTTGTTGGTCAGGATCGAGATGAAGATCAGGTTGTCGATACCGAGCACGATCTCCATGGCCACCAGCGTGGCCAGGGCGGCCCAGGCAGAAGGGTCGCGCGCCAATATGAGCAGCGTTTCCATGCGGACTCCAGATCTCGGCGTTCAAGACGTTCAGGACGTTCAGGACGTTGGGCGTTCAGGGTAGGCCGGGGTGGCGGCCCGCAAGCGGACAACAGTAGACATGGTAGCGCACAGCCCGACCCTGGCGAAGCCGGTACAGCACCGATTTGACGGTTTAGGGGCGGGTAGGGTGAAGAACGAGGTTGTCGAACTGCAATTGTGAAATATAGTATGTGATATACCAATGCATCGATATCGCACTATTCACTACAAACCAGGAGACAACCCATGAAGATTTGCATCTACGGAGCCGGAGCGATCGGGGGCTATATGGGCGCGCAGTTGGCGCTGGCCGGGGCGGATGTCAGTTTCATTGCACGCGGGCCACACCTGGCCGCGATGCAGGCCCACGGCGTGCGGCTGCAGATCGATGGCGAGGAGCGCGTGGCCAAGGTACGCTGCGCCAGCGATCCGCGTGAACTGGGGCCACAGGACTATGTGTTCATCACGCTGAAAGCCCACCAGGTGCCTGGTGTGGTGGATCTGATGCAGCCGTTGCTGGGCCCCGAAACGGCGGTTGTTACCGGCGTCAACGGCATTCCCTACTGGTATTTCCATCAGCATGGTGGCGATTTCGCGGGCAGGACGCTGGAAAGCGTGGATCCGGGCGGCAAGCAATGGCAGGGGCTCGGGCCGGAGCGCGCCATCGGATGCGTGCTCTACCCTGCAGCTGAAATCGTCGCGCCGGGCGTGATCAAACATGTCTATGGGAAGAAATTTCCGATTGGCGAGCCCGATGGCACGCGCTCGGCGCGTGTGACGCGGCTGTCTGAGATGATGGTCAAGGCTGACCTCGATGCCCCGGTGCGCGACAACATCCGTGATGAAATCTGGCTCAAGCTGTGGGGCAACCTCTGCTTCAACCCGATCAGCGCACTGACCCATGGCACGCTGGACATCATCACGTCGGATCCGGCCACCCGCGCGTTGTCGCGGCAGATGATGCTTGAGGCCAAGGACATCGCGGAACGGTTTGGCGTGCACTTCCGTGTCGACGTCGAGCGGCGGATCGATGGCGCTGGCGCGGTGGGTGCCCACAAGACATCGATGCTGCAGGACCTGGAGGCGGGCAGGGCGATGGAAATCGATCCGCTGCTGACGGTGGTGCAGGAGATGGGCCGGATGCTCGGCCAGCCCACGCCCATGATCGATGCGGTGCTGGGCCTGATCAAACAGCGCGATCGCATGGCCCAGGCGGCACTGACAGTGAGTGCGCCAGTGGCCAAGGCGGCCTGACCTTGGGCTGAGATTGACTGAATCGCCGGGAAATCGGCCTTCGGTACTGCGGTCAATGTGATATACCATATACGAAAGGCCGGACTCGTCCCTTCGTCCACGTCATGTTTGGAAAATGCGCCAGATTGATGAGCAGAACGCATGGCGCCATGCCAAACTGTTTTCGATGACGTTCACGAAGGGACGCGTGCCACCGGATGTCAGATCGGCGTTCGGGGCACCGGCCATTGACGAGTGCATTCATGTCTGCCCAAAGCCAACCCGAGGTCCAGCCGCACAGCGGACTGTCCCTTTCGCTACAACCGATCAATGCGGGCGCAAGCCTGCGCGACCAGGCGTACGCCATGCTGCGCCAGGCGATTTCCGATGCCGACATCTATCAGTCGCGTGAGGAGGTCAGGCTCGACGAGCGCGTGTTATCCGAGGCGCTCGGTGTCAGCCGCACGCCAATCCGCGAGGCGATGACGCTGCTCGAGCAAGAGGGGTTCCTGCGCACGGTGCCGCGCCGCGGCATCTACATCACGCGCAAGACCAAGCGCGAAATCGTCGAGATGATCCAGGTCTGGGCCGCGCTGGAAAGCATGGCCGCGCGCCTGGCCACGCAGAATGCCACCGACGAGGAGATCGGTAAGCTGCGCCATATGTTCGACAGCTTCCGCGACTCCACGCCGGCCGAGCATATCGAGGAATACTCCGACGCCAACATCGTCTTTCACCAGGCGATCGTGCAGTTGTCGAAGTCGCAGATCATCATGGACCAGATCAAGAACATCTTCGTCCATGTGCGAGCGATCCGGAAAATGACGATCTCGCAGAGCGACCGTGCGGCGCGTTCGATCGTCGATCACCTGCGGATCATTGAAGCGCTGGAAAAACGCGATACGGAACTGGCCGAACGACTGGTCCGGCAGCATTCGCTGGACCTGGCCGAGTACGTCGAGAAGAACTGCGACTTCCTGGACTGACGTCTGGCCCTCGTCTAGCGCTCGCCGTCGTCTGGTCCATGACCGGTCGGCGAGGGCAAGGCCGTTCTGACGCTGCGCCACGCGCGCACGGTTATCGTCCGGATTGTCCTGATGTCCCGTGACGTGACCGCATCATCCTGACCCCAACAGCCGCCCGGCTCGTTGGGGTTTTTTCGTTGGTACATCCGCCTCGCAAATCGGTCGCGTTGTATTTGCTGTGGCGCAGCATCGAAACCTCCTGGATTCGGGTTTAAACCCCCTTGCATCTTGGTGATATACCACATACTGTATGTCAACAGCACAGAACACTTATCAGGAGACGCAGCATGGCCGACACCCACACCGAAAGAAAAGCCCTCGACGGTATTCGCATCCTGGACATGACGCACGTGCAGGCCGGTCCGTCGGCCACGCAGTTGATGGCCTGGATGGGGGCCGACGTGATCAAGGTTGAAATGCCGGGGCGCGGTGACATTACGCGCAGCCAGCTGCGCGACGTGCCGAACGCTGACAGCCTGTACTTCACCATGCTGAACAGCAACAAGCGTAGCCTGACGCTCAATATGAAAACGCCGGAAGGCAAGGCACTGCTGGAGGACCTGATCCAGCAAAGCGACGTGCTGATCGAAAATTTCGGCCCGGGCGTGCTGGCCCGCGCCGGATTCGACTGGGACACTATCCAGGACCTGAATCCGCGCATGATCTATGCGTCGATCAAGGGCTTTGGTCCCGGTCCCTACCAGGACTGCAAGGCGTATGAAAACGTGGCCCAGTGCATGGGCGGTTCGGCCAGCACCACGGGCAGCGATGACGGCGTGCCGACCGTGACCGGTGCGCAGATCGGTGACTCCGGTACCGGTGTGCATTGCGTGGTTGGCATCCTGGCCGCGCTGCTGCAGCGCGAACATAGCGGCCGGGGCCAGCGCGTAGAGGTGGCCATGCAGGACTCGGTGCTGAACCTGTGCCGCGTGAAGCTGCGCGACCAGCAGCGCCTGTCGGCGGGTCCGCTCAAGGAGTATCCGAATGCCGAATTCCACGACTACGTGCCGCGTGCCGGCAATGCGTCCGGTGGCGGCCAGCCCGGTGCGGCGCTGCGCTGCTCGCCCGGCGGCGCCAATGACTACGTGTACGTCATCATCCAGCCGCAGGGCTGGGAGCCTCTGATGCGCCTGTGCGGCCGCGAGGACCTGATCGTGCACCCGCAGTTCGCCACGCCGGAAGCGCGCCTGAAATGCCTGGGCGAGTGCTTCGGCATCGTCGAGAAGTGGACCAAGTCGAAGACCAAATTCGAGGTGATGGCGGCGCTGAACGATGTCGATGTGCCGTGCGGCCCGATCCTGTCGATGAAGGACCTGATCGAAGATGGCTCGCTCTACGAGCGCGGCTACCTCGTGGAGTTGGATCATCCGACGCGTGGCAAATACGTGCAGCTCGGCTCGCCAATCACATTGTCCGACTCGCCGGTGAATGTCGAGCGCTCGCCGCTGCTGGGCGAGCACACCGAAGAGATCCTCGAATGGCTTGGACGTTCGCCAGCACAGATCGCGGCGCTGCGCGAAGCGGGAGCAGTCTGACCCGAGGCGCGCGGCCACTGGCCGGCGCCCGTCACCGCGGCCCCTGACAGGGGGCCTCAATCTCTGCCAAGAGCGCAGGCGCGGCACACACGAACGCGTCTGCCTGAGGAGCTCTGCCGTGCAAACCTGGATTCGCTTCCGCCGCCCTGACGGCGACACCGCTTATGGCCGGCTTGACGACGCTGATGCCGACCGGGTCATCGAATACGATGGTCCTGGCTATGGCGATGCCCGTCCTACGGGCAAGGCCTTCAGCTACGCTTCGCTGGAACTGCTGGCCCCGTGCCAGCCCGGCAAGATCGTGGCGCTATGGAACAACTTTCACGCCCTTGCGGCCCGGCTGGAGAAGTCGGTGCCGGTGCATCCGCTGTTCCTGCTGAAGCCGGCCAGTTCGCTGGCCGGCCCAGGCGACGATATCCTGCGCCCGGGCGGATACACCGGCAAGATCGCCTATGAAGGCGAACTCGGCATCGTGATCGGCCGTCAATGCCGCAATGTGCCGTTGGGCGAAGCCGCCTCGCACATCTTCGGCTACACCATCGTCAATGACGTCACGGCGGGCGAGTTGCTCAATGCCGATCCAAACTTCCCGCAGTGGACCCGCGCCAAGGGTTCCGACACCTTTGGTTGCATCGGTCCGGCCATCGTCACCGGCTTTGATTGGCGCAGCGCCAGCGTGGTGACGCGTCTGGATGGCGTCGAGCGCCAGAACTACCCCCTGTCCGACATTGTTTTTTCTCCCGAGGAGCAGGTCAGCCGCCTGTCGCAGGACATGACGCTAATGCCGGGCGACGTGATCGCCGTCGGCACCTCGATCGGGGTCGGGTCGATGAAGGAAGGTTCGGTGGTGGAGGTGTCGATCCGCGGGATTGGCTCGCTGGTCAACCAGATGCGCGGCTGAGGTCGAAGGGGAGTTGGTAATTTCCCTTATTTGCGTCTAATTCTCACGAAATGCTGCAGTGCGTCGACGAAAGTTCGTCGAAATAGTGGGAATTTTCTTGCTGATAGTTGATATATCACATACCGTATTTTTGCGTCGTAGGGTGCAGCGAATCGTCAGGAGGAGACAACGCGTTCCGTCATGCCCGAATCGGGCAGGTGGGACGCGAGGGCGACCGCTGAAGACACCCTGAGGCAGAGAAATTTCAATCCCGTCAATTTGCATAGAAGGAAGCAACCATGGCAGAAGTCGGAAACGAACTGCAGCGTCACGCTGTGGAAGAACATCAGGCACAAACCGATGGTTTTCATCTGGTCATCGACGCACTGAAGCTGAATGGCATCGAAAACATCTACGGCCTGCCCGGCATTCCGGTCACCGATCTGGCCCGCCTGGCACAGGCCAATGGCATGCGCGTCATCAGCTTCCGTCATGAGCAGAACGCAGGCAACGCCGCCGCGATTGCCGGCTTTCTCACGCAAAAGCCAGGGGTTTGCCTGACCGTGTCCGCACCCGGGTTCCTGAACGGGCTGACGGCGCTGGCGAATGCGACCACCAACTGCTTCCCGATGATTCTGATCAGCGGCTCCAGCGAGCGCGAGATCGTCGATCTGCAGCAAGGTGACTACGAAGAGATGGACCAGCTGGCTATCGCCCGCCCGCACGCCAAGGCCGCCTTCCGCGTGCTGCACGCCGAAGACATTGGTGTCGGTGTTGCGCGTGCCATTCGTGCTGCCGTGTCGGGCCGTCCGGGCGGTGTGTACCTGGACCTGCCGGCCAAGCTGCTGGGCCAGTCGATGGAAGCTGAGAAGGGTCGCAACTCCCTGATCAAGGTGGTGGACCCGGCTCCGCGCCAGCTCCCGGCACCGGACTCGGTCGAGCGCGCCGTCGAGCTGCTGAAGAGCGCCAAGCGTCCGCTGATCCTGCTGGGCAAGGGTGCCGCATACGCACGCGCCGATGCGGATATCCGCGCGCTGGTCGAGAAGACCGGCATCCCGTACCTGCCGATGTCGATGGCCAAGGGCCTGCTGCCCGATACGCATCCGCAATCGGCCTCGGCCGCGCGTTCGTATGTGCTGGCTGAAGCCGACGTGGTGTTGCTGGTCGGTGCCCGCCTGAACTGGCTGCTGTCGCACGGCAAGGGCAAGACCTGGGGCAAGCCGAAGCAGTTCATTCAGGTCGACATCTCGCCGACCGAGATGGACAGCAACGTCGCCATCGCCGCGCCAGTAGTAGGGGACATCGGATCGTGCGTATCGGCACTGCTCGGCAAGATCGGCAACGACTTTGCCAAGCCGGGTGCCGAGTGGCTCAACGCGGTAGACGAACGCAAGGACAAGAACCTGGCGAAGATGGCCGAGACCCTGGCCAAGGACACGTCGCCGATGAACTTCCACAGCGCACTGCGCGTGCTGAAGGACGTCGTCAAGGCCAACCCGAGCATCTCGTTTGTCAACGAAGGCGCCAACACGCTGGACTATGCCCGCGCCGTGATCGACATGTACGAGCCGCGCAAGCGCCTCGACGTAGGTACCTGGGGCGTGATGGGCGTGGGCATGGGCTATGCGGTAGCCGCAGCGGTGGAAACCGACAAACCAGTGCTGGCGGTCTGCGGTGACAGCGCATTCGGTTTCTCGGGCATGGAAGTCGAGACGATTTGCCGCTACAACCTGCCGATCTGCATCGTCGTTTTCAACAACAACGGCGTCTACAAGGGTATCGACAAGAATCCGACCGGCGGCAAGGACCCGGCCGTCACGATGTTCGTCCCGGGCGCCCGCTACGACAAGATGATGGAAGCGTTCGGCGGCGTCGGCCACAACGTCACCACGCCGACGGAACTCGAGGCGGCAGTGAATGAAGCACTGCGCTCGGGCAAGCCCACCCTGATCAACGCCGTCATCGACCCGGCTGCCGGTACCGAAAGCGGCCGCCTGACCAATCTGAATCCGCAAAGCTCGGCCAGCAAGTAATCCACTCGAATTTCACCCCTCTATTCCAACAGGATCCAAAAGGAGAGCGAAAGTGAACCTTCCACTGAACGGCATCAAGATCATTGACTTCACGCACGTCCAGGCCGGCCCCGCCTGCACCCAGCTTCTCGCGTGGTTCGGCGCAGACGTGATCAAGGTAGAGCGCCCGGGCTCCGGCGACGTCACCCGCTCGCAATTGCGCGACGTTCCCGACGCCGACGCGCTGTACTTCACGATGCTGAACAGCAACAAGCGCTCGCTGACACTGGACACCAAGAAGCCGGAAGGCAAGAAGATTCTCGAACAACTGATCCGCGAATCGGACGTGCTGGTCGAGAACTTCGGTCCGGGCGCACTGGACCGCATGGGTTTCTCCTGGGAGCGCATCAACGAACTGAACCCGATGATGATCGTGGCCTCGGTCAAGGGCTTTAGCGACGGCCACCACTATGAAGACCTGAAGGTCTACGAGAACGTGGCGCAATGCGCGGGTGGTGCCGCGTCGACCACCGGCTTCTGGGACGGCCCGCCGACCGTGTCGGCAGCCGCCCTCGGTGATTCGAACACCGGCATGCACCTGGCCATCGGCATCCTGACGGCAATCATCGGCCGCCAGCAGACCGGCAAGGGCCAGAAGGTCGCCGTGTCGATGCAGGATGCCGTGCTGAACCTGTGCCGCGTGAAGCTGCGCGACCAGCAGCGCCTGGACAGCCTGGGCTTTCTGGAAGAGTATCCGCAGTATCCGCACGGCACCTTCAGCGACGTGGTGCCCCGCGGTGGCAACGCCGGCGGTGGCGGCCAGCCGGGCTGGGTGCTGAAATGCAAGGGCTGGGAGACCGATCCCAACGCTTATATCTACTTCACCATCCAGGGCCACGCCTGGGAGCCGATCTGCAAGGCGCTGGGCAAGGAAGAGTGGATCACCGATCCGAACTACAACACGCCGAAGGCGCGTCAGCCGCATATCTTCGACATCTTCCAGACCATCGAAACCTGGCTTGCCGACAAGACCAAGTACGAAGCGGTGGATATCCTGCGCAAGTTCGATATTCCCTGCTCGCCGGTGCTGTCGATGAAGGAAATCGCGGCGGATGAATCGCTGCGCAAGAGCGGATCGATCGTGGAAGTCCCGCACAAGGTGCGTGGTACCTACCTGACCGTGGGCAGCCCGATCAAGTTCTCGGACATGAAGCCGGAAATCACCGGTTCGCCGCTGCTGGGCGAGCACAGCGATGAAGTGCTGGCCGGCCTCGGCTACGGCGCCGAGGAAATCGCCAGCCTGCGCGAGTCGCAGGTGATCTGAGCGAAAGCGCCAGCCCTGCCTGCGCCCCGATGGTGACGGTGGGCCAGGCTGGCGCTCCGGGGAATGCGTGGACCTGATGTACCGCGCATTCCCCGGCTGCTTTTCACTGGACGCCCAAGCCTGGACCCCGGGGCGGTGAACCATGCCACTCCCCATTCCTCAGGAATGACCATGCAGACTGCAATCGACTACGAACAACTGGTGTCGGCCATCGGCGACGCCGTCATCATCTCCGGCGCCGACGGCGCCATCACGTTGTGGAATCCTGCCGCGGAATACATGTTCGGCTTTACCCAGGAGGAGGCCCTGGGCAAGTCGCTGGATCTGATCATTCCCGAGCGCCTGCGTGCGCGCCACTGGGAAGGCTACGACAAGACCATGGCAACGGGCCAGACCCGCTACGGCCATGACTTGCTGAAGGTCCCGGCGATCAACAAGAAAGGCGATGCGATGTCGATTGCCTTTACCGTGGCGTTGCTGCGCGGGGAGGGTGGGGAAGTCACCGGCATCGTGGCGGTGATCCGCGACGAGACCGTGCGCTTTCAGGAAGAGCGGGCGCTGCGCAAGCGCATCGCGGAACTGGAAGCCAAGGCGAGCGCTGCGGCCTGAGCCGGCTGACTGTCTGACTCATCAAGGGCGCGCCGATGCCGGGGCGCCCTTGATGCCTACTTCATCGCTGCTGTCGTGGTCGCACCCAGCTCCGCTGGCGAAGCGGCCACATGGATGCCGGCTTCCCGCATCGCATCGATCTTCGCTTCCGCCGTTCCCGTGCCACCCGAGATGATGGCGCCGGCATGACCCATGCGGCGTCCCGGCGGCGCCGTGGTGCCGGCGATATAGCCCACCACGGGTTTGCGCGCGCGGGTATCGCGCAGGAACCGGGCCGCGTCTTCTTCCGCAGAGCCACCGATCTCTCCGATCATGATGATGCCTTCGGTCTGGTCGTCGGCCAGGAACATCTCCAGACAGTCGATGAAGCTGGTGCCGTTGACCGGATCGCCGCCAATGCCAATGCAGGTCGACTGCCCCAGCCCGGCCGCCGTGGTCTGCGCCACGGCCTCATAGGTCAGCGTGCCCGAGCGTGACACCACGCCGATCTTGCCCGGCTTGTGGATGTGTTCCGGCATGATGCCGATCTTGCATTGGCCCGGTGTGATCACGCCCGGGCAGTTCGGCCCGACCAGGCGGCTGCCGGACCCTGACAGCGCACGCTTGACGCGCACCATGTCCATCACTGGGATGCCCTCGGTAATGCAGACGATCAGCGCAATGCCGGCATCGACCGCTTCCAGGATGGCATCGACGGCGAACGGCGGCGGCACGTAGATGACCGATGCATCGGCGCCGGTGGCTTCGGCAGCCGCCGCCACGGTGTCGAAAACGGGCAGGCCGAGGTGCGATTCGCCGCCCTTGCCGGGTGTGACGCCGCCTACCATCTTCGTGCCGTAGGCCAGCGCCTGTTCCGAATGGAAGGTCCCTTGCTCACCGGTAAAGCCCTGGCAGATCACGCGTGTGTTCTGGTCGATCAGGACAGCCATTTCACTTGCCTCCCTTTTTCTGCGTGGCGCGCACGGCAGCCACCACTTTTTCGGCCGCATCGGCAAGATGGCTGGCGGACACGATCGGCAGGCCCGAATCGCGCAGGATCTGCTTGCCCTGCTTGACGTGGGTGCCTTCCAGCCGTACCACCAGCGGCACGGTCAGGTCCACTTCGCGGGCGGCGGCGACCAAGCTTTCGGCGATCACGTCGCAGCGCGCCATGCCGCCGAAGATGTTCACCAGAATGCCTTCGACCTTCGGATCGGCCACGATCAGCCGGAAGGCCGCTGTCACGCGTTCGCTGGCGCCACCGCCTATGTCCAGGAAGTTGGCTGGCTCGGCACCATGGAGCTTGATGATGTCCATGGTGGCCATTGCCAGGCCCGCGCCATTCACAATGCAGCCGATATTGCCGTCCAGCCGCACGTAGTTCAGTGCGTGCCTTGCTGCCTCGGTCTCGGCCGGGTCTTCCTCGCTCTCGTCGCGCATCGCCTCGATGTCGGGGTGGCGGAAGAGGGCGTTGTCGTCGAAACTGAATTTGGCGTCGAGCGCCATCAGGTCGCCGTTGCCGGTGACCACTAGCGGATTGATCTCGACGATCGAAGCGTCGAGTTCAGTGAAAGCGCGGTAGACCGAGAGGATCAACCGTGTGGCCGCGCCCATCTGCTTGCCGGATAGCCCGAGTCCGAACGCCAGTTGGCGTGCATGAAACAGCTGGATTCCGCTGGCCGGGTCGATCACCACCTTCAGGATGCTCTCGGGCGTGCGTGCGGCAATCTCCTCGATCTCCATGCCGCCTTCGGTGGACGCCATGATCGTGACGCGCGACGTGGCGTGGTCGATCAGGATACCCAGGTAGAGCTCGCGTGCGATATCGCAGGCTTTCTCGACATAGAGGCGCCGCACCACGCGACCAGCCGGGGCGGTCTGGCTGGTGACCAGCGTGTTGCCCAGCATTTGCGCGGCGTTGGCGTGCACATCATCGATCGACGTCACGACGCGTACGCCGCCGTGGTTCGCGCTATGGCCGGCGCTATGGCCGGTGAAATGGCCGGCACCGCGGCCGCGCGCGTGGATCTGCGCTTTCAACACCCAGGCCGGGCCGCCCAGCTTGCGGGCGGCATGGACGGCCTCGTCTGGTGTAAAGGCCACGCAGCCGAGCGGTACTGGCACGTCATAGCGCCTGAGCAACTCCTTGGCCTGATGTTCGTGAATGTTCACGTGTCTCCTCGCTTGTGTGCACCGCGTGCCGCAGGTCGGAGTTCGCCTGTCCGGTTCTACGCATCAATAAATATTGTATGTAATATATCAATAAAGAAAGTGGAGCGGAATCATGAAAGTCGAGTACCAGGAGGGTCATGCCCGCGGCTTATAAGTAGATCGCATCAATTTCTCCTTGTTGTTTATTGATATATCACATACGGTATTCGTCAGGTTGGTGCGATTGGTCACGGCACAGATACGCGAGGCCGGTCGCGTCTTGCCCATCGCCGTCATTGCCTCAAGAGAATCCTCAAGGAGACAACGCCATGGAAAACAAGGCACTGAATGGGGTCCGCATTCTGGACATGACCCACGTGCAGGCCGGTCCGTCGGCCACCCAGCTGATGGCCTGGCTAGGCGCGGATGTGATCAAGGTGGAATTGCCCGGCCGTGGCGACATTACGCGCAGCCAATTGCGCGATGTACCGAACGCGGACAGCCTCTACTTCACGATGCTGAACTCGAACAAGCGCAGCCTGACGCTCAATATGAAGACGCCGGAAGGCAAGGCGCTGCTGGAAGACCTGATCCGGCAGTGCGACGTGCTGGTGGAGAACTTCGGTCCCGGCGTGCTGGACCGCGCCGGGTTTGAATGGCATCGCATCCAGGAACTGAACCCACGCATGATCTACGCATCGATCAAGGGCTTTGGCCCGGGGCCGTACGTCGACTGCAAGGCATACGAGAACGTGGCGCAGTGCATGGGTGGTTCGGCCAGCACCACGGGCGACGAGGACGGGGTGCCGTCGGTGACGGGGGCCCAGATCGGCGATTCCGGCACGGGCGTGCATTGCGTGGTGGGCATCCTGGCCGCGCTGCTGCAGCGCGAACATAGCGGCCGGGGCCAGCGCGTGGAAGTCGCCATGCAGGATTCGGTGCTAAACCTGTGCCGCGTGAAGCTGCGCGACCAGCAGCGCCTGTCGGCGGGTCCGCTCAAGGAGTATCCGAATGCCGAATTCCACGACTACGTGCCGCGTGCCGGCAATGCGTCCGGTGGCGGCCAGCCCGGTGCGGCGCTGCGCTGCTCGCCCGGCGGCGCCAATGACTACGTGTACGTCATCATCCAGCCGCAGGGCTGGGAACCACTGATGCGCCTGTGCGGCCGCGAGGACCTGATCACGCATCCGCGGTTCGCCACGCCGGAAGCGCGCCTGAAAAACCTGGGTGAATGCTTCGGCATCGTCGAGAAGTGGACCAGGTCGAAGACCAAGTTCGAGGTGATGGCGGCGCTGAACGACGTGGACGTGCCGTGTGGCCCAATCCTGTCGATGAAGGACCTGATGGAGGACGGCTCGCTCTACGAGCGTGGCTACCTGGTCGAACTCGATCACCCCGAGCGCGGCAAGTACGTGCAGTTGGGCTGCCCGATCATGCTGTCCGATTCGCCCGTGGAGGTTGAACGCTCGCCACTGCTGGGAGAGCACACCGAAGAAGTGCTCGAGTGGCTGGGCCGTTCTCCCGCGCAGATCGCCGCGCTCAAGGCGGCCGGGGCAGTCTGACCCGGCGCCAGGTACAAGTGGGCAAGTGGGCAAGGGGGGCAGGCAAGACCTGAGTCATTTGCCCACTACGACAAGTCAGTTGATGCCAGCGCCTGCCATGGCCCGCAGGTACTCGTTCTTCTTGTCGAAGATCAACTGGCTCAGGAACGGCGCGTCGTATGCATTGAGCAGATGGGCGTGGTAGTCCTCGATATAGCGCGTGACGCGAGACTTCTCGCATTCGATGCCGCAGAGCCAGTCGAACATTGGTGCATCCCAGCGGAAGCGCAGTCCCAGCTCGGTGAATGCGGCGTTATAAGCAGCCAGTTGGACCTCACGATCAACGTGGCGCATCTCGCTGATGGCCGACGTGGTTGCGGAAGCGGAGGGCGCGTCGGACTGGAGGTGGTTCATGATCGTCTCCTGAAGTTGCACGGTGTGAAGCGTGATGAGTGCAGCTTAGGCCGGACGAATGATTCACGATAATTAAAGTTTCATCGAATAATCATAAGCTATCGTTTATGGATCGATGTTTTGAGGTGCATGCGCGACTTGGTGGCGACTCATGCGCGATTCCTGCGCGATTCATGCGCGTTTGCGTGGCCGGATCAGTCCTTCGACGCCAGTGATACGCTGGATCAGGGTATGCCCTTCCTCCATCAGGAACTGCTTGAATGCCAGCGCCACGGGCGGCAGGCGCTTGTTCTTGCGGTGCACCACATACCAGTTGAGCATCACCGGAAAGCCTTCGATATCAAGGACGGCAAGCTGGCCGGTCTGCAATTCCAGGCCGACCGTGTGCGCGGAAAGGAAGGCGATGCCCATGTTGGCGATCACGGCCTGCTTGATGGTCTCGGTGCTCTTGATCTCCATCGCGATGCGCATGTTCGACAAGCGACCTGCAAAGCCTTCCTGCATGGAGTTCCAGGTGTCCGAGCCTTTTTCCCGTGAAACGAAGGCTTCCTCAGCCAGGCCGGCCAGTGGAATGTTGCGCTGCCCAACCAGCTTGTGATTGGGCGCGGCCACGATCACATACGGATGTGGCGCGAACGATTCGGCAATCGTATCAATGCCTTCGGGCGGCCTTACCATGACAGCCAGATCCGTCAAATTACCAGCCAATTGATGCAGTAATTCCTCGCGATTGTGCACCGCAAGATTTAAAGTCACCGACTCATGTCGATTCATGAATTCGGCCAACAGGCGCGGGAAAAAATAGTCGCCGGCACTGATTACCGCGACATTGAGTCGACCCCCGGATATACCCTTAAGCTGCGCCATCGCATCTTCGGCTTCACGAAATTGCTGAATGATGCTGCGGCTGTAATGAAGCATTTCGGTACCGGCCGGCGTCAGGTAGATACGCTTGCCAAGCTGCTCGAACAGGGGCAGTCCCACATGCAGTTCAAGCTGCCGAACCTGTGTAGAAACAGCGGGTTGCGTGAGATGTAGCTCTTCCGCCGCACGTGAAAAGCTCAGGTGGCGGGCCACCGTTTCGAACACTTTAAGCTGGCGCAGCGTGGCATTCTTCATTGCACGATTTCCTGCAATCTATAAAGGATCGTCAATGATCATAATAAAAAACTTTATGCTGTGCTGATCTAAGTTTGAAGTAGCATCAATCCACGAATACACGTGCCGCAATGTCAGGCGCGCTCATTCAGTAGTGAAAGTCGGGCGTCCCCCCAGGCCAGCCCACAACGCGCGCCACAGAGCGCGAATGACACTAATGCAAGGAGACACGACATGGCGCACATCGATGCGACTGGCCCCGCTGCGGGCAATTTCAATGGTGGCCTGCTCCGCAACCGCTGGTTCCAGCTGTTCATAGGCGTACTCTGCATGGGGCTGGTGGCGAACCTCCAGTATGGCTGGACGCTGTTCGTTACACCGATGAATGCCAAGCACCATTGGGGCGACTCTGCAATCCAGGTCGCCTTTTCCATTTTTATCGTTACTGAAACCTGGCTCGTGCCGCTGGAGGGCTGGCTCGTCGACAAGATCGGACCGCGTCCCGTGGTGGCGGGTGGTGCGCTGTGCGCGGGCCTGGCGTGGGTGATGAATTCCTATGCCACGACATTGCCGATGCTCTATGCCGCGGCGGTGATCGCGGGCATCGGTGCCGGCGGCGTCTATGGCACATGTGTCGGTAATGCGCTGAAGTGGTTCCCGGACAAGCGCGGTCTGGCTGCCGGCCTGACGGCCGCGGGCTTTGGCGCCGGTTCGGCGCTGACCGTGATCCCGATCGCCAGCATGATCCAGAAGTCGGGCTATGAACACGCCTTCTTTTTCTTCGGGATCCTGCAGGGTGCGTTGATCTTCGTGATGGCCATGCTGCTGGTGAAGCCGCAGCCGCCCAAGGGTGTGACGGCCAACAAGGCCATCCTGACCAATCCGGTGGAATTCACTCCAGGCCAGATGGTGCGTACGCCGGTGTTCTGGGTGATCTATGCCTCGTTCGTGGCCGTGGCGGCCGGCGGGATCATGGCCACTGCGCAACTCGGGCCGATTGCCAAGGACTTTGGCTTCGCCAACATGCCGGTCACGATGTTGGGCATGACCTTGCCGCTGCTGACGATGACGCTGTCGATCGACAATCTTTGCAACGGACTGACGCGGCCATTGTGTGGCTTCATCTCCGACCGCATCGGCCGGGAGAACACGATGTTCGTGATCTTCATCGGTGAAGGCCTGTCGCTGATCGGTCTGCTTCAGATGGGCCACAACCCGTACTGGTTCATGTTCTTCGCGGCACTGACGTTCCTGTTCTGGGGCGAGATCTTCTCGATCTTCCCGGCACTGTGCGCCGATACGTTTGGCAGCAAGTTCGCCGCCGCCAACGCCGGCACGCTCTATACGGCAAAGGGTACGGCCGCGCTGCTGGTGCCGCTGGCATCGGTGCTGTCGCATAGCGGCGGGTGGAACCTCGTGTTCGCCGTGGCCGCGGTGATGACCGTGGCGGCGGGGCTGTCGGCCAAGTTCGTGTTGCAGCCGATGCGCCGGAGCTTTATCACGGGACATGCCGCAGCGAAGCCGGTCAGTGACACCGGCACGTATATGGCCGGGTTTTCGACGGGCAAGGGCGAATAACAACAACGATGTTTGCAAGCAAGGAGCGGCACCATGAATGTTTCGCTTCCTCAACTGAAGGCCTTCGCGGCGGTGGCGCGGCAGAAAAGTTTTACGCGCGCCGCAGCGGAGCTGGGTCTGACGCAATCGGCCATCAGCCGCAGCGTGCGCGAGCTTGAAGAAGAAATCGACCAGCGGCTGTTTGACCGCACCACGCGCCAGGTGGAACTGACCGACGCAGGCGAGACGCTGTCGCAGCGCATCTGCCATCTGATCGAGGAAGTCGAGCAAACGCTGCGTGAGAGCCATGGCACGGGCAAGCCCTCGCAAGGCACGGTGCAGATCGCAACCGATCCGGTGCTGTCGTCGATGACGGTGCCGATCTGGGTAGCGGGGTGCCGCAAGGCCTGGCCCGGCATTGGTATTACGTTGCGTGACCGCTCGCATGAGAGCGTGCTGCAGAGCGTGCGCAGCGGCGAGGTGGATTTCGGCATTGCCAGCAATCCGGCGCCCTGCGATGACTTGTATTGCGAACCGCTCTGCGTGGATCCGTTGCAGGCGGTTCTACCCGCCGACCACCCGCTGGCCGCGAGGGAATCGCTGGGGTGGGGCGAACTGGCCGATGCATCGGTCATGACGCTCGACCAGAGTTCCGGTGTTCAACCAGCAGTGGAGCGAGCCTTGTCGACCTATCACGTCAGGCCGGGCTCGTTGCAGTTGCTTGGCCACTTCGCGGCCATCTTCGGCATGGTGGCGATGGGGCTGGGCATCGGCGTGGTGCCGTCGCGTGCGCAGGCCAGCGGCATGGCTCCCGCCGCTGTCCTGCGACCGTTGCGGCCTCAGGTCACGTCCAATGTCATGCTGGTAAGACGCAAGGCACGTTCGCTGAAACCCAATGCCGCCGCCGTATGGGACAACCTGCGCGCCCAGGAGTACGACCAGAGCCTGCTGAAGAAAGTAGGGTAGGGCGATGAATGGAATTCACGTGCCGCAGTGCGATAGAGATTCCAGGGGCGCATTCCGCATCTTTTACTCCTGAGATCAGTTGATTCGCGGCAAGCTTCGCGAAATTTGTGAACAACAACGCACCCCAAGGGGTGCGTTGTTGTTTTTAGAGCAATCCCTCTGTTGATATATCACATACCAAATATTTACAGACCTCGCAGTGCAGCATATAATGAATCCACCTTGATCTTCATTACTTAGGAGTTTTCATGAACGCCACGCTGCTTACCATCGCTGCCCTCGGTCTTCTTTCGCTGGGTGTTACCGTGACTTATGTACTGGCCAACTTCCTGCCGATGGGTCTGCTGACCACCGCCCAGGAACATGGTCGATTCGCCGGCCTGAGTTCGTCCGAAGACGGTACGGCAGGCATTGGCAGCATCGGCACCTCGGCGTCGGACATCGTGCTGCAACCGCGTTTCCTGCACGCCTGAACGTCGTAGCAAAGCTGTCCCGTAGTTCCGCAGTTCCAGCAGTCCAGCAGTCCAGAAGTACGTTTGAAGCACCAGGGGCCTTGTAGCGGCCGGCAAGCCCTGGATCGGCAATTCCAGTAGTTCTCCACGGCCGTCTTTCCGCAGTTCCGATCATGCCCCTGCGCCTGAGGATCTCAGGTCCCGACGCAGCCCGGCGTGTCAGCCTTCCTCCCTCGTTGTACTCATTCCGCGCATTGCTGAACCCGCCGCGATTTAGCGCGTGGGCAACTGGCTCGCCGGTACCAATCGGCTCGGGATTTTCCCTAGGCCGGGTTATCCGTGACATGCGCCGCAGCATTTTCAAGCGCCGATTCCGGCCGCTCCATTGATGCCTGATCAATGCCTAAGTGTTTGATCCGGAAAGAGGTACTTGCACGGTCGTGCGGTCGTTTCATGCGGCCATCGCACCAGTCTTCCGCGGCCCTTCATCACATGCTTTCGAATGTCTGCCAGATAGGTCAGGCAGGCATCCAAATCGGCTTGACTTGGTTGATATATCACATACTGTATAGCACTAGAACGGCTCAGCTGTTCGGGATCAGCAAGTACCAAAGGCAGTGAAAAACAGAGCACAGGCATCCGAAGCAGATGCCCATTCCACAACGGCGGGCCCAACCCGCCAGAAGGAGACACCACCATGGAAAGTCAGCAAAGCGCAAGCGCGCACGCGTCCTGGTATTCATCGCCGTGGACGCAGCTTGTATTTGGCGTGATCTGTATGGCAATGATCGCCAACATGCAGTACGGCTGGACGCTGTTCGTAAATCCGATCGACGAGAAATACAATTGGGGCCGTACCGCCATTCAGGTGGCCTTCACCATCTTTGTGGTCACGGAAACCTGGCTGGTGCCGATTGAAGGCTATCTGGTCGACAAGTACGGTCCGCGCCCGGTGGTGGTGGGCGGCGGCCTGTTGTGCGCGATTGCCTGGGTGCTCAATTCGATGGCCTCTTCACTGCCGATGCTGTACTTCGCAGCGGCAGTCGGTGGGGTAGGCGCCGGTGCGGTCTATGGCACCTGCGTGGGCAATGCGCTCAAGTGGTTCCCGAATCGCCGGGGACTGGCAGCAGGACTGACGGCCGCCGGTTTTGGCGCAGGCTCCGCCATGACCGTGGTGCCGATTGCCAACATGATCAAGAGCAGCGGGTACGAGGCTACGTTCCTGTACTTCGGGCTCGGCCAAGGCATCATTGTCGTGCTGCTTGGCATGATGCTGCTGCCGCCTTCGGCCAAGATCCTGTCGAATGTCAAATCCGCGCTGAAGGCTGCGGCCACATATAACGCGTCGCCGCGGCAAGTACTGTCATCACCGATCTTCTGGGTCATGTACGCGATGTTCGTGATGATGGCAGCCGGTGGGCTGATGGCAACCGCGCAGCTGGGGCCGATTGCCAAGGATTTCGGGCTGCACGACTCGCCCGTATCCATCATGGGCCTGACGCTGCCGGCGTTGACCTTCGCGCTGACCATCGACCGGGTGCTCAATGGGCTGACGCGACCGTTCTTCGGTTGGGTATCCGACAATATCGGCCGCGAAAACACCATGTTCCTGGCCTTTGCGGTGGAAGCGGTGGGTATCCTGCTGCTGGCCAGTTACGGTCACAATCCGGTCATGTTCGTGATCCTGACAGGTATCGTGTTCTTCGCCTGGGGTGAGATCTACAGCCTGTTCCCGGCCACCTGCGGCGATACGTTCGGTCCGAAGTTCGCGGCGACCAATGCCGGCTTGCTCTACACCGCCAAGGGTACGGCCGCGCTGCTGGTGCCGTTCTCGAGCGTCATCACGGCAGCCACCGGTGACTGGCACGCCGTATTCATGCTGGCCTCGGGCATGGCCGCGATCTCGGCGCTGATGGCGATCTTCGTACTGAAGCCGATGCGCGAGGCGCACGCAAAAAAGTATGTGCAGGACGGCGCGACGGCCCCGATGGGATATCGCGCGGTGCCCGATGACCTGACCTGATTCCGTTTTCATTGTCCTTTGCCGATGAGCCCGCCACGTGCGGGCTCATTGCGTTATTTTCCTGAAAACCGGGAAAGTGATTGCGGCATCGTCCGGCTAATTATTCGAGTGCCGAGCGGCTACGATTCGGGTGTTCATTCATGAAAATCCCAAGGACGCCTGACATGAAAGCCATTGGCCTGACCCGCTACCTGCCCATTTCCGATCCACAGTCGCTGGTCGACGTGGAAATTGCCAGGCCTGAAGCCACCGGCCATGACCTGCTGGTCAAGGTGGAAGCCATTTCGGTAAACCCGGTCGATACCAAGGTACGTGCACCGAAAGACAAGGTAGAAGACGCGCCGCGCGTGCTGGGCTGGGATGCAGCCGGTACGGTGGTGGCAGCAGGGTCCGATGTCACGTTGTTCAAGGTGGGCGATCCTGTGTTCTACGCCGGCAGCATCACCCGTGCTGGAGCCAATAGCGAATTTCATCTGGTTGACGAACGCATTGCCGGACACAAGCCCGCATCGCTGGATTTCCCGCAGGCCGCGGCCTTGCCGCTGACGGCGATCACGGCCTGGGAAGCGATGTTCGATCGGCTCGGCATCTCGCCCAAGGGTGACGATGCCGGCAAGTCAGTCCTGATCATCGGCGGGGCAGGCGGGGTAGGGTCGATCGGTATCCAGCTTGCGAAGGTGCTGGCCGGACTGACCGTGATTGCCACCGCTTCTCGGCCGGAATCGGAAGCCTGGTGCCGTCGCCTTGGGGCGGACCACACCATCGATCACCGCAAGGACATGCCGGCGCAACTGCGCGCACTAGGCTTTGCGCACGTCGACTACATCCTGTGCTTCAACGATACCGATCATCACTTCGCCGCCATGGCCGAGGCCATTGCTCCGCAAGGCAAGATCTGCTCGATCGTGGAAAACGCCGGACCGCTGGCAATTGGCGCGCTCAAGAGCAAGAGCGCCACGTTCGTCTGGGAGTTCATGTTCACGCGCGCCATGTTCCAGACGCCCGACATGATCGCGCAGCACCGCTTGCTCAACGAGGTGGCACGGCTGGTGGACGCTGGCAAGCTGCAGGGCACCGTAGGCGACAACCTTGGCGTGATCAATGCGGCCAACCTGCGGCGCGCCCATGCCTTGCTGGAAAGCGGGCAGACGATCGGCAAGCTGGTACTGCAAGGTTTCTGACCTTTTTGATGTTGCGCAATTAACGGCCAGGAATTCTGGTGCGACAAAATTAAGAGGGGCTGGTCTGCCTGAGCAGACCAGCCCCTCTTCAACCGGCATCAGACGATGTCAACGGGTGTGTAGTGCAGGTGCGTGCCTTGATCCTGGTTTTGCCTCGGGAGGACTGGCGATAAACGCAGCAATACGGCCAATCACTGCCTTGTCGCGCAAGATGCGACGATGACCAAGGCCATTGGTCGTGACCAGTTGCGCATCGGGCCATGCGCCAGCGATGGCCGCGCCGTCTTCCCATCGAACTTCCTTGTCCTCGCGGTCATGGATGATCAGCGTGGGCGGTACGGGCCTTGTGCGGCCGATTTCGGGCACGTTGAACGTGGACCAGCTGGCGCCCAGCCATTGCTCGCTGTTGCGCTGCATGCGCGCCAGCACGTGCGGGGCAATACCAAGCTGCCAGGCCAGCGCCGAGCATGCCTGGTACATGTCGGCGGGAGACCCGATCATGACCACGCCGCGAGCGGGCAGGCCTTCGCGAATCGCCTGCGCCGCCGCCGCGCCGCCCAGCGAATGTGCCACGACGGCGTGCACGGGGCCAACATGCCACGCTACCGCCAGTAGCGACCGCGTCATCTCCATCACGGAAGTCTGTTGCTGTCCGCGCACGCCTGCATCCGATGCGCCGTGCGACAGCGCGTCGAAGGCCACCACACGCATGCCGGCCGACAGCAGGCCATTCACCACTGCGTGCCATTGCCCCGCATTGCCACCCCAGCCGTGAGCCAGCAGCACCACAGGTCCCTTGCTACCCCAGCGATAAACACGCACACGGCGGCTCGCGCCCTGGCCCGTGACCAGCGCCCATTCGGTGCGCGCCGTGTCGAGCAACCGTAATCCCTCAGGACTGTTCTTGCCGGTGGGCGGACTGAACCACAGGCGCTCGAGCGCGCGTGAGGTCGCATTGGGGAAAAACAGGCTACCGGTTTGCCAGCGTAGTCGGCGCCACGCCAACATGCCGGATTGCAGGGTGTTGGTCAGCGAGCGCCGTTCGGTGGCTTTCACAGGGGCGCTGGCGCTTGCAGCGGGTTGGGATGCGGATGACAGCACTTGCGGCACGACGAACACCTCCAACTGGTTTTTTGCTGTGGATTTGCCCTGGAGTCGATAACCAGACTCGGCAACCTTATCTTTTTTCTCAGTAGCGACCGACCAGTCGTGCTATTTTCAGGGCAAGAAACGGCTGAAATAATGCCGTGTGATACATCTCGCTTTATTGCGCCGAGGCTGCACAATCTGGTCGGCAAACGGTATTGCTGCGGGCACTACTGTGGCTTCAGTCTGGTGCCGCGGTCGCCCCGGTGCGATTCTCTTTCACGTCATTGACGAGCCTGGCAAACGCGCGCCTGGCCATTGTCTCCGCATCGATGCGGCCCATCAGCTTGAATGAGGACTGAAACGACATGCCGATGCCAACCATCTCGAAGGCAAACTGACGCGGGTCGGTGCCCGCGCGCAATGCGCCTTCATCAACGGCATCGTCAATCACGCGCACGATGGTGCTGTGCCAGTCCTTGAACGCCTGCACGAGCCTGTCCCGTATGACGCCTGGGCGATCGCGGTATTCCTGCGACAGCGCCATGAATACGCAGCCGCCTTCGTTCAGCGAGCCGGCGATCCAGGTCATATACCCGTCGAACAGCCTGTTCAGGCGCACGAGCCCGCGAACTTCGCGCATGGCCGGCTGCACCACGATCTCCGCAAAACGCTCCATCGCACGCGCAAGCACCGCCTCCTGCAAGGCTTCCTTCGACTTGAAGTGGGCATAGAGTCCGCTCTTCGACATATTGGTGTCGGCGGCCAGCGTGGCCAGCGACAACTGCTCGAAGCCTACCTTGGTGGCCGAGTGCAGTGCCTGTTCGATGATCGCGGTGCGCGTGAGCTGTCCTTTCTGCATGCGCTGGAGAATAGCACGACCGGTCGGTTTGTCAACTTGCCTTGTGCCACACATGGACGATACTGATGTGACGTCAACGCAAAGCGGGCACTGTCGTTATGTGGGGGCGGGAGGAGGATGTTGTGCTGCATCCGTCGTTTGGATGAGAGTCTGGCAGACGAGATCAAGCCATCATAAGAAATCTGTAAAAGTGTTCCACAACAGACCTTACGGAACGCTTTACGTGCTCTATACTCGAATGCACGTCCGCGCACTTTTTTTTCACTGGTGACTGGAGACCGACATGAACAGTACAGCCGTGCCAAGAGGCGCTAGCGAACCGTTCCGGCAACTGCGGGCGTTGCGCCGTGCGCGCAAGCTCAAGCAGGAGGACGTCGCCCGTAAGGCCGGGATTTCCCGGGAGGCCTATCTGCGTGCCGAATCGGGTCAGGCCGATCCGCGCATGTCTACCTTCCTGGCGGCTTGCGAGGCGCTGGGCCTTGAGGTCGTACTTGCGCCGCAGCATCTTGCTGCAGACGTCAATGCGTTTATCGCCAGCCGCAATGGTGGTGTGACTGCCGCCTCGATGGCCGGCCAGGCGCCTGCCGCACCGGCGCAGGCGTCTTCCGCGCCAGCGCAGGGTGGCTTCGGTTCGGGCCCCACATCGGGGGAGGGCCACAAGCCCGTTTGACCCTGGTCAGGATTCGCGGCAGGGCAGGGCCATCGTCCTGTCCTGCCGCGAATTTCCCATGGCGACACTGCAAACATGCTTCGCGCATGTTGGTGCCGCTTTGTGGTCGCCGTCTCCGGTACGTGCCGCTTGCTGCTGCACGCGTAGCGTGCGCTCGTGTGCACCGTCACGTGAGTGCTTCCACGTCTTACCCCGCTTGATCCTCGCTTCAATCTCGACTTCTTTCGGCTTCTTTTAGCCGTTCCCTCCGCTATTTCCACGTGCTTTTCACGGCGCTTGCACCGACCTCCCTCGGCGCGGCATGCGTTCGCTCGCCTGCGGCCCTGTGCTCGCCTATCGTAATTGTGGTTTGACATTGTCAGGTTGCGTGATTACGATTTGGTAAATCAATTTCACTATTCGTAATTCTCAATTTCTGAGCGAGGGTGAGATCGAGGAGAAGCCGGCCTGTTTCGGGGCGGCGGGGTGTGAGAGGAAGACTTCATGACGCAAACAGAAAGACACGGACACCTGCACGGCTCGGCAGCCCACGCAGGCCAATACATGTCCGGCTTCGCCAACGAATTCGCCACCGAGGCCTTGCCAGGGGCATTGCCGCTGGGCCGGAATTCGCCGCAGCGCGTGGCCTATGGCTTGTACGCCGAGCAGATCTCGGGCACTGCATTCACGGCACCGCGAGCCCATAACCGGCGCTCGTGGCTGTACCGGATCCGCCCGGCCGCCATGCACAAGCCGTTCACGCGCATCGAGCAGGATCGGTGGATGAGCCGTTTCGACGAGGTTCCGCCATCGCCGAACCAGTTGCGCTGGAGCCCGCCACCCATGCCCGCGGCACCGACCGACTTCGTGGACGGGATCGTTACGATGGCCGGCAATGGCGGTCCGGAAGCGCAAATCGGCTGCGGCATCCATCTGTACCTGGCCAACCAGTCGATGCACGACCGCTTCTTCTACAACGCCGATGGCGAGATGCTGATCGTGCCGCAGCAGGGCCGCCTGCTGATCGCGACTGAAATGGGCCAACTGGCGGTGGAGCCGCAAGAGATCGTTGTGATCCCGCGTGGCGTGCGTTTCCGCGTGGAACTGCCCGATGGCGAGGCGCGTGGCTATATCTGCGAAAACTACGGCGCGCTGTTCAAGCTGCCGGACCTGGGCGTGATCGGTTCCAATGGGCTGGCCAATCCGCGCGATTTCCTGACCCCGGTTGCCAGTTACGAGGACCGCGAAGGCAAGTTCGAACTCGTGGCCCGCTTCCAGGGCAATCTGTGGCGCGCCGAGATCGATCATTCCCCGCTGGATGTGGTGGCGTGGCACGGCAATTTCGCGCCCTACAAATATGATCTGCGTCACTTCAACACCATTGGCTCGATCAGTTTCGACCACCCGGATCCGTCGATCTTCCTGGTACTCCAGTCGCCGTCGGATACGCCTGGCGTGGACACCATCGACTTCGTCATCTTCGGTCCGCGTTGGCTGGCGGCGCAGGACACCTTCCGTCCGCCCTGGTTCCACCGCAATATCGCCAGCGAATTCATGGGGCTGATCACGGGCGCCTACGATGCCAAGGCAGAAGGTTTCACGCCCGGTGGCGCGAGCCTGCACAACTGCATGAGCGGCCACGGACCCGATGCCGAAACCTTCGAACGTGCCACGGCTGGCGACACCAGCGCGCCGCACCACATCACGGACACCATGGCGTTCATGTTCGAAACCCCGGGCGTGATCCGTCCCACCCGCTACGCCGCCGAATCGGCGCTGCTGCAGCACGACTACTACACGTGCTGGCAGGGCCTGAAGAAGCATTTCAATCCGAACGAGCGTTGAACCCCGGAGTTCCAGAATGACTGCCCCCAAGACCAGCTGGGTGACCTCGGCCAATGACGGCCAGACCCATTTCCCGCTGCAGAACCTGCCGTACGGCATTTTTTCGACTGGCAACGATGCGCCGCGCGTCGGTGTCGCAATTGGCGACCAGGTGCTCGACCTGTCCGTGCTGGATGACGCCGGCTTGCTCCCGGCTGCGGCCAGGGGAACGTTTGCGGCCGCAAGCCTCAACCGTTTCATCGCACTGGGCAAGCCCGTGTGGACGGAAACTCGTGCGCGGCTCGGCACGCTGCTGTCTGCCGAAGACCAGACGCTGTCGGGTAACGCGGCGCTTCGAGCCAAAGCCTTGGTGCCGATGTCCGCCGCAACGCTGCACCTGCCGGTGGAGATCCCCGGGTATACGGACTTCTATTCGTCGCGCGAGCATGCCACCAACGTGGGCCGCATGTTCCGTGACCCGGAAAATGCGTTGCTGCCGAACTGGCTGGAAATCCCGATCGGTTATAACGGCCGCGCCAGTTCCGTGGTGGTCAGCGGCACGGCGCTGCATCGTCCGAATGGCCAGATCAAGCTGCCGAACGAGGCGCGCCCGACCTTTACGGCCTGCCGCAAGCTGGACTATGAACTCGAGATGGGCTTTATCGTCGGCAAGCCGTCGAACCTGGGCGAGCCGGTCAGCACTGCCGATGCGCAGGCGCACATGTTTGGGCTGGTGATTCTCAATGACTGGAGCGCGCGCGATATCCAGCAATGGGAATATGTGCCGCTGGGGCCGTTCAACAGCAAGTCGTTCGGTACGTCGATCTCGCCGTGGGTGGTTACCATGGACGCGCTGGAACCGTTCCGCCGCGACAACCCGGCGCAGTCGCCCGAGCCATTGTCGTATCTGCAGCAGCAGGGTCGCAACGCGTATGACATCGCGCTCGAGATCGCGCTGCAGCCCAAAGGTGCGGCGGCGCCCACCACGGTTTGTCGCACCAACTTCAAGGCGATGTACTGGACCATGGCGCAACAGCTGGCGCACCACACGGTATCCGGTTGCAATGTACGGATCGGCGACCTGATGGGTTCTGGCACGATCAGCGGCACCACCGCAGATTCGTGCGGAAGCCTGCTGGAAACCACCCGCAACGGCGCGGAGCCTGTGGCGTTGGCGGATGGCGTCAAACGTGGCTTCCTGGAGGATGGCGATACCGTGACCATGTCGGGCTGGTGCCAGGGCGATGGTTACCGCGTTGGCTTTGGTGACGTGACGGGGACGATCCTGCCGGCGCGCTAAGCTGGACGCATTCCGGCAAGTTGGACCGAAGGGGCGGGTGTGGCGGAATGGCCGCTCCCGCCCCGTTACATTTGCGTAGGTCCGTTACTGTTGCGCATAGCCTGCCGGGTGCCCTTTATGCGAGAATTCGCCCCTGACAAAAATGCGGGGTCGAAGTTCGCTGTGCCGTCGTATGCCCATCTTTGGTGGGGTATTCGATGGTGTTGGCCAAACCGAAACCTGTTACGGGGCAAGCGCCAGCATACGGCGATGCCCGTAAATCCACCGCCCGTCGATGCCAGCACAATCGAGAATGCGGCACGGCGAGCCGGCGGGCATTAACAATAAGGTCGTCGAAATCCGCTGATTTCGATATTAATTTCAGGGAAAAATGCGGAAATATCCCCGGGGTCACGCGGGCGGTGCGCGCTTGGCGTGCACCATGGCTGTCGGCTGCGGCCGGGGGTTGACGCGGGTTCCGGGCTCACAATCGACCCTACGCGCACGGCATGGCAATTGAATTCGGAATTCGCGCATGGGCGGCCTCGGCGCCGGCATTGCATACGCCTGCGGCATGGCAGGCCTGGAGTCGGGCCCCCTGGTTGCCTGACGGCACTGACTTGCCCGCGCTGACCGCCATGGCTCCAATGTTGCGCCGACGCGTCAATGCGATCGGACGGGCAGCGCTGCATCCGGCCTATGACGTGAAACCGGCGGACACCACGATCCAATCACCGGCGGTATTTGCGTCGCGCCACGGTGATACCCGCCGCGCGTTTGAAATGCTGAGTGAACTGGCCGCCGGCGAACCGCTGTCGCCGACCGCGTTTGGCCTGTCCGTGCACAACGCCATCGGCGCCATGTTTACGATCGACCGCGGCGATGCGTCGAACCTGCAGGCGGTTGCGGCCGGTCCCGACACCGTGGAAACCGCCGTAATCGAAGCCTGTGCGCTGCTTGGCGATGGCGCCGAGGAAGTGCTGCTGGTGTGCTACGACGCGCCGCTGCCAGAAGCCTATGCGGAGTTTGCCGACGAACCTGGCTGCCTGTTCGGCTGGGCCTGGCGCATGGGCCGCCCGCGAGCGGGCGAGCCGGTCTGGCAACTCGACATCTCCGCGCCACGTTCCGCATCCGACCCCGGCACCGCACACCCGATACTGCCGCATGGCCTGGACGTGCTGCGCTTCATGCTGACCGACGAGGCCGAGTTGATCCATCGCGGCGAGCGTGCCATCTGGAGGTGGCAGCGCCATGGTTGAACGAATCGACCGCGCGTGGCGTGTCTGCGCTACCGGCTTCTGTTTCTCCAGTTTCGGTATTGGCGGACTGTTGCTGCGTGTGCTTGTTTTTCCACTACTATCGCTGCTGCCGTGGTCGACCGATACGCGCCAGCGCGTGTGTCGCGGTGTCATCCATCACGCGTTCCGACTGTTTGTGTGGCTGATGCATGCGGTGGGCGTGATCCGCTACGAGGTACGCCATCCGGAACGGCTGCGTCGTGATGGCCTGCTGATCGTGGCCAATCATCCGTCGCTGATCGACGTGGTGTTCCTGATGTCGCTGGCACGGCGGGCGGACTGCGTGGTCAAGTCGGCGCTGACGCGCAATCCGTTCACACGCGGCCCGGTGCTGGCTACCGGCTGGGTACGCAACGACAGCGGCGCGGCGATGGTCGACGATTGCATCGCGTCGCTGCGCGCCGGCAACAACCTGATCATTTTTCCGGAAGGCACCCGCACACGCCCGGGCATGCCGCTGCAGTTGCAGCGCGGTGCCGCCAACGTGGCCGTGCGCGGTGGCTTTGCGCTGACGCCGGTTGTCATCCGGTGCGAGCCGTCCACGCTGACCAAGGGCGAGAAGTGGTACCACGTGCCGGTGCGCCGGCCGCGCTTCGTGATCGACGTCCATCCCGACGTTGCCGTGGCGCAATGGGTGCCACAGGGCACCGAGGATGCGATGGCCGTGCGTCAGCTGACCCATTCACTATCCGAGTTTTTCTCCAGGGAGATCCGCCGTGAAGGCGCTTGAGCAAGAAATCAAGGAACTGATCATCTCGTCGCTGTCCCTTGAGGACGTGGCCGCCGATGATATCGACCCGACTGCGCCGCTGTTCATCGAAGGTCTTGGCCTCGATTCGATCGATGCGCTGGAACTGGGCCTCGCGCTGCAGAAGCGCTATGGCATCACCATGAACGGCGACAAGGAAGCGATCCGCTCACGTTTTGCCAGCGTCTCGGCGCTGGCGGCGTTCGTGGAATCGCAACGTGGCCAGGCCCCGGCCTGATAGGGCTGATCGTACGAATCGCAAGACACGGAGCCAGAACATGACTCACGACGAAATTTTCGCGCGCGTGGCCGCGGTTCTCGAGGAAACCTTCGAGATCGACCCTGCGCGCATTACACCCGAGGCACGACTTTACGACGACCTCGACATCGACAGCATCGATGCGGTGGACCTGCTGGTCAAGCTCAAGCCGATGCTGAACAAACCGCTCAAGCCCGAGCAGTTCAAGTCCGTGCGCACCGTGCAGGACGTGGTGCAGGCGCTGGCATTGCTGATCGATTCGCCAGCGACCGCCTGACGCGCGCATGGCCTGGCGCAAATGGGGGCTGGGACTGCTGACACTGTCCTACCCGGTAGTGATCTACCTCGGGTTGCAGCATTTCTCGCCGCGCGTGATGGCGCTGGCGCTGGTGGCGCTCGCGCTGCTGCGCGCGGGCACCAGCCGGCAGGCGGGTTGGCGCGCGATGGCGCTGCTGGCCGCGGGCCTGGCCATCGTGGTGATGGCTTCGGGCCATGCGCTGCCGTTGAAGCTGTACCCGGTGCTGGTCAACCTGGCCATGCTCGGCGTGTTTGGCTGGACCCTGCGCCATCCGCCCACGCTGGTGGAGCGGCTCGCCAGGCTGCGTGAGCCGGATCTGCCGCCGAGTGGGGTGGCCTACACGCGTCGCGTCACGCAGGCGTGGTGCGTCTTCTTTGTTTGCAACGGCACGATTGCGGCGGTCACCGCTTTCGTGGCGAGCGACCGGATCTGGGCAATCTATAACGGGGCCATTGCTTATGGCCTGATTGGTGCAATGTTTGCCGGGGAATGGCTGGTGCGTCAGCGCGTGATGGCGCGGCGCGCGGAGAATGGTCATGGCTGAACAAATGCCGGTGTGGACCGGCGTGGGTGGAGTGATGGCGGCGCTGGCGGTGCGCGCTGCAAGCGGTGATGTGCGCCCCGTGGTATCAGGCGGTGGCCAGTCGACCATCGATGCGAAACATTTCGTGGCACGCGCCGCGGCCTGGCGCCGCGCGCTGTCGGCGGCATCGGGCCGGCGCTGGGCGCTCTATCTCGACGATCCCGCCGAATTCGCTGCCGCGCTGTTTGGCGCGTGGTATGCGGGCAAGCAAGTGTTGCTGCCCGGCGATATCCGTGCCGAAACGTTGGCTGCGCTGCGCGCGCAGAGCGATGGCATGGCCGGCGAGTTTCCTGACGGATTGATGCCGGTCGACGACCGTGAGGGTGTCGCCGATGCGTCGGCATGGCCCGCACTGGCGACGCACGATACATGGGTCACGTTGTTTACCTCGGGCTCGACCGGGGAGCCGACCGCCATCGACAAGCGTCTGGCGCAGCTCGATGCCGAGGTGCATACGCTGCAGCAGGCTTTCGGCCACCGTTTTCCCTCCGATGTGCGCGTGCTGTGCACCGTGTCGCACCAGCATATCTACGGCCTGCTGTTCACCGTACTCTGGCCGCTGGCCGCGTCGCGGCCGATGCCGGCCACGCGGCTCGCGTTTCATGAGGAACTGGTGGCCGCATGCCAGTCCGATGGCCGCCCGGCAGTGCTGGTCAGCAGCCCGGCGCACCTGAAGCGCATTCCTGGTGCGCTGGACTGGTCCGCTTCGCAGCAGGTGCTGCAGGCCGTGTTCTCATCCGGCGGCCCGTTGCCGCCCGAGGCAGCGGCCGACGCGCTGCGTTGCATGGGCCGCTCGCCAATCGAGGTATTCGGCAGTTCCGAGACCGGTGGCATCGCCTGGCGCCAGCGCGCGGTGCAGGCCGATCGCTGGACCGCAATGCCCGGTATCGCGTGGCGTCTGCAGGACGGTTACCTCGCGGTGCGCTCGCCGCACCTGGCTGACGATGACTGGTACGTTTGCGCCGACCGTGCGCTGCCCGCCGGGGCAGACAGCTTTGTGCTGGCCGGACGTGCCGACCGCATCGTCAAGATCGAGGAAAAGCGCATTTCGCTGACGCAGATCGAGCAGCGCCTTGGCACGTCCGGCCTGGTGCGCGAGGCACGCGTGGTGTTGATCGAGCTCGATGTGGGCATGCGCGTGGCTGCGGCAGTCGTGTTGAGCGAAGCCGGGCAGGCGTTGTTCGATGCCAGTGGCCGTGGTGCGGTAACCAGCGCGTTGCGCAGGCATCTGGCCGAGGCTGTCGATGCGGTGGCGCTGCCGCGCCGCTGGGCCTGTCTGCAGGCACTGCCTTGCAACGCGCAGGGCAAGACTACCGAAAGCATGCTGCGCGACGTGTTCCGCCGTACGCTACCGCCCGTGCAGTGGCTCGAAGGCGACCACGCCTCGGCCACGGCCGAACTCGATGTGGCCGACGACCTCGCGGTATTCGACGGGCATTTTCCGGGTACGCCGATCGTACCCGGCGTGGCGCAGGTGGACTGGGTCATGGCGCTGGCGCCGCAAAAGCTCGGCGTACCGCCGCGCGACCGCTTCGCGCGACTCGATACGCTCAAGTTCCAGTCGGTGATCCGCCCTGGCACCAAGGTGCGGATGGCGCTGACCTGGCAGCCCGACGCATGTGTGCTGGGCTTCCGCCTTACGTCCGAGGCGGGTCCGCACGCCAGCGGCAAGATCGTTTTTCATCCCGAATCTCCAACCCCATGAGTGCCGCGTTCCGACCCGTCGTACTGGTGCCGGTCTACGACCACGAAGGCGCGATTGGCGCCATGGTCGAGGCCATCCTCAAGCATCCGTTGCCGTGCCTGCTGGTCGACGATGGCAGCAGCCCCGCCTGCGAGCAGGTGCTGCGCGACATCGCCAGCGCCCATCCCGAGCGAATCCAGCTGGTGCGCTTGCCGCAGAACCAGGGCAAGGGCGGCGCGATCATGGCCGGGTTTTCCGCGGCGGCTGAACTTGGATATACGCACGCCTTGCAGATCGATGCCGATGGCCAGCACGATGCCGATTGCATTCCGCAATTTGTGAAGCTGGCACAGGCCGATCCCGCGGCGATGATCTGCGGCCATCCGGTCTACGATGAATCGGTGCCGCGCCATCGGCTCTATGCGCGCTACCTGACGCATGTGTGGGTATGGATCAACACGCTCTCGTTCCAGATCCGCGATTCGATGTGCGGGCTGCGCGTCTATCCGCTCGCGGCGGTCACCCGGCTGATGCGCGAGCAACGCCTGGGCCGGCGCATGGAGTTCGATACCGAGGTGCTGGTGCATCTGGTCTGGCGCGGCGTGCGCATCGTCAACGTGCCTACGCGTGTTACGTATCCGTCCGACGGGGTGTCGCACTTCCAGGCCTGGCGCGACAACGTGCTGATCTCGCGCATGCATACCCGGCTGTTCTTTGGCATGGTGATACGCATGCCGCGCCTGTTGTGGCGCAAGGTGGCAGCATGAATCCGGCCAGCCCGAATCCGGCCAGCGCCGCGCGCCCGGTGCCATCGCGCCACTGGAGCGCCATCGGCGAGGTCACCTGCGTCTGGGGCGTATGGTGCCTGTACTTCCTGTATCGCCTGTTTGGCCGCGCGCTGTTCCGCCTGGTCGTGTATCCGGTGGTGACCTGGTACTGGCTGACCCATCCGCTGGCACGGCGCTCGTCGCTGGACTTCCTGACCCGCGTCGAGCAGACCGCCGGCACCATAGGCACACGCCCCACGTGGCGCCACTCGCTGCGGCACCTGTTTTCGTTCGCAGATACGCTGCTGGACAAGCTGCTGGCCATCGGCGGCCGCTACCGCTTTGGCAATGTCATCCGCGAAGGCAACGAGGTATTGCTGGAACAGATCGCGCGCGGGCAGGGCGGCATCATCATGACCGCGCATATGGGTTGCCTGGAACTGTGCCGCGTGCTGGCCAACCAGCGCAACGGCATGCGCCTGACCGTGCTGGTGCACACCGCGCACGCGGAGCGCTTCAACCGGATCCTGTCGCGTATCGACCCGAAATCGGGGGTGCAGCTGTACCAGGTTGACGATATTTCCCCCGCCACGGCGCTCGAACTGACCAGCAAGGTACAGGCTGGCGAGTTCGTGGCGATTGCCGGCGACCGCGCGCCCGCGCATGGCGGACGCGCGGTGCGGGTGCCATTCATGGGCGCGCCGGCGCGCTTCCCGGTGGGGCCCTATGTGCTGGCGTCATTGATGCGCTGTCCGCTGTATGCGATGGGTTGTGTGCGGCATGGCAACGGCCATCTGCTTCGTTTTACGGAACTTGCGCGCGAAGTATCGCTCCCACGGGCTAACCGCGAAGCGGCGCTGACCGCGCTGGCCACCTCGTATGCCGCATGGCTGCAGGCGCTGGTCGTGCAGTCGCCGTTCGACTGGTTCAACTTCTATGAATTCTGGGCCGACGAGCCGGTACGTACCGGCCGCCAGGACGCACGCCAGCCGTAGTGGCGGCGTTCCCCGGCCCCATTGAACCGCCATGTCCCAAGTCATTCATCACGCCATCACACTGACGCCGGCCTTTCACGACCTCGATCCCATGAACGTGGTCTGGCACGGCAACTACATTCGCTATTTCGAGGTGGCGCGCTGTGCGTTGCTGCAGAAGATCGACTACGACTACCCGCAGATGCGCGACTCGGGCTTTGCATGGCCCGTCGTGGACCTGCGCGTGAAGTACGTGCGGCCGCTGGTCTACGGGCAGGCGGTCGAGGTCCACGCCAGCATTACCGAATGGGAGAACCGGCTCAAGATCGAGTACGAGATCCGCGATGCGGCGTCGGGCCAGCGTCTGACCAAGGGCTATTCGATCCAGGTGGCCGTGGACATGAAGACGCAGGAAATGCTCTACGTGAGCCCGCCGATCCTGTTCGAGAAACTGGGAGTACAACCTTGAAGCGCCGGCACATGCTGCGGCACCTGGCCGCTGGTGGCATGGCGCTGGCATTGCTTGGGACCGTGCCGGTACATGCGGAAGACCTGCTTGGTGGCGTGGCGGCGCGGCTGGTCGATGCACCGGTGATTCACGGGCAGTTCGAACAGACCCGCAAGCTGGCGGGCTTCAGCAATCCGCTGGTGTCGCGCGGCGATTTCGTACTGGCGCGCGGACGTGGCGTGGTATGGAACACGCGTGACCCGTTTCCGTCGAGCCTGCTGGTGACGCCCGAGAAACTGGTGATGCGCGGTGCGGATGGCAAGGTGCAGCAGCAGATGCAGGCAGACAGCCAGCCAGCGATGCGTGTGGTGGGCGAGTCGATGATTGCCGTGCTGCGTGGCGATCTGCGCAGTCTGCAGGCGCGTTTCGATGTAAAGGGCAAGCTGGTCGGCAAGGCTGGCTGGACGCTTGTGCTGACGCCGCTCGACGCGGGTATGCGGCGCGTCTTCACCCGAATCGAACTGGCCGGCGACCGCTTCGTGCGTAACGTACGGCTGGAAGAGGGCAGTGGCGACAGCACCGTGGTGCGCATGATCGACCCGTCAGCGGCAGACAAGCTCAGCGCGGCCGAGGAGCAGCGCTTTGAGTGATATGGCAGGCGGCGTTGCGATGCGCAGCGGACTCTCACGGCTGGAACGCTGGCTGGCCATTGGCTGGCTGGTGCTGGTGCTGGCGCTGGTAGTGCACCAGTTCCAGTTCTGGCGCGCATCGCGGCTTGACACCGATGTCATGGCGCTGTTGCCGACCAGCGAGCGTACCGCTACCGCCGACCGTGTGCTGCGGCGCCTGGCCGATGGGGTGGCAAAAGAGGTGGTGGTGCTGGTGGGCAGCGACGACTGGGCGCGCACGCGCGCGGCGGCGCAACGCTTTGGTGCGACCACGGCGCGTCAGGCCGATCTGCTCAAGCCGGTCGACAAGATCGATGCATTCGACTTCGACGCCGCGCTGGCGTTCTACCGGCCATGGCGCGACCGCTTGCTGACGGATGCCCAGCGCCGGCAGTTGCAGGACGCCAATCCCGATGCACTCGCGCAGCAGGCGCTGACGCGTCTCTACCAGCTGTCGACCGGCCCGCGCCTGACGGATTGGGCCGCCGATCCGCTCGGCTTGTGGCAAGACTGGTGGCTGTCGCGTGCAGCGGTCACGCGTGTGCATGAGCGCGACGGACTGGCCACGCTGTCGGGCGATGGCAAGGAATGGGTGCTGTTGTCATACCAGATCACCAGGCCCGCCTTCTCGGTCAGCGGCAATACCGAATATGGTGACCTGCTCAAGGCAGCCGAGGCGGCGGCAAAGCAAGGTGATGCCAGCGTGCGGGTGATCGCCGCCGGCATTCCACTGCATGCCGAAGCCGCGGCCGCACAGGCCAACTGGGAGATGAACGTGATTGGCTGGGGCTCGCTGGCGGCAGTATTGCTGCTGGTGTGGCTGGCGTTCCGCTCGTTGCGGCCCATCGTGCTGGTAGGACTGTCACTGCTGGTAGGCACGGCCGCGGCGATCTCCGCCACGGCCATCGTGTTTGACAAGGTCCATCTGATCACGCTGGTGTTCGGCGCCAGCCTGGTGGGCGTGGCCGAAGATTTCGGCATTCATTACTTTGTCACGCGCCAGGCGATGGCACGTGCGACACCGCCTTCGGTGATGCGCTTCCTGCTGCCGGGCATGGCGCTGGCGCTGCTGACCAGTGTGGTGGCGTACCTGGCGCTTGGCATCGCGCCGTTCCCGGGGCTGCGTCAGATGGCATTGTTCTCTGCGGTGGGACTGGTGGCGGCGTTCCTGACCGTGGTGTTCTGGTTCCCGCTGCTTGATCGCGGCACGCTGCGCCAGACCCGGTTGTCGACCTGGCTCGCCGATAGCCTGTCGCGTTGGCCGCGTGTGCGCAATGACCGAAACACCTGGCTGGCATTGGCCGCGCTCGCGCTGTTCATCGTGCCCGGTGTCTGGCAGGTGAATATCGTCGATGATGTGCGGCAATTGCAGAGTTCACCGCCGGCATTGATCGAGGCCCAACGCACGGCCGGACGCCTGCTGGGCACGCCGAGCCCCGCGCAGTTCGTACTGGTGCGCGGCGCTACGCCTGACGCGGTGCTGGCCAACGAGGAAGCCGTCAAGGCCCGGTTGGCCGACGCGATGCAACGCGGCGATCTGCAAGGCTTCGTGGCCGTCTCCGATTGGGTGCCATCGGCCGCGCGTCAGCGTGCCGATGCGGCGCTGGCCGACCGCCAGGAAGTTGCCGTGCGCCAACGGGTGGCCAAGGCGCTGGGCGGCACCATTGCCGCGCCGGATGCTTCCGATGGCAGTGCGGTGCTGGCGTTGTCGGCATGGCTTGCGCACCCGGTGTCGGGCACGCTGCGCCATCTGTGGCTCGACCGCGAAGGCAGTGGCTACGCCAGCGTGATGCTGCTGCGCGGGCTCGACAAGCCGGCCGTCATGCCGGGCATTGCCGAGGCCGTCAATCAGGTACAAGGCGCGGAATGGGTCGATCGCATTGCCGATCTGTCCGGGTTGCTGCACCACTATCGGGTGCTGATGAGTTGGTTGCTGCTGGCCGGCGCGGCGGGCGTGGCGTTGTTGCTGGGTTGGCGCTACGGGCGTGCCGGATGGCGTGCGCTGGTGCCGACGCTGCTGGCGGCGGCATTCAGCGTGGCGGTGCTGGGCTGGCTGCACGTACCGTTGCAGCTGTTCTCGGTGCTGGCGCTGGCCTTGCTGCTGGGGGTGGGAGTGGACTACGGCATCTTCCTGCTCGAGCATCCTGGCGACGGCGTGTCATGGACGGCAATCGTGCTCGGCGCGGCCAGCACCTTGCTGGCGTTCGGCCTGCTGGCACTGTCGTCGACGCCGGCGCTGCATGCGTTTGGCATGACCATGCTTTCCGGTGTGGGTGCGGTCTGGGTGCTTTCGCCATGGTTCAGGCCGGCTGCCCCAGCTATCGAATAACAATATGAAACAGGGTTGATCCAGATGAAGACGGAACAGGTTGATGTACTGATCGTGGGCGCCGGCCCGGCGGGCTCGGTGGCGGCAGGCCTGCTGCGCAAGCGCGGCATCGAGGTGCTCGTGATCGAGAAGGAGACGTTTCCGCGTTTCTCGATCGGCGAGAGCCTGCTGCCGCAGAGCATGGAGTACATCGAAGAGGCCGGCATGCTGCAGGCCGTGGTCGAGGCAGGCTTCCAGTACAAGAATGGCGCGGCGTTCTCGCGTGGCGGCCGCCATACCGAGTTCGACTTCCGCGACAAGTTCTCGCCAGGCTGGGGCACGACCTATCAGGTGCAGCGCGCCCACTTCGACGACGTGCTGATTCGCGAGGCCGCGAAGCAGGGCGCCGAAGTGCGCTTCCGCCATGTGGTGGAAGCCGTGGACGTCAGTGGCGCACAGCCGGTGGTAACCGTGCGCGATCCGGACGGCAACGCCTACGCGGTGCAGCCGAAGTTCCTGCTCGATGCCTCCGGCTTTGGCCGTATCCTGCCGCGCCTGCTGAAGCTGGAATCGCCGTCGAATTTCCCGGTGCGCTCGGCAATCTTCACGCACGTGGAAGACCACATTCCTGTCGGCAGCTTCGATCGCAACAAGATCCTGATCAGCGTGCATCCCGAGCATGTCGATGTCTGGTACTGGACCATCCCGTTTTCCAATGGACGTTGCTCGCAGGGTGTGGTGGCCGAGAAGTCCTTCCTGGACCGCTATCCCGGCGACGAGATGGCCAAGCTCAAGCAGTTGGTCAGTGAAGAACCGCACCTGGCCAGCGTGCTCAAGGACGCGAACTGGGACACCCCGGCGCGCCAGATCGTCGGCTACTCGGCGAATGTCAGCTCGCTGTGGGGCAGTGGTTACGCGCTGCTGGGCAATGCCGGCGAATTCCTCGATCCGGTGTTCTCGTCGGGCGTGACCATTGCGTTCAAGTCGGCCAGCCTGGCAACCGCATGCGTGGCGCGCCAGCTGGCCGGTGAAACGGTGGACTGGGACGCCGACTACGCCAAACCGCTCAAGGCTGGCGTCGACTGTTTCCGCACGTTCGTCGAGGCCTGGTACGAGGGCCGATTCCAGAAGGTGATCTTCCATCCCGACGCGACACCCGAAATCCGCCAGATGATCTCGGCAATCCTGGCTGGCTACGCGTGGGATCGCAAGAATCCATTCGTGGCCGAATCGAAACGGCGTCTCAGTGTCCTGGAGCAGCTTTGCACGGTTTGAGTTTTCGATCTTCCCTGGCCGCTTGCCTGGTATCGCTGACGGTACTGGGCGGGTGTGCATCGGTTGTGCCGCCTGCAGGCAACACACCGTCCGCCGTTGCCGCGCCAACTGCCGCGCCACTGCTGCGGCTGCCGCCGGCATCGCTGGGCAAGACGCTGAACCTGCAGCAGCAGATCACGGTGCAATATCCGTCGCCCCAAGGCGAGCAGACGCGCGACATGCTGGCGTTGCTGGAGGCAGATGCCGCGCACACGCGGCTGGCCGCGGTGGCGGGCGGGCAGGTTCTGGCGCGTCTGGACTGGGACGGCAAGGATCTGCGCGTGACGCGTGCGCCGTGGGCACCCCCGGAGCTGCTGCCCGAGCGTATCCTCAGTGATCTGCAGTTGTCGTTGTGGCCGGTTGCGGCCATCCAGGCGGCGCTGCCGGCGGGGTGGCGCGTGGATGCCTCGTCCGGCATGCGCCAGCTACTGGCCGGCGACGAGGTGGTGGCGGAGATCCGCTACCCGGATGCGCGGACGACGGTATTCGTGCAACGCCGCGACGGCTACCGGCTAACGATTCGCACACTGCAGGGGCAAGGGGAGGCGCGATGACGATCTACATGAACGCGATGAACGTGATCTGCGCGCTCGGCAGCGGCGGCGATGCCGTGCGTGCCGCACTGTGGCGTACCGATGGTCCGAGCGGTGGCGAAACCACCGACCGTTACACCCCGGGCATGCCATTGCATCTGGGCACGGTGCGCGAGCCAATTGCCGCCACCGATCTGCCCGCGGGCGTTGCACCGGGGTTAGTCAGCCGCAACAACGCGCTGCTGGACCGGACCCTGGCCGCGCTGCGTCCGGCAGTGGAGGCCGCGATTGCGCGCGTGGGTCCGCAGCGCGTGGCCATCGTGCTTGGCACCAGTACCTCGGGTATCAGTGACGGAGAGGTTGCCGTGCGCGAGCGCGCCAGCACCGGCGCATGGCCGGCCGCTTTCCACTATGGCCAGCAGGAACTGGGTTCGCCGGCGCAATACCTGGCGCTGGCACTGGGCGTGGCTGGCCCGGCATATACGATTTCCACGGCATGCTCGTCCAGCGCGAAATCGCTTGCCGCCGCGGCGCGCCTGATCGAGCAGGGAATTGTCGATGTTGCCATCGCGGGAGGCGTCGACACGCTGTGCGCGTTTACGATCGCCGGATTCCGCTCGCTCGAATCGGTCAGCGCGGTGCGTTGCAATCCGCTGTCCGCGCATCGGCACGGCATCAATCTTGGTGAAGGTGCGGCACTGTTCCTGATGTCGCGCGAAGCCGGGCCGGTGCGGCTGGCCGGATGGGGCGAGACGTCGGATGCGCACCATATGTCGGCGCCCGACCCTGGCGGTGCGGGGGCGCGTACCGCGATGCAGCAGGCGCTCACGCGCGCCGGCCTGCGGGCCGGCGACATCGACTACCTGAACCTGCACGGCACGGCCACGGAACAGAACGATGCGATGGAGTCGCGCGCGGTAGCCGATCTGCTTGGCGTCGATGTGCCAGTAAGTTCCACCAAGCCCCAGACCGGCCATACGCTCGGCGCGGCTGGCGCGGTGGAGGCCGCGCTGATGTACCTGACGCTTACCGACAATCCGCACGGCCGCCTGCCGGCGCACTGGTGGGATGGCGCTGCCGATCCATCGCTGCCTGCGCTGCATGTGGTGGGCGCCGACGAGTCGCTGGGCCGCCCGGTGCGGCATGTGATGAGCAATTCCTTTGCATTCGGCGGCAGCAACAGCGTGCTGGTGCTGGGCGAGGGCTAAAGATGAATACGTCCGAACCGTTATCGAATCATCGACCTGCGCTGCCACCGGTGGCCGAGGTGGTGCCGCACGCTGGCGCGATGCGGCTGATCGACGAACTGCTGCAGGCCGATGACACGATGTGCGTGGCGCGAGCCACCGTGCGGGCCACGCAACTGTTTGTCGACGAAGCCGGCATGCCGGGGTGGGTGGGTATCGAGTACATGGCCCAGACCATCGCGGCATGGGCGGGCGTGCGCGAACGCGCCGCGGGGCGCGCGCCGGGCATTGGCTTCCTGCTGGGCTCGCGCCGCTATAGCTGTGACGTGGCGGCGTTTCCGGCCGGCAGCGAACTGACGATTTCCGTGCAGGTGGAACTGACCGGTGACAACGGTCTGGGCATGTTTGCCTGCACGCTGGCACTGGATGGGCGCGACGTTGCGCGCGCCAATGTTTCCGTATTCCAGCCTGCCGATGCGCAGGCGTTTCTCCAGGGGCAGCAGGCATGACGAACAAGACCGTGCTCGTCACGGGGTCCTCGCGCGGCATTGGCCGCGCCATTGCATTGCGCCTGGCGCGCGACGGCTACGACGTGGTGGTGCATTGCCGCGCGCGCCGCGAGGAAGCCGAATCGGTAGCCGACGCCGTACGCGCGTTTGGCCGCAATGCACGTGTGCTGGCATTCGACATCGCGCAGCGCGAAGTGGCATCGCGCGTGCTGCTGGCCGACGTCGAGGAGCATGGCTGCTACTACGGCGTGGTCTGCAACGCTGGCCTGGCACGAGACGCGGCGTTTCCGGCCATGAGCGGCGAAGAATGGGACGAGGTGGTGCATACCAATCTCGATGCGTTCTACAACGTGCTGAATCCGCTGGTCATGCCGATGGTGCAACGGCGCCAGCCGGGGCGCATCGTGACGCTGTCATCGGTGTCGGGGCTGGTGGGCAACCGCGGCCAGACCAACTACAGCGCGGCAAAGGCCGGCATCATCGGGGCCACCAAGGCGCTGGCGATCGAACTGGCCAAGCGTCAGATCACGGTCAATTGCGTGGCGCCCGGCCTGATCGATACCGAAATGATCGAGGAACACGTGCGTGAAGAGGCGCTGAAGATGATTCCGGCGCGCCGCATGGGTACCCCGGATGAGGTAGCTGCCACAGTGGCCTTCCTGTTGTCGCCGGATGCCGGTTACATTACACGGCAGGTAATTTCGGTGAACGGGGGGATGTTCGGATGAAGCGGGTTGTCGTAACCGGCGCGGGCGCGGTCAGCGCCCTGGGCAATGACTGGGCTACAGTGCGCGAGCGCCTGGCCAGCGGCCGCAATGCGGTCGTGCATATGCCGGAATGGGACGATATCAGGGGGCTCAATACCCGCCTGGGCGCACCAGTGCCGCCGTTCACGCTGCCGCCACACTACACGCGCAAGCTGACGCGGTCGATGGGGCGCGTGTCGCTGATGGCCGTGCTGGCCAGCGAAGCCGCGCTGGCCGATGCCGGACTGGCCGGCAGCCCGCTGGTCACGGGTGGGCGCATGGGCATTGCCTACGGGTCTTCCACGGGCACGCCGTCGGCGATACAGGACTTCGGGCGCATGATGAGCGAGCGTTCGACCGAGGACATCAGCGCCACCACGTATATCCGCATGATGCCCCACACCACGGCCGTGAATATCGGCGTGTTCTTTGGCATCACGGGGCGCATCCTGACGACGTCGAGCGCATGCACGTCGGGCAGCCACGGCATTGGCTATGCGTTCGAGACGATTCGCGCCGGCAAGCAGGTTGCGATGCTGGCGGGCGGCGGTGAAGAGCTCGATGCGACCGAGGCCGCGGTGTTCGACACCCTGTTCGCCACCAGCACGCGCAATGACGCACCGGAAACCACGCCGCGGCCGTTCGATGCGAACCGCGACGGGCTGGTGCTGGGCGAGGGCGCAGGTACGCTGGTGCTCGAGGAGCTCGAACATGCGCAGGCGCGTGGTGCGCGCATCCTGGCCGAGATTGTCGGCTACGGTACCAACAGCGATGGCGCGCACGTGACGCAGCCCCAGGCCGAGACCATGGCCGTGGCAATGCGCCTGGCGCTCGAGGATGCCAATCTTGAGGCCAGCGCGATTGGCTACGTCAATGCGCATGGCACGGCGACCGATCATGGCGATATTGCAGAGTCGCACGCCACGCATGCGGTGCTGGGGCCCAATGTGCCAATCAGTTCGCTCAAGAGCTACCTGGGCCATACGCTCGGGGCGTGCGGTGCGCTGGAGGCCTGGATGACGATCGAGATGATGCGCGATGGCTGGTTCGCGCCCACCGTGAACCTGGTGGACCCGGATCCGCGCTGTGCGTCGCTTGACTACATCATCGGCGAAGGGCGCAGGCTCGACACCGAGTATGTGATGAGTAACAATTTTGCGTTCGGCGGCATCAATACCTCGCTGGTATTCCGTCGCTGGACCCACTGAAGTTGCTGTTTCCCAGCTTCTAGCGTTTCTTGCCTGTTCAACAACCAAAATAAGGAAGGTCAATGAAATTCGCCGCTCTCCCGCTGCTCGCCGTTGCTTGCGCCGCCACGCTCCTGTCTGCCCCGGCCGCCGCGCGTGATACCAAGTACATGCTGCCGTTCCAGGATGTACTGGACATGCCCGAGGCCAAGGAAAAGCTCGACGGCTCCGTGAAGTTCTACCTGTCCGGCGCGCGCACCCCCAAGGTGCTCGAGAAGAAGGACAGCGACGTGTCGAACAAGAAGACCAACGGCGTGGGCAAGAGCGATGAGGAAGCGTGCCGCTGGGCCGCGCTGTCGGCGCTGCTGGCATTCCAGGACAAGGCCAAGTCGCTGGGCGTCAATGCCGTGGTCGATATGGTCAGCTACTACAAGAAGGACACCAACGCCAGCGCCAGCGAGTACGAGTGCCACGCCGGCGCCGTCGTGGTGGGCGTGGCGCTGAAGGGCACCTACGCCAAGGTGGCAAACTGATGCGCGCCCGGCGAGCGCGCTGAACCGGTCGGCCTAGCAAAGGGATCGCTGTCATGCCGCTTGCCCTGCGTACCGGATCCGTCATGGCCTTCGCGGCCATGGCACCCCCAGTCAGTCGCTGGATGTCGGCGGATGAACTGGCGCGCCTGTCGACCATGCGGGCGCAGCAGCGCGCCGAGCAGTTCGCGGCGGGCCGCTGGCTCGCACGCCGCCTGCTGGCCGTGACATTTGGCGGCGATGCCTCCGAATGGGCGCTGTCGGCCGCAGAGGATGCACCGCCACTGGCTACGCATACCAGTGGCGTGGTCGGTTTGCCCGTATTCGTTTCGATTGCCCACTCGGGCGATCATCTGGCTTGCGCGGTATCGGACATGCCGGTCGGCGTCGATATCGAGGAACTGCAACCGCGCAAGCATCTGGACACGCTGATCGAAGCGACCACCACCGAAGCCGAACGGGCCGCGTTGCCGGCGTTGCTGCCGGGCAGTGACCGGCGCGAAGATGAACGCGACGGCCAACTCGAAGAAGCACGTGAAGAAGCGCGCATGGTGGCGTTCTTCCAGCTCTGGACGCTCAAGGAAGCGTGGATCAAATGCCACGGCGGGAGTCTGTTCCAGACCATGATGGGGCAGGTCGTGGAAGCCGTGCCAGCGACGCTGGACCGCGCCAACGGCCTGACCTGGCGCCGCAAGGGCGCGGTGCTGGCGCTGGCCGCATCGGTGCCGGTCGACGAAATCGAACTGCCGGATGCCATGGGGTGGCGTCTCCATGCACGCGAGACCGTGGACTAGGAACTCAGGTCTTTTCCAGCGATGCGCAGGCCGCGCGCAACATGGCGGCATATCCTTCCAGATGCGGTTCGATCCGGTACACCGGTCCTGCAATCGAGATCGCATAGCACTCGCCCGACAGCCGTACCGGCCATGCGAGCGCACCCACATCAGGCATCGATTCACTCAGGTTGACATACGCACCGCGCTCGCGCGCCTGGCGCAGGTCGGCTTCGAGCGTGGCCGGCGAGGTCAGCGTGCGCGGCGTAAAGGCCTGGAATGCCAACTGCGGCAGCAGCGCGGCGCGTTCCGTGTCGTCCATTGCCGCCAGCAGCGCCTTGCCGATCGAGTTGGCATGAAGCTCGCGACGTTCGCCGGCCGTGGCGATATAACGGATCGCATGCGGGGATTCGAGCACGTCGAGATACACCACCGCGGTCCCTTCGTAAAGCTTGCCGATCACCACGGTTTCTCCGGTGGCATCGCGCAGTTCGCTCATGGTGTCGTGCACACGATCGAGCACCGGGTCGTGCCGGGCGATTTGCTGCGCCATCGCCAGCAGCCGCCCGGTAGGGTAATAGCCCTGCCGGCGCGCCGTTTCATACAGATAGCCCAACGATGTCAGCGTGCGGATCAGTGCCAGGCAGCTCGATGCAGGCACTGCCAGCAGGCGCGCCAGTTCCGATAGCGACAGCGCGCGGCGTTCGCGTGCAAAGGTCTCGATGATCTCGATCACGCGCAAGGCGGTCTTGACGTTCATCGCGGCGGGCTTGGCGGCGGTAGGCTCGGGGCGCTCTGGCATGGGCTTGGCGGGTGCGGAACTGGTAATCGTGTGGGAGATGGTATCGCGCGGCACTGTATCACGGAGCCTGCCGGGGCACGGCCCGGGCAGGATTTGTACCGCTCTGTATCCGGCCCGGGCGCCGATACATCGGTACACGCAAGCTTGCATGCGGTGATACGGAAGGGATACGCCGCTGTCGTCCAATACGTCCCATGACGCCTCGGCGTATCTTCCTGAAGGATCCACATGTTGAATCGAACACTGATCTCTTTCGCCGTGGCCGCAATGGGCCTGGTGGCCACCACGGCGGCAACTGCCGCGGACACGCAAGCGCCGTCGGTGGTAATCGTGCACGGCGCGTTTGCGGATGGCTCGGACTGGGCCAAGGTCATTCCCTTGCTGCAGGCCAGGGGTGTGAAAGTGCAGGCGGTGCAGAACGGGCTGAACTCACTGGGTGACGACGTGGCCGCCACGCGCCGCGCCATCAACAACCAGCCAGGCAAGGTGGTGCTGGTGGGGCATTCGTGGGGCGGTACGGTCATCACCGAAGCTGGCGCGAATGACAAGGTCTCCGCGCTGGTCTATGTGGCGGCGTTCGCGACTGATGCTGGCAAGTCGACCGAAGAGACCGGCAAGGAATTTCCGCCGGCACCGGGCATCGGGAAGCTGGTTGCCGATGCCGAAGGTTACCTGTCGTTGCCGGCGGCGGCGGTGGCGAGTGATTTTGCACAGGACCTGCCTGCGGCGCAGACGCGCGTCATGGCCGCGACCCAGGGACCGATCCAGGCCAAGGCATTTGGCGAGAAGACCACCGTGGCGGCATGGGCCAGCCGTCCGTCGTGGTTTATCGTCAGCGCGAACGACCGGATGATTCCACCGGACCTGGAACGGGCCATGGCAAAGAAAATCGGCGCCAAGGTCACCACGCTGCCGACCAGTCACGTGCCACAGCAATCGCGGCCCGCCGATGTGGCGAAGGTCATCCTCGATGCCGTGCACACGGTGCAGGCTGGTCACTGACCATGCAAAAAGGGCTGCCAGGAAAGCAGCCCTTTGTATCGTTGCCAGGCCTGGCGCTCAGAAATCGAACTGGGCGGACAGGAACAGCGTGCGTGGCGCCGCAACGGTTGCGTAGGTGCCGCTCACGAGCCAGTAGTTCGAGTTGAAAAGGTTCTCGATATTGGCGCGCAAGACCACCGGCTTGCCCATTACCTTGGTGCGATAGCGGGCGCCAATGTCATAGCGGGTCCAGCTCGGCATGCTCAGCGTGTTCGCGGCATTGAAATACACCGATGAGGTATGGATGATGCGGCCGTTCAGGCTCAGGCCCGCCAACCCGGGCACATCCCAGTCCGCGCCCAGGTTGAAAGCATTGTTGGGCACGCCGTTGGCCCGGTTGCCGTCGTTGACGCCACCAGCGGTATTGGTCAGCTTGGCATCGTAGAAGGTGGCGCTGGCCATCAGGCGCAGGCCGCGCACCACTTCACCGTATGCCGACAGTTCGATGCCGCGGTTGCGTTGTTCGCCGTCGAAGCTGTAGACATTGGTGGCCGGATCGGTGATGGCGCTCGGACGCTCAAGCTGGAACGCCGATACCGTGGTCGAGATCGTGCCCCAGTCAACCTTGACGCCAGCTTCATACTGGTTGGACTTGTATGGCGCGAAGACCTGGCCCGCGTTGGCGGCGGTGGTCGGCGCCACGCCGCCACGCGACAGGCCCGATGTGAAATTGCCGTACAGCGAGACGTTCTTGATGGGCTTGACCACGATGCCGGCCAACGGCGAAATCGCGCTTTCGTCGTAGCTTGCCATCATGGCGCCGGTGGTGGTGCTGAAGTTGTCCAGCGCCACCCGTTGATGACGGAAGCCGCCGGTCAGCAGCAGGCGGTCGCTGAACATGGACAGCGTATCGGTCAGCGTAAAGCTTGTCAGCGCCGTATCGGAGGCCTTGGCCGGATCGATGCGGGTGCCAATCACCGGTGGGATCGGTACAGGATTGTAGATGCTCGATGAAACCGCGCCGGCGGACGACAGTACATAAGCGCTGCCAGTTTCCTGCTCCAGTCGCGCAAAGCTGGCCGTGACCATATGGCCCACGCCGAACGTGCTGAATGACGTGCGCGCACCGACGTCGGCGGTCCAGGTCTTGCTGTACGAGTCGTAATACGAGTTCGTGACGCTGAAGTTGCCTTGTGCGTCGGCTGGTCCGTAAGGGAAGCTCTGGTAGGCCGACCCTTCCCGATAACCGCCAGCCGCATAGACCGTGAGGTTCGGCAGGATGTCGTATTCGAGACGCGACATCACGGCGGTGTCATGCAGCCAGAGCTCTGTGCCGGGGTAGAAGTTGCGATGCCCTGAAGGTGCATCGGGGATCGATGTCACGCCAGCCTGGAAGCCGATCTGCGGACGGAAGTTGTCGGTGCCTTCATGCTGCGTGTAGGTGTCCAGCGACCAGCGCAGCTTCTTGCCGCGGTAGTCCAGTGCCAGCGCGCCCACGCCCTGTTTCTGGCTGCCGTCGTCCAGCGCGGTGTCGCCGCCGCGGAACACGCCGTTGACGCGCACGCCCCATTCCTTGTTTTCGCCAAAGCGACGGCCAACGTCGGCCTGCACGCCGAACAGCGACTTGCTCTCGTAGGTGGTGGTCAGGCGGGTCAGCGGTTCGTCTTCGGCACGCTTGGTGACCACGTTGATGGCACCGCCAATGCTGCCGCTGGGGCCGATGCCATACATCAGCGTACCCGGACCCTTGAGCACCTCCACGCGTTCCATGATCGCGGCTGGCATACGGCTGGACGACGTCATGCCGTACAGGCCATTGAGACCCACGTCGCTGCTCGACACCGTGTAGCCGCGGATCTGGAAGTCCTCGCCAAAGCCGCCGCGCGACGTTAGCGTGCGCACCGACGCGTCATTGATCACCACGTCGGCCAGTGTCCTGGCCTGGGTGTTCTCGAGCATTTCGGCCGTGTAGTTGGTGGTGCTGAACGGCTGGTCCATGACATTGGACGTGCCCAGCACGCCCAGGCTGCCGCCGCGCGCCACCTGGCCGCCCGCATAGGGTGCGGGCAGGTCATTGGCCGCCGCCGCTGTCACGGTCACGGCAGGCAGCATGGTTGCGCCATCCGCCGAGCCGGAACTGAGCGGGCCGTTGATCAGGTAGCTGCCATTCGACTGCTGTGCCACTTCCAGCCCGGTACTGGCCAGCAGCGTGTCGAGCCCGGCGCGCGGCGTGTAGTTGCCGTGCAGGCCCTTGCTCTGCTTGCCAGTCGCAATTTCGGGCTTGAACGACAGCATGATGCCGGCCTCGCGGCCGAAGCGGCTCAATGTGTCTTCCAGCGTGCCAGCGGGAATATCGTAGGTGCGCGCCGTCGCTATCTGGGCGTGGGCAAGCGCGGGTGCCGCCAGCGCGGGAGCGGCGATCGCAGCGCCAAAAGCGATGCGGCTGATCAACGATGTCAGCAGCTTGTGGCGAAGAACAGGATATGACTGGCGATTGCGCGCCTGGACCGGACCCATGAAACAGACCTTTCGAATGGAGGAGAGATGAAGTGCTTGTCCTCCTTGACCCGCGAACTGCAAAAACGGATCAACCTTCGAAATATTTTCTTGAACAGGGGCAGGGGATCAGGGCCGGCGGGCGGGCAGTAGCCGGATTTCATCATGGCCCCAGAGCCGGGTGACGGTCTCCCTTTGCAGGTTCAGCGTGGAGCTCAGCGTCTGCAGGACCTTGCCCAGGTCGTCCAGCGGAAATGAACCCGATACCCGGGTGCCGGCAATCGCCGGGTCGTACGACAGGGTAGCGCGGCTGTAGCGGCGTAGCTCCCCGATAAAGTCGTCGAGCCGCATGCTGCGCGCCACGATAAAGCCTTCCGCCCAGGCGATGCGGCTGGCTTCGGCTGGCCCCGGGATGTCGCTGTCGCGTGCGGTGTAGCGTGTGCAGGTCCCGGCCGGCAACACGCGCGCGCGATCGGGATGCTCGCGCGGCCGGATCTCAACGGCGCCCTGATAGACGCAGACCTCGGTATCACCATCCTGCTGGCGCATCGAATATCTCGTGCCCAGCGCCCGTGCCGTGCCATGTGCGGTCTCGACCAGGAACGGGCGCGGCGCCGGTTGCGGATCCTTCGCGGTCGTCAGGAGGATTTCGCCGGCCAGCAGTTTCACGCGTCTTTCGGCGGTACCGAACGCGATATCGACGGCGCTGTCGGTGTTCAGCATCAGTTGGGTGCCGTCGGCAAGCATCACGGTGCGCCGCTCACCAACGGCTGTGCGGTAATCCGCCTGCCATTGGCGCCATGGCGTGTATTCGCGCGCTGCCCAGGTCAGCCCGCTGGCAAAGGCCAGTGTTGCAATGGTCTTGATGGCGTGACGGCGCGGTCTGGAATCGTGCGATGTGAGTGCGGCGCGTGCGATATCGGCGGCAACGGGAGAGGCCAGCGGTAGCAGGCGACCTTGTACTGACTCAATCCGTTGCCACGCGCGCTCATGATCGGGATGCTCGGCGCGCCAGCGCTGCCATGCCTGCGTGAGTTCAGCGGGCACCTCGTCGGCTTGCAGGTCCACCAGCCATTCGAGCGCGCGCTCCGCAACGGCCGTGGGAATGGTCGCGGCATCGGCCGTGGCGCGGTACCAGGAAGAAGTTGGCACGCCAGCGCTCATCCCACGAAAGACAGATCGGCAAAGTAGCACTGCCGCAGGCCCTTGACGACGTATCGCTTGACCGTCGGGACCGAGATCCCCAGTGCTTCGGCCACTTGCGCATGCGTGTGGCCGTCAAGCTGTGAGAGCAGGAACGCGCGCCGTACAAGCGCGGGCAGGCCATCGAGCAACTGATCGAGTTCGAGCAGTGTCTCGAGCATGATCGCGCGGTCTTCCGGCGATAGTTCGACCTCGCGTGGCGCATGGGCGAGCGCATCGAGGTACGCCTTTTCGAGTTGCTCGCGACGCCAATGGTTTGACATCAGGTTTCTGGCAACCGTGGTCAGGTAGGCGCGCGGTTCATCGAGGCGGGCCGGGACACGTTCGCTATGGAGCAGCCGCACGAACGTGTCGTGCGCAAGATCCGCGGCCTGCTCGGCGCTGCCTAGCCGCCGGTGCAGCCAGCCCTTGAGCCACGAATGGTGATCGCAGTAGAGCGACTCGATGGTCGATGGAAAAAGGGAGCCTGGCGTACTCATGGTCTAGCCCGTCATCGGTTGACTACAAGCTGTCCCGTGAGCGGTTCCCGGCTAGCCATGCAGTAATCTGATGCGTCGCATCTAAATGATAATCATTATTAGTAACAGAAACTGAAGGTGACTGTCAAACAACCCGGCCTCTGTACCTCGGAAAGTACGTTGTGCTGGCAACACAGACATTAACGACAAAGTAGGTTATGGCTACATGTGCCTTATACGACTCTCTGTGGGTTGTGTTCTCGATGGCGGCGGCTTTTGGTCATTATCTCCTCGATATTTTAATTCTGACAAAATTGTAATGTTAAAAATCATAGAGAAAACCCTAAAGTCGGCTTTGTGACGCAAAACTTTCTCCTATAAATAGTCCCACGTGTTGCGAACTGGTGTCACGCTCCACGCCTCCGCCCGCCTGTGCTAGCCTGCGGGCTTTTTTTTGCCCGTTTATTAATCATTGATTCTGGTGTTTTGTTAATCGTATTTCTTTTATCCGCACTGGTAATCAGTCACTCCCGGGTCATGGTGAAAACCCTGCCACCGCTTTATCTTGACTAAGCTGGTATATCACATACCTTGTATCCATTCGCATCTGCGATTACGCGAAGATTACAGCGAACATTACAAATCTGTAATTCATTCTATGGCATTCAATGTGGCGGAGGTTTCAGATGAACAGCGCATGACCGGTTCCAATCCATTGTCTGGAATGTCTTTCTGGACAAGGATTTAAGCGCGCATTCGGTACCAACTCCCTGTGAGCAATGGCGGTCCCGCGCATGGATTTTCTTCCCCAAATCCACGAAGTAAAACCAATAACAACGAAGACACAGGAGACACGCAAATGCTCATGACCTTATTCCGGGCCGGATGCGGGGCGCCGGTTTTCCGAATCCTATCCGCCAAAAATGCAGATCATTCGTTTCCAGGGAGCGCGCAATGACACATGCACCTACCGGGGCGCTGCGCCCTAATCCGCAGGTTTCCGACAGCAAGCGCTGGATCCAGTTGCTGGTTGGCGTGGTCTGTATGATCGCCACCGCGAATATCCAATATGCGTGGACCCTTTTTGTGCCGGAAATCGAGGAGACCTACGGCTGGTCGCGGGCCAATATCCAGATCGCATTTACGATTTTCGTGCTGGTGCAGACCTGGCTGGCTCCCATCGAGGGTTACTTCATCGACAAATTCGGTCCGCGGCTGATGGTGGCGTTCGGCGCACTGTTTATCGGCTTTGCCTGGGTAATCAATTCACAGGCCACCACGCTGATGGGTTTCTACGTTGGCGCGGCCGTGGGCGGGCTGGGTGTGGGTTCGATCTACGCTACCTGCATCAACAACGCGATCAAGTGGTTCCCGGATCGGCGTGGCCTTGCGGTTGGCCTGACGGCGGGCGGCTACGGTGCCGGTTCGGCGGCCACGATCCTGCCTATCGCGGCCATGATCGAGTCGTCGGGCTTCCAGAGCACGTTCCTGTTCTTCGGCATCCTGCAGGGCTCGCTGGCCTTTATCGCGGCGTGGTTCCTGCGCGCGCCGCAACGTAGTGAGGTTCGGGCATCTAGCAAGATCTACCAGTCGACGCGTGACTACACGCTCAAGGAAGCCCTGAGCACGAAGCTGTTCTGGCTGATGCTGGTCATGTTCGTGCTGGTGGTCACTGGTGGCATGATGGCGGTGGCGCAGCTTGGCGTGATCGCCAAGGACCTCGGCGTCAAGGAGTTCAAGGTCGACCTGTACTTCTTCACCATGGCTGCCTTGCCGCTGGCCCTGATGCTCGACCGCGTCATGAACGGTATCTCGCGTCCGCTGTTCGGCTGGATCTCGGACCACATCGGCCGAGAGAAAACCATGGTGATCGCCTTTTCGCTGGAAGGGATCGGCATCATCGCGCTGGGTTACTTCGGCAGTAATCCGTACGCGTTCCTGATCCTGTCAGGTGTGGTGTTCCTGGCCTGGGGCGAGGTCTATTCACTGTTCTCGGCGCTATCCGGCGATGCATTCGGGACCAAGCACATCGGCAAGATCTACGGCGTGCTCTACACGGCCAAGGGGATTGGCGCGCTGTTCGTGCCAATCGGCAACCTGATGATGGAGGCCACCGGCACGTGGTCCACCGTGCTCTACACCGTGGCGACCATGGACCTGATTGCCGCATTCCTGGCGTTCACGGTACTACGGCCGGTGTTCGCCAGCCATGTGGCGGCATCGAAGCGGGAGCTTGCCAGGGAGCAGGGAGGGGCGGGGACGCAGGTGCCGGCCTGACGCGGCATCGGGGAAGCGCGGACGGTCGCCCAATGAGGTACCGTCCGCCATGCGCGCTATCAAGCCGGTTCGCGCACCTGCTCGGGCATATGGTCCAGCTTGACCGCTTCGGCCTGACGGTTACCAGTCAGGCGCTGGTAGCGACCCAGCGCCCACAACGGAAAATACGCCGTGTAGCCGTGATACTTCAAATGGAAGATGCGCGGAAAGCCCGGCGCGTTGTGGAACGGATGCGTCCAGAAACCGTCCGCGCCCTGCGCCTCGATCAGGTAGCCAATGCCACGCCGCACCGATGCCGAGCCGGCTTCGCCAAGTGCCATTTGTCCCAGTAGTGCCCAGGCGGTGTGCTCGCCGGTACTGCCCGCGACGTGCGTGCCGGCCAGTTCCGGCCGCAGGTAGCTGTCATTGGTTTCGCCCCAGCCACCATCGGCATGTTGCTTGCCGCGCAGCCAGCCGATGGCCTTGCGCACCATTGGCTGGCCGCGGTCGACGCCGGCCAGCGCGAGCCCGGCCAGCACGCTCCATGTGCCATAGATATAGTTGGTGCCCCAGCGGCCCCACCAACTGCCATCGCGTTGTTGCGTGTCGCGCAGATAGGTAATGCAACGCTCGCGAATCGTGGCGTCCTGCGCGCGATTGGTGACGCCCAGCGCCAGCAGCACACGGCCCGAGACATCTTCGGTCGGTGGGTCGAGCAGGGCGCCGTGATCGGCGAATGGAATCGCATTGAGATAGCTACGGTCGCAGTTGGCATCGAACGCACCGAAGCCGCCATTCTTCGATTGCAGGCCGATCGACCAGTCGAGCGCGCGATCGACGTGCGGCTTGAAGCGTGCGGCTTCGTTATTGCGTTTGCCACGCGCGTGCAACATGGCCGCCACCACGGCGGTATCGTCGATATCGGGGTAGTACGGATTGGCGTACTGGAACGCCCAGCCGCCAGGCTTGGTGCGCGGTGCCGCGTTGTGTTCCCAGTCGCCGGACTGGTCCAGCACCTGGCGTTCGGCCAGCCAGTCATAGGCACGCGCGATGGCGTCTGCCGAACGTTCGCCGGCCGGTGCCTGTTCCAGCGCCATCAGGCTCCAGGCGGTATCCCATACCGGCGACAGGCAAGGCTGGCAATACGAGATACCGTCGTCGCGATGCACGACCAGTTTCTTCAGCGCATCCATGCAGTCGCGGCGCAGCGGATGGTCCTTGGCATAGCCAAGCAGCACCATCATCTCGTAGCTGTAGACCATCGGCGGGAAGATGCCGCCGAAGCCGTCCTCGCCGTTCATCCGTTCCTCGCTCCACTTCACCGCGCGCTCGATGGCCTTGCGGCGCAGCGCCCGCGGAATCAGCGGCTCCGCATGGCGAACCACGCGATCGAGTTTCAGGAACAGGCCCTGCAAGCCGGGCTTGCGCGGGAAATATCCGGTTTCGAGTTCCGGTGGCGTAACGAACAGTTCCTGCACATGGATGCCGAGCGGATTCCTGGCGCGCGCGCGCATCGAACACAGCACCAGTAGCGGCACCATGGTCGTGCGGGCCCAATAGGCAACCTTGTCCATATGGATCGGAAACCAACGCGGGAACAGCACGAATTCCACGGGCATGAACGGCGTGGCACGCCAGGGTACTTCGCCGAACGTGGCCAGCAGGATGCGCGTAAACACATTGGTTTTCGCGGCGCCGCCGTGTTGCAGGATGACTTCGCGGGCCCTCACCATATGCGGTGCATCGGGCGAGTCGCCGGCAGCCTTCAGCGCAAAGTACGCCTTGACGCTGCATGAGATATCGACGTCGCCGTCGAAGTACAGGTCCCATGCGCCGTGCCCGTCGAGCCGCTGCAGCGCACGTAGATAGCGGGCCATGCGGGCTTGCAACGCGGTGTCGATCTCGTCGACGAAATGCATCATCAGGATGTATTCGGCCGTGATCGTGGCGTCGGATTCGAGTTCGAAACACCAGTGGCCGTCGGGGTGCTGCAGATCCAGCAGCGCGTCGCGTCCGCGGGTCAGGGCGGCATCGAGATCCGATGCCGTAAAGTCTTGTGAGGTCATGCGTCTTGTACTGGGCGACGGTGGGTCATCTCTTCGAGCTGATGTACCAGTGCCGTGCGTTGTGCGGGGTCAATCGTGCGATGGCCAAGCAGGTCGGCCAGCCACAGGCCGTCGGCGGCCAGCCGGCATAGCAACAGGCGCGTGGCGTCGTCGCACTGCGCCGTGTCCTGATGGAGCGATGCCGCTTCCCATTCCTGGTAAGGCGTACGGAATTCCGGGCGGGCCATCACCAGCATCATCGCGGCCTTCCATAGCTCGCGTTCGCCGACTTCGACAAAGCCATCGGCCGACGTGCGCAGATACGCACGCGTATTGCGGCCATGCGCTTCGCTGTCGGCCGCAGCCAATGTGGCCACCTGGCTCATGAAATGCTGGAGCACCTGGTTTGACAGTGCTTCGAGCAGTTCCTGCTTGCTTGAGAAATGGTGCTGCAGTCCGCCCTTGGAAACCCCGGCGCGCGCCGCCACGGCATTGAGCGTGACGGCACCGATGCCTTCTTCGACCAGCAGGTCGATGGTGGCCGCGATCAGGCGATCGCGAATCAGTTGCGGTTGTTTGGGGCGGCGGTGGGCTTCACTCATGGCGCAGGAAGATACCATCCGGACGGATTGTTTGCAATGTTACGTCTCGGACGCTTCCGATGCTTCGCAATTGTCTACATATGTCTACATGAGGGTAAGAGCCTCAAGGCCAGCCAGCGCAAACCGTTAGTGCGCGCAGCTTCGACCCATCTGTACACACCATGCTCAGCAAACTTTCGATTCGTTTTCGCCTCAATGCAGCCTTGACCGTGCTGGCCGTACTGCTGACCGCAATCGGCGTCATCGGCGTAGCAGGAATGCGCGCGTCCATAGCCGACATCAAGGAGATCTACACCAACCAGCTCGCGTCCACCCGCATGGTGGCGGCGTCGCAGCTCAACGCCGCCGTGGTGCGCACCACGCTGGACCGTGCGGTGTTCCATCCCGATGCCGCCGACGTGCCGACCACGATCGACAAGGCGCTGGCCTATCGAGAAAAATCCGAGAAGGCATGGAACGCCTACCAGGCGCTGCCGAAATCCGCCGAGGAGAAACAGCTGACCGAGAAGGTCGAAGCGCTGCGCGGCAAATTCTTCAAGGAAGGCGTCGAGCCGTTGGTGACGGCATTGCGCGCCCATGACGCCGCCGTCATCGACCAGCAGGTGATGACGCGCATTCCGCCGCTGTTCGTGGAGCTGACCGCGGCGGTGACGGCGCTCGAACATATGCAAAGCGACCAGGCGCAGGGCCTGTACGACAACGCCACGGCGCGCTCGCAACGTTTTCTCTGGCTGGTGATTGGCGCCATTGCGGTTGGCATCATCGGCGCGCTGGCCTGCGCGGTGGGTCTGCGCCGGGCCATTTCCGAACCCTTGCTGCGCATGCTGGACAGTTTCGGCAAGATTTCGCAAGGCGACCTGACCGAGCGCATCCGCGTGTCGAGCCAGGACGAGATGGGGGACCTCACGCAAGGGCTGCAACAGATGCAGTCCGGCCTGATCGATGCCATCCAGACCATGCGCGGTGGCAGTGACGCAATTGCCACGGCCACGCGCCAGATTGCGGCGGGCAACCTTGACCTGTCGCAGCGTACCGAGCAGCAGGCCAGCGCGCTGGAGCAAACCGCGGCCAGCATGGAGCAACTGACGGCAATCGTGCGCCAGAATGCCGAGAATGCACACCAGGCCAATCAACTGGCCAGCGCGGCATCGCAAACCGCATCGCGCGGTGGCGACGATATGCGCGACGTGATTTCGACCATGGGCGGCATCCAGCAGGCCTCGCGCAAGATCGGGGAAATCACTGCGGTGATCGAAGGCATTGCGTTCCAGACCAATATCCTGGCGCTCAACGCCGCAGTGGAAGCGGCGCGCGCCGGCGAGCAGGGGCGTGGCTTTGCGGTGGTGGCGGGCGAGGTCCGTGAACTGGCGCAGCGGTCCGCAGCGGCGGCCAAGGAAATCGTGCAGCTGATCAACGACACCGTGAGTCAGGTGGAGGCCGGCACCCAGCAGGTCGACAAGGCGGGCACGACCATGCAGGACCTCGTGCAGGCCGTAGGCCGCGTAACGTCGATCATGGGCGAGATCAGCACCGCATCGCGCGAGCAGAGCGCTGGCATCGACCAGGTCGGCAAGGCGGTTACGCAGATGGACCAGATGACGCAGCAGAATGCGGCGCTGGTGGAAGAGGCCGCTGCCGCCGCCAAGGCGCTGGAGGAACAGGCCGATCTGCTGCGCGCGTCGGTCTCGTCGTTTCAGGTGCCGATGGCCGTATAACCGGCGGCTAGCGGCCGGTCGTCGTGCTACAGCGGGGCGAAGCGAACGCGTTCATCCTCGAGCCGGCCGTGGAACATCTCGGCCGGCCGAGCCCATGGCGAGGTGTCATGCGGCCAGATATGAACGTAGACGGTCAGGATCTCGCCGCTCTCGCTGTGCTTCGATTCAAAAATCCGCCGATACAAGCCGCCCTTGTAGTGGCGATGCGTGGCCAGTTGCAGTGCTTCCGCCTCGCTGGCCACCTTGTAGCGTGGATTCTGGCCTTCGCCAAATTCACTGACCAGCGCGAATGCGTTGGCGATGGCGGTAATGTCCGAGTCTTGCATGTTGGATTCCGGCTTCAGTCGACGATAAACAGTTTTGCGCCCGATACGGTGCGCGACTGGTGCGCTTCGGCATCGTCGCCTACCTGGTAGCTCATGCCGGGCCGCAGCACGAACGTCCTGCCGTCTTCCAGCGTGGTCTCCAGTTCGCCTTCGAGGCAGAACAGCACGTGGCCCTTCTTGCACCAGTGGTCGGCCAGATAGCCCGCCGAGTACTCCACCATCCGCACCCTGATGCGGCGCTCGCCTTCACCAAAGAATTGCGTATGCCAGTAGGCCACGCCGGTTTCGCCCTGGTGCTCGGTGCGCTCGACCTGCGCCCAGTCGGTCGTGCCAAAGGCGAATGCGTCCATTCTCATGCTGCGGCCCCGTATATGGAAATAAGCCCGGCATTCTACATCCGGGCGTTCCAAACGTACCGAACGTACCGAACGCACCGAATGTATCAGGCCATGCTCAGCCACTTGATCCATCCCGCGATGGTCACGATCGAAACAATCGTGGACAGCACCACCGCCGACGAGACCGCGGCTTCGCCCGAACGGTAGCGCAACGCCAGCAGATACGAGTTGATGCCGACTGGCATGGCCGCGAACAGCGTGGCTACGCCGGCGTATGCGGCCGGCATGTCGAACACGTGGAACGCAATCAGCCATACGAACAGCGGATGCAACAGCAGCTTCCCCACGGTGATGGCTGCCGCGGCACCCAGTCCGTCGCGCAGCTTGTACTGGTGCATCGATACGCCCAGCGAGAACAGCGCGCAGGTGGAAGCGGTATCGCCAAATGCCTTGACCAGCGTCGCCGTCACGCCGCCGAGCGTAACGTGCGATATCCGCAGCACGCCGCCCAGGAACAGCGCCAGGATGATCGGATTGCGCAGCAGCCGTTTGCCAACTTCCAGCAACCGGGTGCCGATGGAACCGCCATCGCCACGCTCGATCAACACGGTCGCCGCCGTCATCATGATTGGCAGGTGCACGGCCAGCAGCAGGAACAGCGGCACCTTGCCGGCGTCGCCATAGACCGCCAGGATGATCGGTACGCCAAAGAACACCGTATTCGACTGGCTGGCGGCAAAACCGCCAATCACGGCGGTGCGGCCATCGCTGCGCGCCCGGCGCTGCATCAGCATGCTCAGCAGTCCCCACACCAGCGCACAGCCACCAAAGTAGGCGATCCAGTAGCCAACGTGGATTGCCGTACCGTCATTGGGCTGCGCCAGCGTTTGGATGATCAGCGCGGGCACGGCTACCGCAAACACATACTCGGACAGTCCTTCGCCAACGCGTTGAGACAGGATGCCTGTCGCGGCGAGTCCCCAGCCAGCCAGGACGATGGCGAACATGGGCAGGATCAGCAGGGCAAGGTCCATCGGAGGGGGCGTCGAATGCGGTTGGTTGCGGAACAGAGCCGCAATGGTGCCACGGTCGTCCGACCACCGCAAAAAATGGCTTTGCATGCAACAAGCAAATCTCCAATACGGACGTGGCGTGCCCCACTGCAATCCTTTGTGCAATTCCTAAGGCACGATCCCCACCTGCCGTCTACCAGCGCGCATACTTACGCCCTGATCCCCGCCCCTCGGAGAATAACGATGACAAAGCCCGATCCCACATCCGCCACGCAAGCCGACGCAACCCAACCAACCGAGCCGCCCGAACCCCAGGCGGTATGCAGCCCCATCACCCGCAGCGCGATTTTTATCGTTGCCACGATCAAGCCTGGCGATGGCAATGCCGACACCGTGCGCGCGTGGTGTGCGGACATCGCCGGGCTGGTTCGCTCGGTCGGGCAACGGTTTCCGTCGGCGACGCTGTCGTGCGTGTGCGGCTTTGGTGCCGAAGCCTGGGACAGGTTGTTCGGCGCGCCGCGGCCGGCTTCACTGCATGTGTTCCGCGAGTTTGGGTCGGGTGCGCGTACTGCGGTGTCCACGCCCGGGGATCTGCTATTGCATATCCGCGCGGAACAGATGGATCTGTGTTTCGAACTGGCGGCGCAACTGATGGGCCGGCTTGGCGATGCGGTGTCGGTGTTGGATGAAGTACATGGCTTCCGCTACTTCGACCTGCGCAGCATGGTGGGCTTTGTCGACGGTACCGAGAACCCGACTGGCCGCAAGGCGGTTCATGCAACGATCGTTGGTGCCGAGGATGCCGAGTTCGAAGGGGGCAGCTATGTGCTGGTGCAGAAGTACCTGCACGATCTGGCGGCCTGGAATGAACTGCCAGTGGAGACGCAGGAGAAGATTATCGGGCGCAAGAAGCTGTCCGATATCGAGCTCGATGACGAGGTCAAGCCAACCTCCGCCCATAGCGCGCTGACGACGATTGTCAAGGACGGGCAGGAGGTCAAGATCTTGCGCCACAACATGCCGTTCGGGCGTCCGGGCATGGGCGAATTCGGCACCTTTTTCATCGGCTACGCGCGCTCGCCAGAACCGATCGAGCAGATGCTGGAAAACATGTTTGTCGGGCGGCCGCCGGGTAACTACGACAGGTTGCTGGACTACAGCACGGCGGTAACCGGTTGCCTGTTCTTCGTGCCCCCGGCCGACATGCTGGAGACGCTGGCCGAACGCCATCCGTAATTCGTTCAAGGCAGGAGCCTTAGAACTCGGTCAACGTTGCCGTCTACGAAGGGCAGTCGCACGAAATCACGCCCTTGACGCTCATAGCGTTCGCCTATGGGTGGCATTGGAAGAATTGCGTCGTGTGCCGGTTGCGCTCGCCTATATTGGACGCGACGATGCGCGCATTGAGGCATTACAAGCCAGGCAGCAGACCGGCGGTGCGCATTGACGAGATGGCGAAGGTTGACGCCATGCAGCATGAGTGTTGGGTATGTCCCCTCAAAGGAGAGCACGCATGTCAAACGAAGCAAAATGCCCGTTCGTGCACGTCGCGGGCGGTGGCACAACGAATCGTGACTGGTGGCCCAAGCAGCTACGGCTGGACCTGCTCAGTCAGCACTCCAGCAAGAGCAATCCGCTGGACCAGGAATTCAACTATGCGGAGGCCTTCAAACGCCTCGATTATGCGGGATTGAAAAAGGATCTTGCCGCGTTGATGACCGATTCGCAGGAATGGTGGCCGGCTGACTTTGGCCACTATGGCGGGTTGTTCATCCGCATGGCCTGGCATAGCGCCGGTACCTATCGGATTGGCGACGGGCGCGGAGGTGGTGGGCGCGGCCAGCAGCGCTTTGCACCGCTCAACAGTTGGCCCGACAACGTCAGCCTGGACAAGGCGCGCCGCCTGCTGTGGCCGATCAAGCAGAAGTACGGGCAGAGCATCTCGTGGGGCGACCTGATGATCCTGACCGGCAACGTCGCCCTGGAAACCATGGGCTTCAAGACGTTCGGATTCGGGGGCGGGCGCGAGGATACATGGGAACCGGACCACGATGTCTACTGGGGTAATGAAAAAACCTGGCTGGGCGGGGATGTCCGCTATGGCAAGGGCGCTGCCGGCCAGTACGACGATGAAGGCACTATCGTGGCCGACCAGGAGATCCACGGCTCCGAAGCCAGCCGCACCGATGGCGGCCGGAACCTGGAAAATCCGCTTGCCGCAGTGCAGATGGGCCTGATCTATGTGAATCCGGAAGGTCCTGACGGCAACCCTGATCCGTTGGCCTCGGCGCAGGACATTCGCGACACCTTCGGACGCATGGCGATGGACGACGAAGAGACCGTCGCACTGATCGCCGGCGGGCACACGTTTGGCAAGACCCACGGCGCCGGCCCGGCCGACAATGTGGGAGCCGAACCCGAGGGCGCCGATATGGAGCTTCAGGGCCTGGGCTGGAGCAGCAAGTTTGGTTCGGGCAAGGGCGCGGACGCCATTACCAGCGGGCTGGAAGTCACCTGGACCTCCACGCCGACGAAGTGGGGCATGGGATACTTCGAAAACCTGTTTGGTTTTGAGTACGAACTGACCAAGAGCCCGGCAGGCGCCAACCAGTGGGTGGCCAAGGGCGCTGGTGAAACCATCCCGCATGCGTTCGACCCGTCGAAGAAGCAACGGCCGACCATGCTGACCACCGACCTGACGCTGAAGATGGACCCCGCGTTCGAGAAAATCTCGCGGCGCTTCCTGCAGAATCCCGACCAGTTTGCCGATGCGTTTGCGCGTGCATGGTTCAAGCTTACGCACCGCGACATGGGTCCGCGTGCCCGCTATCTGGGCCCGGAAGTCCCGGCCGAGGAACTGATCTGGCAAGATCCGATTCCGGCTGTCGATCATCCGCTGGTGGGTGATCAGGACATTGCAGGGCTCAAGCAGAAGGTGCTGGCCTCGGGCCTGTCTGGGCCGGATCTGGTGTTCACGGCCTGGGCGTCGGCTTCTACGTTCCGCGGATCCGACAAGCGAGGTGGCGCCAATGGCGCGCGCATTCGCCTGGCGCCGCAGAAGGACTGGGCCGCCAATGAGCCGGACCGGCTGGGCAAGGTGCTGAAGACGCTGGAAGGCATCCAGGCCGAGTTCAACGGCGGGCAGTCTGGCGGCAAGAAGATCTCGCTGGCCGATCTGATCGTGCTTGGCGGTAATGCTGCGGTCGAACAGGCCGCCGAGAAGGCAGGGCATCGCGTCACCGTGCCATTCTCGCCGGGCCGCATGGACGCGTCGCAGGCACAGACCGATGTGGAATCGGTGGGCGCACTCGAACCGGTTGCCGATGCATTCCGTAACTTCCTCAAGGGGAAGTACCGGATCGCGTCCGAGCATCTGCTGATCGACAAGGCACAACTGCTGACGTTGAGCGTGCCTGAAATGACGGTGTTGATCGGTGGCTTGCGAGTGCTCGATGTCCATGCCGGATCGGAGAAACACGGCGTGTTCACCGATCGGCCCGGAACGTTGAGCAACGACTTCTTTACCAATCTGCTCGATATGGCAACGGAGTGGAAGCCGCTATCGGAGGCACGCGATACGTTCGAGGGCGTTGATCGCAAGAGCGGCAAGCGCAAGTGGACCGGCACCCGCGTGGACCTGATCTTCGGCTCGCATGCCCAACTGCGAGCGATGAGCGAGGTCTATGCCAGCGCCGATGCTGGCGAGAAGTTCGTCAATGACTTCGTTGCCGCATGGACCAAGGTAATGAACCTTGACCGGTTCGATCTGAAGTAGAAGCCTGCTCCCCTCTCCCGCCATGCGGGAGAGGGGAGAACACCAACACCAACGTTACAACGCCTCTCCCTCGGCAATGACACCGGCCGACACCAGTGCCGATTCCAGCCACGAGGGCCTGAGTGCGGTGCCGGACTGGATATTGCTGATTCGCGCGCGTTCCGCTGCAACTTTCTCGGCTGCCTGGTCCAGTACGGCGGCAACCTTGTCGCGTTCAATGACTACCACGCCATCGGCATCACCAACGATCAGGTCGCCCGGTTGCACGGCTACGCCACCGCATTGGATCGGATGATTGACGCGTCCCGGTACCAGCTTGGTCGGGCCGTTCGGATTGGTGCCCACGGAATACATCGGAAAGCCGAGTTCACGGATTTCGTCGAGATCCCGGGCGGCAGCGTCCAGCACGGCCGCGGCAACGCCGATGGCCTTGCACTGGTTGGCCATGATCGCCCCCATCAGCGCGCAGGACTGGTCCGCCTTGCCATCGACCACGATAACGTCGCCGGGCTGCGCGATCGCCATCGCCGCGTGGATCATCAGGTTGTCGCCGGGGCGAACCTCGACGGTAATTGCCGGGCCACAGAAACGGCTGCGAGGGTCCATTGCGGCAATGCGCCCATGCATGCCGCCTCGGCGGCCGCCAACGTCGGCCAGGATCGACGATGGAAACTGTGCCGCCCGCTCAACCAGTTCGGAAGGTACGCGCTCGATGGCGTGATGAATGGCGCGCTGGCCATGCTTGTCTGTCATGCTCGTCGCCCTTAGTTCATGGTCACGTTGGCGGCCTTGATGACCTCCGACCATTTGCGCTTGTCGGTCACCAGGAATTCGCGGAATTTCTCGGGCGTGCTGCCGACCACTTCCATGCCGTCCTGCTTCAGGCGCTGAGCGATCTCAGGCTGGCGCAGCACCTGCTGCACTTCTTTCTGCAGGCGCGCGATGATCGGGGCTGGGGTTCCCTTGGCCGCGCAAAGCCCGGTCCATGCGACCGGATCGAAGGCGGTAACGCCCGCTTCGGCAAAGGTCGGCACGTCCGGAAGTCCGTCCAGCCGGCGCGTGGCGGCAACGCCGAGTACGCGCAGCTTGCCGGACTTGGCGTACTGCATCGAACTGATTGGCTGGTCGAAGATCAGGGACACCTGGCCGCCGAGCAGGTCGGCCATGGCCTGTCCGGTGCCCTTGTAAGGGACGTGCACGATGTCGATCCCGGTGCGCAGCTTGAGCATCTCGCCGGCCAGGTGACCTGCCGTGCCATTGCCGGACGAGGCATAGTTGAGCTTGCCCGGATTGGCCTTGGCGTAGGCAATCAGTTCCTTGACGTCGTGGATCGGCAGCGACGCATTGACCAAGGCTACGTAAGGGGTGTTGGCGATCAGCGAGACCGGGATGATGTCCGTCTGCGGGTCATAGCTCATCTTCTGCAGATACGGCTGGATGGACAGCATGCCAGTGGTGCAGATCATCAAGGTATGACCATCGGCCGGAGCCTTCAGCATGGTATCGGCGGCAATATTGCCGCCGGCGCCGGGCCGGTTGTCGATCAGCACTTGCTTGCCCAGTGTCTCGGCCAGCTTGGGAGCAATCAGCCGGGCCACGATGTCATTGGAGCCGCCCGGTGAAAAGCCCACCAGGATCCGGACGGGCCGGTTCGGATAGGTATCCTGGGCGACGGCGGCTTGACCTGTGGCCAGGAACAGTCCTGCGGCCAGAAGCACGGGAATGCGCGAGGAAAACGAACGCTTTGGCAGTCTACGCATGATATTGGGGGAGCGTGGTAGTGGCGAAAGAGGAGGCGTGCGCTGGTGGGCTGCGGGGATCTTTGGTGATCTCTCGGATGTAAGTGCGGCTTATCTGCTCAGTGCATCGGCTGCGGCCGCGATGCGGCGGGCGCCTTCGGCCAGCACTTCCATGCTGGTGGCGAAGGACAGCCGGAAATGGGTGTCGACACCATAGGCGGAACCGGGGAGCAGGGCGATGTTGGCCGACTCCAGGGCCCAGCTGGTCCAGTCATCGCTGTTGCGGATCTCGCGCCCATCGGGCGTACGCGCGCCAAAGAGCCCGCTGCACGAGGCAAACAGGTAGAACGCACCGGGTGGCGGGCTGCAGTCGATGCCGTGGATCCGGTTCAGCGCATTGACCATGAAGTCGCGGCGCTCGCGGTAGATCTGGCGGTTCTGGGCAATGAAGTCCTGCGGCCCTTCGAGGGCCGCCAGGGCCGCCGCCTGTGCCACGGCATTGGCACCCGATGTGCTCTGCGATTGAAGCTTTACCATGGCCTTGATCAGCGCGGCCGGACCACCCGCGTAGCCAATCCGCCAGCCTGTCATGGCATAGGCCTTCGATACGCCATTGATCGTCAGGGTCCGGTCGGCAAGCTGCGGAGCGGCCTGGGCGATCGAGCAGAATTCGGTGCCGTCATACATCAGATGTTCATAGATGTCGTCGGTCATGATCCAGACATGCGGGTGGCGCTCCAGCACATCGGCAAGTGCCACCAGTTCATCGCGGGAGTACGCGGCGCCGCTGGGGTTGTTGGGCGAGTTCAGGACAAGCCAGCGTGTGCGCGGCGTGATGGCGCGCTCCAGGTCCTCGGGGCTCAGCTTGAATCCGTTATCCGGCGTGCAAGCCACCATCACCGGCGTGGCGCCTGCCAGCAACGTGATGTCCGGATACGAAACCCAGTACGGGGCCGGGACGATGACCTCGTCGCCGGCCTGCACCGTGCAGAGCATCGCGTTGAAGATCACCTGCTTGGCACCGGTGCTGACGATGATCTCGCCAGGCTTGTACTGCAACTGGTTCTCGCGGGCAAACTTGCGGGCCACTGCCTCGCGCAATTCGGGCGTGCCGCCAACGTCGGTGTACCCGATCTTGCCCGCGTTCATGGCTTGCCATGCGGCCTCGCGGATGTGCATGGGCGTGGCAAAGTCCGGTTCTCCCGCCGTCAAGCCGATGACATCGCGCCCGGCAGCGCGAAGCTCCCTCACGCGCTGTCCCGCCATGGAGCTGGGGGACGGTTTGATACGGTTGAGGCGGTTGGATAGCGTCAGCATGATTCCCTGTGGCTGGTGAAGCGATGTGCCAAGTATCGAGCCGTAAATCGCATGCCACAAACGAGTAATCGGCGGGCACATCCATTCCTTTTTTTCGTATCATGCTGCGGGGTGGTGCGAGTTTTGCTCCACCGTCCAATGGCTGGTACTCGTGGGACAAACTGGTGAACATAACTTTCAAGCAGCTGGAAGCCTTCTATTTCAGCGTATCGCACGCATCATTCACGCTTGCGGCGGCAAAGTTGTGTACGACGCAGTCGGCGGTATCGAAGCGCGTGATCGAACTGGAGCAGGCGCTTGGCGTGCAATTGGTGCATCGCATGCCAAAGGGGCTGATTCCAACCCAGGCTGGTGCACGATTACTGCCGATCGCCGAGGAGGCCATGGGTCTCAAGCAGCGTATCGCCAGCGAAATAGGCTTGAATGACGAGGTCAAGGGCACCTTCCGCATCGGCGTTACCGAGCTTGTCGCGCTGACGTGGCTGACAAAGCTGCTGCGTGAACTCAAGTCACACCATCCGGCATTACAGATCGAACCCGTGGTGGATGCGGGCATGAACCTGTTCAGTGCGCTGGAGGCCAATACCATCGACCTCGCAGTCCTGCCTGGCACCTACTGGGGTGCCGAGTACAAGTGCGTGGAAGTGGGCCGGGTCGACGATTTCTGGATGGCAAGCCCCAAGCTCGAGTTGCCGGACCGTCCGCTGAAACCGGAAGAACTGGCCGACTATCCGGTGCTCGAACAGTCGGCAGGCTCGGCAAAGAATGCCTTTTATGACGCGTGGCGCCATGAACATGGCTTTCGGTTCAAGAAGGTATTCGCGACCAACAGCCTGACCGTGCTGCGCGAACTGACCATCGAGGGCCTTGGCATCAGCCAATTGGCCGTTGACTACTTCACGCCGGACATCGATGCCGGCTTGCTGCGGATCGTGCGTACCGACCCCATGCCGCCCGCCCTGGTGTATTCCGCGGTGTACCGGCAGGCCAGCTTCTCCAGGGCGCTCGACGTTATTGCCGAAACGTCCGGCCGGGTGTGCAGTTTCGTGCGCGGCAGGTACGACCTGCGTGGCCAGTATTGACGCGTGCGGCACCCACCGTAGACTCCCGATGCTCTATCCGTAGCAACCCCTAGTTGACTCAATTTTTCATGGGCATAAAATCTGTTTCACAAACATGAAAACAGCGCGCCGCCGAATCGAGCGGACGCCGAATGTTGGAGACAGCCCACCCATGACAGCATCCTCTGCCGCCGCCAAGGCGGCGTCTGCCTATTTCGTGCGCACTGAAGACGTGGCCGGATATCACCCGGCCAACCACGTTGGCACACTGAACCGCCGCATCATTGGTCGCGAGAACGTTGGCGCCACACAGCTCGAAGTCATCCACGGCACCATCGAGCGCGGCAAGGGCGCGCTCCCGCATGCGCATCCCGGGATCGAACAGGTTTGCTATGTGCTGGAAGGCCGGGCGCGGGCCGAAGTCAATGGCCATGCGCAGGAGCTCGGCCCGGGCGACTGCTGCTTTTTTCCGGCCGATGCCATGCATGTCTTCACGGTCATCAGCGATGAGCCCGTCAAGCTGCTCGTGATCTATGCCCCGCCGTATGAGGAATCGCCGGATCGCGTGATCCGCCCGGCCTGAGCAGTGCTTCCGGCCGCGCGGCCGTCCATATAAAAGCAGAGGAGACCACCATGCCGAATTTTCGTGTGCGGCGCACGCTTGCCGTCGCCATTCTGGCGTTGCCTGCCGCGGCGCTGCCGTTCGGCGCGCTGGCGGCCGACAATTACCCGAGCCGGCCGATCCGCCTGGTCGTGCCGTTCGCGGCGGGTAGCGGTACCGATGCCGTGGCGCGCATCACAGCCAAGGAACTTGGCGATGCGCTGGGCCAGAACGTGGTGGTCGACAATCGTCCCGGTGCCAACGGCGCCATCGCCGCCGAACTCGTGGCGCAGGCCGCGCCCGACGGCTACACGTTGTTCATGACCACGAACACCACGCATTCGGCCAATCCGTCGCTGATGAAGAAGTTGCCCTATGACCCGATCAAGGATTTCACGCCGGTCGCGCGCATGGGCAACCTGCCGTTCATGCTGGTCATCAATCCGAAGCTGCCGGTGAAGAGCGTGGGCGAGCTGATTGCCTACGCCAAGGCCCATCCGGGGATGTCTTATGCCAGCGGCAACAGTACAGGCATCGTGTCGGGTGCCACGCTGGGCCGCATGGCGAATATCGATCTGCTGCACGTGCCGTATAAGAGCACGCCCCCGGCCATGACCGATGTCATCGCGGGGCAGGTGCCGATGATGTTTGTCGACGTGGCCGCCGGCATCGCCAATGTCAAGGCCGGCAAGATGCGCGCACTGGCCGTGACCACCGCGCAGCGTAGCCGCCTGTTGCCAGACCTGCCGCCGCTTGCCGATACGCCCGAGCTCAAGGGATTCGACATCACGTCATGGAACGGCGTGTTCGCGCCCGCCAGAACGCCCCAGCCGATTGTGGAGCGCCTGAATCGCGAGTTGTCGAAGATCGCCGCCAGCAAGGACGTGGCACCAAAATTCGAGGCGCTTGGCTTCGAGGCATTCGGCCAGACGCCGCAACAGTTTGCGGGCTTTGTCGGTACCGAACTGGTCAAGTGGAACAGGCTCGTCAAGGATGCCGGGATTCAGCCGGAATAAGGACTGTTCAGATGAACTTTGAAAGAACACCCGAGCAAAACGCGATAGTCGATGCGGTCACGCAGCTTTGCGCGGACTTTGGTCCCGACTACTGGGCCGAACTCGATCGCGAGCACCGGTTTCCCGAAGCGTTCCATCAGGCAATGGCCGGTGCCGGATGGCTTGGCATTGCCATGCCGGAGCAGTTCGGCGGAGCTGGGCTGGGGATCACCGAGGCCGCGCTGATCATGCAGACCGTGTCGGCGTCGGGGGCCGGATTCTCCGGTGCATCGGCGATCCACATGAACGTATTCGGCTTGAATCCGGTGGTGGTGTTTGGCACGCCGGTCCAGCAGGCCGCGGCGCTGCCGCCGTTGATCGCAGGCCACGAGAAGGCCTGCTTTGCGGTAACCGAGCCCGATGCCGGCCTGGACACCACCCATCTGAAGACGCAGGCCGTGCGCACCGCCGATGGCAGCGCCTATCGCGTGGATGGCCGCAAGATCTGGATCTCCACCGCACAAGTGGCTACGCGCATGCTGCTGCTGGCACGCACTACGCCGCTCGATGCCGTAGCCAAGCCCACGCAGGGTTTGAGCCTGTTCTATACCACGCTCGACCGCAACCACATCGAAGTGCGCGAGATCGACAAGATGGGTCGCGGCGCGGTCGATTCGAACATGCTGTTTATCGACGGGCTGATGGTACCCGCCGAGGATCGCATCGGCGAGGAGGGCAGGGGGTTCGAATATATCCTGCATGGGCTGAATCCGGAGCGGATCCTGATTGCCGCCGAAGCCGTGGGCCTGGGACGCGCCGCGCTGGAGGCCGCCACGCGCTACGCGCGCGAGCGCACCGTGTTCGGGCGACCGATTGGACAAAACCAGGGTATCCAGCATCCACTGGCACAAGCGTGGATGGCGCTGGAAGCAGCTGACATGATGGTCTGGAAGGCGGCCTGGCTATATGACAACGGCAAGCCTTGCGGCGCCGAGGCCAATGCGGCCAAATACCTCGCCGCCGAGGCCGCGCACCAGGCGTGCCAGACGGCAGTGCTGACGCTGGGCGGCATGGGCTATGCGCGCGAGTATCACGTGGAGCGCTACCTGCGCGAGTCGTACATTCCGCGCATCGCCCCGGTCAGCGCGCAACTGATCATGTGCCATATCGCGGAGCGGGTACTGGGGTTGCCGAAGTCGTATTGAATGACTCAGGGTTTGCTCCCCTCTCCCATGCAATGGGAGAGGGGCGGGGGAGAGGGCCAGCATATCAAGATGCGATATCGGCAATTTGAACCTCGTTGCCCTCTCCCCCAACCCCTCTCCCGCCGTGCGGGAGAGGGGAGCCAAAAAGCAAAAAAGCAAAAACCAAAAAGCAAAACCAGAAAAAGAAAAAGCCCCGGAACTCTCCGGGGCTTCCTCATTGCAGGTTTCCCGCTACCGCGCCATGTGCTTCAGCCAGATAAATGGCTGAGGCGCATGGCGCGGCGCGCGGCGGCATGTCCTTCCCATCAAAGAGTCCATGCCGCGCAAACTTGAACGACCCTGCCCGCCGTTCAGGCCGCGGAAATCGATATTACTTGCCTAGCTCGTGGCCAATCACGCCACCGACTACGGCTCCGCCGACCGTGCCGGCCGTGCTACCGTTGGTGACCTCGTGGCCGACTACACCGCCGGCGACCGCACCGGTTGCCGTGCAACCCGAGATAGCCCACCAACATGCGCCCACTGCGAGCGCGCCTGCGAGTCGTTTCCACATGATGCGGTTCTCCGTGCAACGTCGTTTATTCCAACGTCATTCGTTCATCACGCCTCAAGCATAGGTGTGAGCGCGCTCGTGGCCTCTCGGGCGGGCGCTGATTGCAATGTAGGAGTTTGTCGGACGATGTCCGTGCGGCAGCAATGCACTTGTTGCACAATCCCGCTTTAGTCTGGGATGAAACCGCCGATAACCCTTACGGATAGCGGGAAATTCACGCCCGGCCTCCGACTGCCACCAGAATCGCGGGTCCAGAAAGCCACTGCCCCGTCACGCGCTCCCATGATCTCCCCGAGTTACGACGCGTCCCTCGTCCTGTTTTCCGTGCTTGTTGCGGTGCTGGCGTCCTATACGGCGCTGGACCTTGCCGGGCGCATCTCCACTGCCGAACGCGGCCGCTACGCAAGGATGTGGCTGGCCGGCGGGGCCATCGCCATGGGCCTGGGCATCTGGTCGATGCATTTTGTCGGCATGCTGGCGTTCAGCCTGCCGATTCCGCTTGGTTACGACCTGCCCATTACGGGGTTCTCGCTGCTGATTGCCGTGCTGGCCTCGGCGTTTGCCCTGCATCTGGTCAGCCAGGACTACCTGCCGGGCAGGCGGCTGGTGCTGGGGGCGCTGGTGCTGGGTGCCGCGGTGGCCAGCATGCACTACACCGGGATGGCCGCGCTACGCATGCAGCCGGGCATCGACTATGACCCGTGGCTGTTCCTGCTGTCGATCGTGATTGCGGTGGTCGCGTCGGGTGCGGCGCTCTGGATCGCCTTCAGGCTGCGGCGGAACATGCCGCGCGTGCATCAGTTGCGTTTCGGTGCCGCGCTGGTCATGGGCGGAGCCATCGCGGCGATGCACTACACGGGCATGGCCGCGGCGCGATTTCCGTTGGGAAGTGTTTGCGGCGCGGTGCGCGACGGATTGGATAGCCATGCGCTGGCCTTGCCGATCCTGGTCATCACCGTCTGTGTACTGGCAATGGCGCTGATCACGTCGGTGCTCGACATGCGCCTGGAAATGCGAACTGCCGTGCTGGCCGATGCGTTGGGCGTGGCCAACCAGGAGCTCGAATTCCTGGCCCTGCACGACAAGCTTACGCACCTGCCCAATCGCGTGCTGCTGGAAGATCGCTTCCAGCAGGCGATCCGGTCCGCAACGCGACAACATGGCACGTTTGCCGTGCTGTTTGTCGACCTGGACGGATTCAAGGCCGTCAATGACACGTATGGGCATCAGGTCGGCGACAGCCTGCTGGTGGAAATTGCCAGCCGGCTGCGCATGTCGACGCGTTCCGAGGACACCATCTCGCGGGTAGGCGGCGACGAGTTTGTGGTGCTGGTACGGGTCGATGAACCTGCCGATGCCGGCGTGGTGGCGGAAAAGCTGATCGAAGCGCTGCGCGAAACCGTGCACGTGGCAGGGCACGTGCTCAATGTCTCGGGCAGTATCGGCATCGCGCTGTTTCCGGCGGACGGTGCCGACCAGGACGCGCTGATGACCAATGCCGACGCCGCGATGTATCATGCCAAGGGCGCCGGCCGCAACGCCTACTGCTTCTTCGAAAGCTCGATGAACCATAAGGCGCGCGCCCAGCAAACCTTGATCCAGGACCTGCGCGGCGCGTTGCGCAACGATCAACTGCAACTGCATTACCAGCCAAAGTTCGCGGCATCGGACAACCGGCTGGTCGGTGCCGAGGCGCTGCTGCGCTGGAACCATCCGGTGCAAGGTCTGCTGATGCCAGACCAGTTCATCACGCTGGCCGAAAAAACCGGCGCCATCGTGCCGATCGGCAAATGGGTCCTGAACGAAGCCTGCCGTCAGCTTGCCACATGGCATGCCTTCGGAAACACCGGCTGGTCGATGGCGGTCAACCTGTCGGCATTGCAGTTCTGCGATACGGGCATGATTGAATCGGTGGAAACGGCATTGCACGAGCATGGGGTTCCGGCCGCATGCCTGACACTCGAAATTACCGAGAGCACGGCAATGCGCGATGTCGAGGAAACGCTGGACATCATGACGCGTCTCGATGCAATGGGCGTACGTATTGCGATCGACGACTTTGGTACCGGCTATTCGAGCCTGCTGCACCTGAAGCGTATTCCGGCCAGCGAACTCAAGATCGATCGCGGTTTTGTGCGCGATCTGGCGGAAGATTCGGAAGATGCCGCGATTGTGTCCGCCATCGTGGCGCTGGGTCGCACGCTGAATCTGCAGGTGGTGGCGGAAGGGGTGGAAACGGCTGCGCAGCAGTCGTTCCTGGCAAGTCTGGGTTGTGATGCGCTGCAGGGCTACCTGCTCGGCAAGCCGGTGCCCGCGGCGCAGTTCATGAGTCTGGCGGCAACGTCAAGCTAGCGCGCCGCCGCGCATGGGGTCAGTGTGCGAATCAGGCGCCGTCGCTGAACGGATCGCGCGCGCTACGCACGTCGCGTGCGCCGTCGGTGAAGACATCGCGGGTGCCAACGCGAGCGCCGTCCGAGTAGACGTCGCGCGTGCCGATGCGATCGACATAGCCATCGCGACTGGTGACGCGTGCGCCGTCAGTGAACGGGTCAGGATTGCGCGGGGCAGCGTTGGCCAGGCCAGCGGCGCCAGCCAGCGTTGCGGTCAGTGCGGTGTAGAGCAGGGCTTTCTTGAGCATGTTGGACTCCTTGCGGTTCGAGGTTGGAGGCAGTTGGGCCGTTAGTACCGGTCGTCGTGCGACCTTGAACCGAAGTCTATTCACGCGGCGCCCACGCCAACATGACCCATCAATGACATTGCTGTCATTCGATCCCGACGATCCGGACGTCTTGCCACATGCGCTTTGCGCTGCAGGAACATCCGCCGCTGGACAATGTATTCCGCCGGTTTTCGCAATAGAAGGGCCAACACCCTGTAGAATCCCGGTCTGGCCTGCCGGTTTTCCTGCCCGGGCCAAATCCCCCGAATCCTTTTCCCCAGCCCGCCCGACACGGTGGCGGGCGCGCACGATAAGTCATGTCCGAGTCTGTAGCAGCCAAACAAGCCGCGGTGGCATGGATCCGCGAGCAGATGGATCTCCATGGCCTGACGTTCGACCATCTTGTCGAAGCAGGCTGCTTTGCCGAACACGATGAAGATGGCCAAGGCGAGCTGTCGTTGAACGATGCCGCCCACGCGCCTGCAGCTTCCGTCGCACCCGCAGCGCCGGCGATTCCCGCCGCGCCGCGCGTGATCTACCGCAATGCCATGGGGCAAACGTGGGACGGTACCGGCGAGTATCCTGACTGGCTCCAGCGTGCTGTCAACGCCGGACAATCCATCGATTTCTATCGCGTCGAATAAGCGACCAGCGCATTGGCCGCGCACGCGGCACAGGCGTTGCACGTGCTACCGGCAGGGCGACGCTGATGACCGTTGGAATGATTGGGGGTATCGCAGCCGGGCTGCAAATCGTGCCACACTGGCATGTCATCGCCCGCGCCATTCGCGCGCCCCTGGCAACGCGTGTGGTCGACGCGGCCAAGCTCGGCTTCCGCCTCGGCCTTGATGGCGGCATGGCGTTCGGGCATCGACAATCCGACTGCCTGCGTTACGCTGCAAGCCATCGTGACCGCTGCCGCGCGCGGCACAGGCAGCGCAAGCATTGCAAGACACAACAGGAAGCTGGCGAACAGGCGTTTCATCTGGACCTCGGGCGAACTTAAGTTGGATTTGGGTCGAACTCAAGTCGAACCGCGGGTGGACCTGGACCGGCAGGTTGCCGGATTCGGAGCAGCCGGCATTGTACTGGGTTTGCCTGTGGCAAACCGCAAGGTCAAGATGACATTCGTGCAATGTTCGCCCAAATGCGGCGAACCTCGGATAGTGTCTGGGTTCTGCAATAAACCGGAAACGCGAACTGGCCCGATGCCAGGCGTGTGAAGTGAATGACCATGCGCATCCTGATTGTCGAAGATGAACCGAAAGCGGGCGACTACCTGCTGAAGGGTTTGACCGAGTCCGGCTTCGTGGCCGACCTGGCGCGCGATGGCGTGGACGGGCTGGCCCACGCGCTGGAACAGCACTACGACCTGATCGTGCTGGACGTGATGCTGCCGGGCATCGACGGCTGGCAGGTGCTGCGAGACCTGCGGCGTGACAAGGACACCCCGGTGCTATGCCTGACCGCGCGCGACGAACTGTCAGACCGCCTCAAGGGGCTGGAACTGGGCGCGGACGACTATATGGTCAAGCCGTTCGCATTCGCCGAGCTGGTTGCGCGCATCCGCACGATCCTGCGCCGCGGGCCGTTGCGCGAAAGCGAGTTCATGGAAGTGTCGGACCTGCAAATCGACACGATCCGCCGCCGCGTCACGCGTGCCGGCCAGAAGATCGACCTGACCTCGAAGGAATTCGCGCTGCTGCAACTGTTGGCGCGGCGGCGTGGCGAAGTACTGTCGCGCTCGCTGATTGCGTCGCAGGTGTGGGACATGAACTTCGACAGCAACACCAATGTCGTGGACGTATCCATCCGCCGGCTGCGTGCCAAGGTCGACGACCCATTCCCGAACAAGCTGATCCACACCCGGCGTGGCATGGGCTACGTGCTCGACGAATCCGATGAAGCCTGAGCGGCGAGCGCTGAGACATCTGCTACGCGCACGCCGGGCGCTCGACGCGTGGATGCCATCGTCGTTGACTACGCGGCTCGCGCTAGCGTACGGGCTGACCACGGCCGCAATCCTGGTCGGGGTGGCGACCTATCTGGCGAGCGCACTCGGCAGCCAGTTGCAGTCGCGCGACGAAAGCGAGCTCGTCGGCGAGGTGCTGCTGGTGCGGCACCTGCTGCGCGAGGTGGCCGACGAAACCGAGATTCGTACCGATACGCACCGCTTTGCCGATATCGCGATGGGTCACGAGGGCCTGATCCTCGTGGTGCGCACGCCCTCGGGCGATCCGCTGATTTCACTGAACCCGCACAACGAACCGCTGCCGCCGCTGCGCGTGCTGCCGGCAGGCACTGCGCCTGACAAATCCCAGTTGCAAACCTGGCATCCGCGCAACGGCGTGCCGTCGCGCGGCATGGCGGCACAAGGGCAGATTGGCGATACGGGCCGCACGGTGGAAATCATTGTGCTTAGCGATGCCGGATACCGCGTGGCACTGATGCGCGAGTATCGCAGCGAGCTGCTGGGTGCGGTGCTGTGCGGCGCGATTGTGGCGGCCGGGCTGGGCTTCCTGCTGGCGCGGCGCGGCCTGCGCATGTTGCGACGCATGGCCAGCGACGCGGCGGCGGTGACCACCAGCCGGCTGGCCACGCGGCTCGACGTTGGCGGGGCGCCCGAGGAATTGCGCGATCTGGCCGGGGCGTTGAATGGCATGCTGGCGCGGCTGCAGGACAGCTTTACGCGCTTGTCGCAGTTTTCCGCCGATCTCGCGCATGATTTCCGTACGCCGATCAGCAACCTCGTTGGGCAGACCCAGGTAACGCTGGCACAGCGCCGTACGCCGGCAGAGTATGAAGCACTGCTCGAATCGAACCTGGAGGAGTACGAGCGGTTATCGCGCATGATCGAGAACATGCTGTTCCTGGCGCGTGCGGACAATGCGCAGGTGGCACTTGGTGCGCGGCCGCTCGATGCCCGCGCGGAACTGGACAAGGTGGCCGAGTATTTCGAGGCCGTGGCGGCGGACCGCAACCTCGTGGTATCGGTGACCGGCCATGCGACCGTGATGGCCGACCAGACCTTGCTGCGGCGCGCGATCATCAATCTGCTCGACAACGCACTACGCCATGCGCCGCCGGGCAGCGCGGTCTGTATGGCGGTATCGCGCAACCATTCGACGCATACCGCCATCAGCATCGTCAATGGCGGTCCCGCAATCGCCGCCGAAGCCCTGCCGCACCTGTTCGGACGTTTCTACCGCGCAGATCCGTCACGACGTAATTCGGCTGGCTCCACGGGTCTGGGACTGGCCATCGTCGACACCATCATGCGCTTGCACGGCGGCAGCGTGTCGGTGGTCAGCGTGGAAGACCAGACGCGGTTCGAGCTGGAGTTTCCTGATAGCTCCGCCGACAAGGCTGGCGCATAGCGGGTGTTTGCTCCCCTCTCCCGCGATGCGGGAGAGGGGCTGGGGGTGAGGGCAAGCCTTTCAAGCCGTGCCAGCACGTCGGCCATGCGCCAACCGGTACAACACCGGCAGCACCAGCAGCGTCAGCGCGGTCGACGACAGTATCCCGCCGATCACCACGGTGGCCAGCGGACGTTGGACTTCGGCCCCGGTGCCAGTGGCAATTGCCATCGGCACAAAGCCCAGCGAAGCCACCAGCGCCGTCATCAGCACCGGCCGCAACCGTGTCAGTGCGCCATCGAATACCGCTTCGTCGAGCGAACGTCCTTCTTCTCGCAGGCTGCGGATGAATGACAGCATCACCAGCCCATTGAGCACCGCAACACCCGACAGCGCGATAAACCCGACCGCAGCCGAAATCGACAGCGGAATGCCGCGCAGCCAGAGTGCCAGCACGCCGCCGGTCAACGCGAACGGAATTCCGGTAAATACCAGCAGGCCATCGCGCAGATTGCCGAACATCACGAACAACAACACTAACACCAGCAGCAGCGCCACCGGCACCACGATCCGCAGCCGTTCGGTGGCCGATTGCAGCTGTTCGAACGTACCGCCCCAGGCAATCCAGTAGCCGCTCGGAATGGTTACGCGCGAGTCGATGGCCGCCATCGCGTCCGGTACGAAACTACCCACGTCGCGGCCGCGCACATTGGCGCTGATGACGATGCGGCGCTTGCCGTTCTCGCGCGAGATCTGGTTCGGGCCGGGGGCGATATCAAGCGTGGCAATCTCGCCGAGCGGGATATAACTGGTGCCGATGGCACCGGAGCCGGAGTTGGAGCCCTTCGGTAATGGAATCGGCAGGCGGCGCAATGCCTCCACATCGGTACGCACCCCCTCAGGCAGGCGCACGCCGATATTGAAGCGGCGGTCACCCTGGTAGAACACGCCCGAGTCACGACCGCCGATGGCAATGGCCACGGTATCCTGCACGTCGACCATGTTCAAGCCGTAGCGTGCCGCGCGCGAGCGGTCGACATCAACGGTCAGCACAGGCAGGCCGGTGGTTTGCTCCACCTTGACCTCCGTGGCGCCCGACACCGATTGCAATACCTGGGCGATCTTCTGCGCCGTGGCATCGAGCACGGCGTTGTCATCGCCGAACAGCTTCACCGCGACGTCACTGCGCACGCCTGAAATCAGTTCGTTGAAGCGTAGCTGGATCGGTTGCGAGAACTCGTAGCGGTTGCCGGGGATGGTCTCCAGTTCGGCCTGCATTGCCGCGCGCAACGATTCGCGCGTGCGTGACGGGTCGGGCCACTGATCCCGTGGCTTGAGCATGATGTAGGCATCCGACGCATTGGGTGGCATCGGGTCCGAGGCAATTTCCGCGGTACCGGTGCGCGCGAATACCCGCTCGATCTCGGGAAACTTCGCCTTGAGCCGCGTTTCGATCTGCTGCTGCATGGCCACGGACTGCGTCAGGCTGGTGCCCGGTATGCGCAATGCCTGCACCGAGAAATCGCCTTCATTGAGGTTCGGAATGAATTCACTGCCCAGGCGTGTCGCCAGGAGACCGCTGAGCAGTACCGCGACGGTTGCCGCGGTCAGGACCACCGGGGTATTGCCAAGCGCTCGCTTCAACACCGGCTCATACCAGCGCCTGGCCCAGGCCATCACGCGGTTTTCCTTCTCGTCCACGCGGTTCCCGATAAACAACGCCACCGCTGCCGGTACGAACGTGACCGACAGCAGCAGCGCGCCAAGCAAGGCCACCACCACCGTCATTGCCATCGGGTGGAACATCTTGCCTTCGACGCCGGTCAGCGCAAAGATCGGCACATAGACGATCATGATGATCAACTGGCCGAACACCAGCGGACGACGTGCCTCGGTGGCAGCGGCGAACACTTCCTCGAACCGTTCCTCGCGCGTGAGCGGCCGTCCGAGCCGCTCGCGTGCGTGGGCCAGGCGGCGCACGCAGTTTTCAACAATGACCACCGCGCCGTCGACGATGATGCCGAAATCCAGCGCACCCAGACTCATCAGGTTCGCGCTGATCCGGTAGGTCACCATGCCCGAGAACGTAAACAGCATCGACAGCGGTATCACCATGGCGGTGATCAACGCGGCGCGCAGGTTACCGAGGAACAGGAACAGCACGGCGATGACCAGCACCGCGCCTTCGAGCAGGTTCTTCTTGACCGTGGCAATGGCCTTGTCCACCAGCGTCGTGCGATCGTAGACCGTTACGGCCTTGACCCCGGCGGGCAGCGATTTGTTGATGGAGGCCATGCGGAGATCCACCGCGCGCGAGACCGCGCGGCTATTCTCGCCAATCAGCATGAATACGGTGCCGAGCACGACCTCGCGGCCATTATCGGTGGCGGCGCCGGTGCGCAGTTCGCGACCCAGTCCCACTTCCGCAAGATCGCGGATGCGGATCGGCTGGCCTTGCGCGGTGCCGACGATGACTTCGCGAATATCGTCGATCGATTTCACCTGTCCCGGTGCGCGCACCAGATACTGTTCGCCACGCCGTTCGATATACCCGGCGCCCACATTGCTGTTGTTGCGTTCCAGCGCCTGCACCACGTCTTGCAGCGACAGGCCGTACGAGGCCAGCTTCTCCGAGTTCGGCGCTACCAGGTATTCCTTGGCAAAGCCCCCGATCGAGTTGATTTCGGTAACGCCGGGCACCGTGCGCAACTGCGGCTTGATGATCCAGTCCTGGATCTCGCGCAGGTCGGTGGCCGTGTAGGCCGATCCGTCCGGCTTGCGCGCGTCGGGTTCGGCCTCCACGGTCCACAGGTAGATTTCGCCCAGGCCAGTCGAAATCGGCCCCATTTGTGGCGCGATACCGGGCGGCAGGTGTTCGCGCGCCTCCTGCATGCGCTGGTTGACCAGTTGCCGCGCAAAGTAGATGTCGGTGCCGTCCTTGAAAATCACGGTGATCTGCGACAGGCCATAGCGCGACAGCGAGCGCGTCTGTTCCAGCCCCGGTAATCCCGACATCGCGGTTTCCAGCGGGTAGGTCACGCGCTGTTCGGCTTCGAGCGGCGAGTATCCAGGCGCGGCGGTATTGATCTGCACCTGGACGTTGGTGATGTCGGGCACCGCATCGATTGGCAAGCGGTGATAGTTGTAGAGGCCGAGTGCGGCCATGGCCAGTACGGCCAGCATGACCAGCCAGCGCTGGGCAATCGAGAACCGGAGGATGCGTTCAAACATGGTGGCCCCCGATCAATGCGCGTGCTCGGCGCTGGCCTTGCCCTGTTCGGCCTTCAGCACGAAGCTGTTGCCGGCCACGTAGCGCGTACCGGGCGCCAGTCCGTCGACGATCTCGATGCGCTTGCCGTCGGTGCGGCCGGTCTTGACGGCACGGGCGGCGAAACCGCCGGGCACCTCCACGTACACCTGCGGGCGGTCGCTATCGGTTTGCAGGGCTTCGCTGTCGATCACCACTGCGGCATCGGTTTCGCCCGTGGACACGCTGACCGTGACAAACAGGCCTGGACGCCAGGCCATCTCGGGATTGGACAATGTCACGCGTGCGGTGGCGGTACGTGTCTGCTGGCCAAGCAGGGCACCCACGTAGGAAATCTTGCCGTCCGCCTTGCCATCGAACGCGGCGGAGGCCACACGCACGGCCTCACCAAGCCTGACATGCCCGAGGTCCTTCGGCGCGATCACGAACTCGGCCCACACCGTGGTCAGGTCCGAGATGGTGAACACCGCGGTCTCCGCCGCCACCGCTTCACCCAGGGCCAGGTGCTTCTCGACCACGATGCCGTCAAACGGCGCGCGCAACTCGAACTGGTTGATCGCACGTGCCGACGTGGTGGCGCCAATCGCGGTCAGCTTCTGGCGGGCATTCTGCTCGGAGATTTCGGCTTCCTGCAACGCGGTACGCGCAGCCAGGAAGTCCTGCTCCGCGGATACCTTGTCTTCCCACAGCTTTTTCTCGCGTGCGTAGGTTGTGCGCGCCAGTTCCAGTCGGCGCTGCGCGGCCAGCAGTTCACTGCGTTGGTCGGACAGTTGTGTACTGGCAAAGACGGCCAGCAGGTCGCCTTTCTTCACGCGCTGGCCCAGGTTGGCGACCACCGCTTCGGCAACACCCGCCACCCGTGGCACCACATGCGCGGTGCGATCCTCGTTGAACTTGATCTCGCCGGGAAATTCCACCGCGCTGCGGATCTTGCCCGGACCGGCGGTGGCGATGACGAGATTGGCATTGCGGATCTGTTCCGGCGTCAGCGCAATCAGGCCTGCGGGTTCATTGGCGTGTCCGGCTTCTGCGGATGATGCGGGGCTGGCGTGGCTGGCTTCGCCATCCTCGTGGCCTTCGTGGGCATGCTCGTCGCTGCGGCCGGACAGCAATAGCGCCAGCGCGGCAATCAATCCGGCGATCACGATGGCGGCAATGGCCACGCCCTGTTTGCGAGTCAATGTCATGACGGTGTTCCTTGCGTTGGCGCCTCAGCGGCCAAGAATGCGATCGATCGTGGTGGCTGCCTGCCAGCTGCCGGCAACCACGCCGAGATAGCGGATGCGGGCCTGGAACAGCGTGCGCTGCGCGTCCAGCACGTCGAGATAGTTGAACTTGCCGGCCTCGAAGCCCTGTGTGGCGGCCTGCAACGCGCGCTCGGCGGCGGGCAGTACGGTTTCGCGCAGCGTCAATGCGGAGGCGCGCGATACGGTGAGCTGGCTCGACGCCTGCTGCAGGTCGTGGTCCAGGCGCAGGCGCGTGGCGCGCAATTCGTCGGCGGCCTTGTCTGCCTGGCGAATGGCCGTGTAGAGATTGCCCTGGTTGCGGTCGAACAGCGGCAGAGGAATGGCTACGCCAAGCACCGGGAAGGTGCCGCGCTCGGGCGCACCGTTGTCGCGCTTGGCCCCCACGCTAACCGTTACGTCCGGGTACTGGCGACTGCGCTGCACATTGATTTCGGCCTGGCGTCGGTCCAGTTCGCGCTCACTGGTCTGCAATGCGGGTGCACTGTCCAACGACTGTCGCAACAGCGCGGCCTCGGGACGCGCGGGCAGGGCGTCGAGGCTGCCGTCGGCATCGGTAAAGCGCGGCGACGGGTTGCCCCAGAACGTGGCCAGGGTCTGGCGGCTGGCCGCCAGTGCGGCGTTGGCTTCGGCGCGTTCCAGTTCGGCGTTGGCCTGTTCGACCTGGGCCTTGGTCTCTTCAACGGGAGAGATCTTGCCTGCCGCCACGCGCCGTGCCGCGGCTTGCGCTCCGCGGGTGGCGATGTCGACCGACCCGGCCGCCAGCCGCACGCGCTCCTGGGCGATCAGTACATTGAAGAATGCGCCGATCACGCTGGCGCGCAAATCGGCCTGCGCGGTACTTAGCTGTGCCTGCGCGACGTCGCGGGCGCGCTGCGCCGCGCCAATCCGCGCGCCACGCTTGCCGCCAAGCTCCACTGGAAGATTTATCTGGCCCGTGGTGGTGCGCGTGGCCTGCCGGGTATCTTCCATCAGCACCGCGACTTCAGGGTTCGGTATCACGCGTGCTTGCGTGATGCCACCTTCGCTGGCATCGACTTCGATCCGTGCAGCGGACAGTGTGGGGTTTTGCGCCGCGGCCAGGGCCAATGCGGCGTCAAGGCTCAGGCGACCGACCGGTTCCTGGGTGGGCAAGGCGGCATCCTGGGCGGATGCCATCGGGCTCAGCAATGCGACCGCGAACCCCAGCGGCAATAGAAGGCTTCTCATCGAAATTCACCAGTTCAGGCAGGAGAAAATCGGCGAGACGGCCGCCGTACCGGTCAGCGGTACAGCGAATGCGGATGCAGGTCTGCGTCTCGCCGGCTAGGCGAAACGTGACCACTGAGGGCGGTCCGGGACTGGGGAGGGTATCGAGCCGAATGCGTACAGGCGTGGCTGGTAGCGCAAGGTCACGTAGTGGTAGTCGCCGGGCAGGCTGACTTCGGCGAATACACCATGCGATCCGGGGAAATGGCAGACCGTGCAGTCGGCGTCAGGCAGTTTGGCCGCCTTGCCGGCGCCTTGATGACTCTCTGCCTTGTGCTCGTGCGTGTGATGACCGAAGTGCGATGTCACGGCGGCCGGCTGGTCCGCTGTCTCGTGTGCGCAATAGGCCGCTGCACCGGCCCAGGCGAACTGGAGCGGCAGCAAGATCGACAGGAAGACGAGCAGCAGGCGGCGCATGGGCAGCGATTATAGCGGGGGCATCCGAGTCGGACATTACTTTGCTGTCATGGGCGCAGGGTTATTGCACCCGCGCTTGACCCTGAAGTGGCTACAGGGTCTTCAATGGCAGGCAACAACGCAAAAATGGAATCTGTCATGGCTCGCTCCACCCCAGAGAACGTCATGCCGCCCTCGTCGGCGGCGCACGGTCACGGGCACGATCACGACCATTCGCATGATCACGGCCACGAACACGAGCATGCCCACCATCATCACGACCACGCACACGACCACGCACACGACCACGCCGCCAGTTGCTGCGGTTCGGTGTGCGGGTCCACGGTCACCATCAGCGAGCCGGTAGCGGCGCCGGCCGGCACGCGCGCGGCGGCCTACCGCATCGACGCCATGGATTGCCCCACCGAGGAGACCTTGATTCGGAACCGGATCGGCAATATGGCCGGGGTCGCGGCGCTCGATTTCAACCTGATGCAGCGCGTGCTGACCGTGCACCATACGCTCGACACCCTCGACCCGGTGGTCAAGGCGATTGCGTCGCTCGGCATGAAAGCCGAGCCGCTGAGCGACGAAGGCGCCACCGCCGCAGCATCGGAACCGGCCAAGCCCTGGTGGCCGCTGGCATTGGCAGGGGTAGCCGCCGTCGGCGCGGAAGTGGCCGAATGGTTCCAGGTCGCTACGCCTTACCTGCCAGCCGCGCTGGCATTGGCCGCGGTACTGGTCGCGGGGCTTGGTGTCTATCGCAAAGGCTGGATTGCCGTGCGCAACGGCAACCTGAATATCAATGCGCTGATGAGCATTGCGGTCACCGGCGCACTGCTGATCGGGCAGTGGCCCGAAGCGGCGATGGTGATGGTGCTGTTCGCGCTTGCGGAACGCATCGAGGCGGCATCGCTGGATCGTGCGCGCAATGCGGTGCGCGGGTTGATGGCGATGGCGCCGGAGCAGGCCACCGTGCTGCAGGTGGACGGAAGCTGGCAGGCGGTAGCGGCGCGTGGTGTGGCCGTCGGTGCCACGGTACGGTTGCGCCCAGGAGAACGCGTTGCGCTTGATGGGCGGGTGTTGCGCGGTCAGTCCGCGCTCGACCAGGCGCCGATTACCGGTGAGAGCGTGCCAGTCGACAAGACCACGGGCGACGCGCTTTACGCAGGATCGATCAACCAGTCGGGTGAACTCGAGTACATGGTGACGACGCCGGCCAACGATTCGACGTTGTCGCGCATCATCCACGCCGTGGAGGCCGCCCAAGGAAGCCGCGCGCCGACCCAGCGGTTTGTGGACCAGTTCGCGCGCATCTATACACCGGTGGTGTTTGCGATCGCGCTTGGCGTGGCCGTGGTGCCGCCGCTGCTGATGGGCGGTGCGTGGCTGGCATGGATCTACAAGGCGCTGGTGCTGCTGGTAATCGCCTGCCCGTGCGCGCTCGTGATCTCGACACCGGTCACCATTGTCAGTGGCCTCGCGGCGGCGGCGCGCAAGGGGATTCTGGTCAAGGGCGGTGTCTATCTGGAGCAGGGCCATCGTCTGGCGTGGCTGGCTCTGGACAAGACCGGCACGCTGACGCACGGCAAGCCCGCGCAGACCGATATGGCGCTGTTGACTGACGATGCGCCCGACGCACGCGCGATTGCCGCAAGCCTGGCCGCGCGCTCCGACCATCCGGTTTCGCATGCGGTGGCTACGGCCGCCCAGGCCGCAGGCATCACGCTATCCGAGGTGCAGGATTTCGAAGCATTGCCGGGGCAGGGCGTGCGCGGCGTGATAAATGGGGTGACCTATTGCCTTGGTAACCATCGCCTGATTCACGACCTCGGCGCATGCTCGCCGGCGCTCGAAGCGCGGCTGGAGGCCATCGAGCGGCAGGGCAAGACCATCGTGATGCTGGCAGCCATGGCGCAACAGCCAGGCCACACGCCGCGCGCGCTGGCGTTGTTTGCTGTTGCCGATACGGTGCGCGACACCAGCCGCCAGGCCATCGAGCAACTGCATGCGCTGGGCGTGAAGACGCTAATGCTGTCGGGCGATAACCCGCACACGGCGCAGGCAATTGGCGCAGCAGTGGGTATTGATGAAGTGCGCGGCAATCAGTTGCCGCAGGACAAGGCAGACGCCATCGCCGCGCTGACCGGGCAGGCTCATACGCACGCGGGCAAGGTTGGCATGGTTGGTGATGGCATCAACGATGCGCCGGCATTGGCGCGTGCCGATATCGGTTTCGCAATGGGTGCGGCCGGTACCGATACTGCGATTGAAACCGCCGATGTGGCGCTGATGGACGACGACCTGCGCAAGATCCCGACCTTCGTGAGGCTGTCGCGCCGTACGTCATCGATCTTGAAGCAGAACATCGCGCTGGCCCTAGGCATCAAGGCCGTGTTCCTGGCCTTGACCGTGATGGGCATGGGCACCATGTGGATGGCCGTGTTCGCCGATATGGGCGCGAGCTTGCTGGTGGTGTTTAATGGACTGCGGCTAACGCGTAAGACTGCTTGAGCCGTCGATGGCCTGTCGGTTGTTTGACCACCAGCACCGCAAGCTACGCCCAAGCGCAAACAGACTGTAGTGTCTTGGCTCCCTCGCCCCGCATGGGGAGAGGGTGGGGGAGAGGGGTGGTACAGCAAGGAACCACATCAAGCAAGGCCGTCGGTTTGTTCCGGCACGGCGGCGGTATCCGATGCGCCGGCCCTCTCCCCCAGCCCCTCTCCCGCATGGCGCGAGAGGGGAGCGAAACCAGTCGGGGAACTCTACGGCTGGATAATCAACTCACCGCTGCGGCCCGGGATTTCGCCCCAGGTGACCGGCAACTGCGGCAGGTCGTTGCGGTCCAGATGCCGGTAGTACGTGGCCATCGACACAAGGTCGTGTCCCTGTGCGCGCCAGCCTGCCAGCAGCCGCTTGAACACAGGTGCCAGCTTGCCGCCCTCGAGTTCGGTATGCAGCGTGAAGACGTGGTCGGCATCGCTTTCAGTGAGCTTCAGCACGGCCTCATGCACATTGTCTTCGGTCAGGTCGTCCACGCCGATCAGTTCGTCCAGCGTGGGTAGCGTGGTAGGCATCTGCACGTGACGGCAAGGCTTGCCATCCACGGTTGGAATATACGGTCCCGTGCCACGGCCATCCGAGGCGTAGACCATGCCCCAGTCGTCGATCTGACGAAACGCCTCGTTGTTCATCTGCCAGCCCGCCGCACCATGGGTCGGTGGCGGCGCACCAAAAATATCGACGAAGCGTTCGAATGACTGCTGCATCTGGCGGCGCGTCCATGCGGCATCGCGCTCGCGGACGTTGTCTTGCCAGTACACGTGATCCCACGTATGGATGCCGCATTCATGGCCCGCCGCGGCGGCAGCACGCATTTCCGCGGCGCCCTTGCGGCCGATATCGGGCCCGGGCAGCAGCACGCCATACATCAGCGTGCGCAAGCCGTAGTTCGATACCACCGACGTGCGCGATACCTTTTTCAGGAAACCGGGCCGGAACACACGGCGCAGCGCCCAGCCCGTGTGGTCCGGGCCGAGGCTGAACAGGAACGTGGCTTCCGCCTGCTGGGCCGTCAGCATCGACAGCAACGCGGGCACGCCTTCACGCGTGCCACGCAGTGTGTCGACGTCTACCTTCAGGGCAATGCGAGCCATGCCGGGTTCAGTTGCCGACCAGCGTGCGGGCTTCCACGACCTTGTCGCGGTAGGCCTCGAAGATCTG